>NZ_JBEXNQ010000007.1:0-314834 GCF_040611155.1 Streptomyces sp. NPDC002994
CCCCAGACTGCCGCCCGCGACCAGTACGAGCAGCCCGAAACGGGGTCACGCCACCCCGCGGACCAGCCACTTCAAGATGGCGGAGCTTCAGTGATCCTCCGGCGGTTAGTCAGTAAGGGGGGCGGGGTGGGGAAGCCGCTTGGTCAGGAGCTCTCGGATGCGGCTAGCTGGTCAGACTGGGTACCGCTGAGTGTCGCCGAGGTGCCGCTGCTGCCTGGTGTTTACCTCGCCCGGCAGGGTGCGACAGGCCCTGTGGTGTACGTGGGCAGGGCTGGGGAGCGGTCGGGTCAGGGGCTGCGGGGTAGGTTGCGGCGTTACACCAGTGGCAAGGCGTTGGCCTCCGGGCTCGGCGAAGCAGTCTTCGACCGGGCGCTGGCGGATGCCAGCTGGTTGCGCGAGCGCCTGGCGGAAGTCGAAACGGGCCGGCCCAAGCGGGCGACTGATTGGGGCAAGGCCGCGCTGGCATGGGCGGATCTGCATGTCTGTTGGGCTGTCACCGCGAGCGGCGATGCGGCAGAGGCATTGGAGAAGAAGGTGCTGACGCTGGAGACCGTGGATTGGTGGAACCGCGACCGCTGATCTTCGGACTGCCCGGACACCCGGGTAGTCCGAAGGCCAGCGTCGTTGTGTTCGACCCTTCGCGGCGACTGGTCAAAGTTCGATGGCACATGCTCAAGGTGCGATGGCAGGGGACAACCACGGCTGGTCGGACGGGGTGTGTCCGAGATGACAGGGAATTCGAACAGGCGATCTAATGCCGATATGGACGTGACCGACTTCCCCGACGACCTGGTGCAGACGCAAGCCGCCTGGAACGCCACCTACGCCGCGCTCGCCGCACTCCGCCCCCGCGACACCACCGCCCTGCGCCGCCGCCTGCTGCTCCTGTCCGGACGGCTGTGGTGGCACCCCCACTGGGACACCGTCCCCTCGGTGCCGGCGGCGCGCTCCGAGTTGCGGCAGCTGGCCCGCGCCCGGGGAGTCGTCCAGGCCGCGTGACCGGGCGTCCCGGTCGGCCAGGAGCACGAGGTTGCGACAGGGTTGCGCCTACTTGTTGCGCCATCTGTTGCGATTGGGGTTGCGCCTACTGTTGCGCGCCCGGGAGAGCCGTGCCCGTGTCCGCGCCGGTCACCACGCGGTTTCGCCGTGGTCGGACCGCTGAGATCCCCGTTGCGGCCGCTCTGCCCATGTCCCTTGGCTGGAGTGAAGGAGTAAGGGGCAGGCGGGATGGGCGGCACGGCCGCGGGCCGGGGATCGGGGCGCGCTCAGCCGTTGCGCGTCGGCCGGGGCCGCCGCGCCGCCGTCAGCCCGGCGGCGGCGCCAAGACGGAAGTCGCCGGCACCCCGGTGCTGTCCTTCCGGTGCCGAGCCCCACTAAACGGGAGTTCGCCGAGGAGCCGACGAGTTCGTCTCTCCCTCGCACCGCTGGTCCGCGCCAAGCCCGATCAATCTCACCGGTACCGGCCGCCCCCCTAGCGCGTGTGACTATTGGTGTCCATATCGTGACCTAGAGTGATGCTTGATGTCGCATGCGGTGCGGCCGCGGGGTAGCTGCTGTCCGGCCGTGCCACCTCGGAGGAGTGGGCTTATGACCACGACACAGCGGTACGGAGACCTTGAGCTGTCGTTCCGGACGGCCCAGGGCACAGGAGGAAGCATCGGATCGACGCACATGCCGTTCACTGGTTACGACGGCCACACGACGCCGACGGAGCGGCTGTCCAGTGGGCACAAAGTCGGCCTGATCGACAGGGACCCCAAGGGCGGGGTGCTGATGCTGAAGGACGTGTCCGCCGACGGCAGTCTGCTGCGGCCGCCGGTGACCTGGGAACGCGTCGCCCAGCTGCCGCTGGACGGACAGTTTCCCTACGGTGTGTGGCGCCCGATCCCGCCGGAGGGCTACGTCGCGCTCGGCGACATCGTCTTTCGCTGGGACTATGAGCTTGAACAGTTCCCGGACTGGCTGTGCTGGACGGCATGCGTGAAGAAGACCCACAACGGCCGCCCGTATGTGCGCCAGGGCGAGTGCGGCACGGTGCTCTACGACAGCGGCAGTCTGCGGCTGTGGTCGGTCGTCAACCCGCCGTATCCGGACGGCGACCTGGACGAGCACCTGTTCCTGCCGTGCGGGAACTTCACCGCCGTCACCTCCTCGGGCACCCCGGCGCCGACGCCGACCACGTGGGTCCTGGACCTGCCGGCGGTCATTGAGAAGCGTGACGGCCCGGAGATCCCGGAGCTGACCTCGCACGCACGCCCGCCGGCGACGACCGTCATCACCGACCGCACCGTCACCGTCCCCTACTTCATGATCGACGACCGTGGACGCGAGGAGGACTGGAAGCTGGAGAACTCCCCCTTCTATAAGGTTCGCCGCAAGCGTCACTTCGAGCTCATCCTCTACCGCGACAATCGCAACGGCACCGTTCCGCAGGAGGAGTCGCAGATGGTCAAAACCGGCGTCTCCAAGGAGGAGGGGGAGACTTTCACCGAGAACACCGGTATCACCGTCGGGATGTCGGCGGGAGTGAGCGCCGGCGGCAAGCCCTTCGGTATCGGAGTGGAGGCCACCGTCACTACCTCGGTGTCCACCACCATCGAGCTCGGCTACGAGCGCCGCACCAACATCACCACCATGCGCGAGGAGGCAAAGACCCGGGGCCTGACCATCCCCGAGCACAGCTCCGCCTGCCTGTGGATGGAGCACCACGAGCTCCTGCCGGTGCGGGCCAACGGCGACACCCTCGGCAGCCAGGCCGCTCTCGGCTTCACCACCGACTACTACGTCACCGGCCAGTACCCCAGCGCGGCCGGCGCCTCGTACTTCGAGGTCGACGGCGACGGGCGGCAGACGACGAAGGCGGACCGGCACCTGCCCACAGCCCGGCCCGTAACCGTCTGAACCATGCAGCACGCCCTGGTCCCGGGTGGCCGCAATGCCGCCGCCCGGGACAGCAGGGTGACGATCGCCGCCCACGGCGACTCTCCCAAATGACCATGTGTGAGAGCTCTGCGAGAGGCCCGCAGCCAGATCGAGAGCCACTTGTGAACCACGTTTGAGTGACGGTGCGCCAGTCCGGCTTGCGGGGCCAGCACGGGCACCATGTGCTGAACGCCGACGACAGATCGGCCACGCAAGACGAGGAGTACGACCCTGTGGGGCGTCTGAAGGCCTGTGCTCGGCGGTGGCACGTCCCCCTTCTCCTTGAACTCCGCCTGGGAGTCGGGGCCACTGCCGACGCGCTTTTTATCCGCCGATAAAAGGTGTTGCTCTGGGCTAAGATCGAATCGTTCTGCGGAGAAAGGCATGGGACGGAGACGGGGGACGGATGCTCGCGGTGGATGTGAGGCAGTCGCTTCGCAGTGGCCAGACCGTTGCGGAAGGAGCGGCCCGGTGGTGGCGTTTTTCCACCCAGACCGTCGGGAAACACGGCGACTTCCTGCTGGCCTTCGTCGACGGCGGCGTCTGCGTCGGGGCCTTCCGGATCGTCAGCTCCCGGCCCGACGTCACCGCGGGCGGCAAGTACGCCTTCGACCTCGCACCGGCCGCCCGCTTCCAGTGGGCCCTGGGTCACAGACTCCCGCTGCCCCCGGGCCGCAATCCCGCCCGCATCCTCACCGGCCGGCACTTGCGCGAGTTCCTGGACTCCGCCCCGCACCGCACGTCCGCGCCCGACAACGACTGACGACGACTACACCGAAGGAGCAAGCGCCGCATGGCCAGCAAGCCCGACCCCGTCGACGCCCTCCTGAAGTCCGGGCCGCGCCGCACTCACCTGCCCGAGCCGGCCGAGCGTGCCCGGCTGCGCACCGACTACGGCCTCACCCAGAGCGAGATCGCCGCCGCACTCGACGTCACGCGGACCACCGTGGCCGGATGGGAAGCAGGCCGCAGCGAACCTCAGGGAACCACCCGAGCCGCCTACGCCAAGCTCCTGGAAGGCATCGCCACCCAACTGGCAGCCGCGCCCGAACCGGGAACCGCTCGCGCGGCGCAGGAGGCGCAAGTCGCCGCCGTTCCGCCAGAACGGCCAACCGCCCCTGCGGCGCCGGAGATCCCGGCGATGCCACCCCCGGCCCGCACGCCGTCGGCGTCGCGCCGCCCGGCCGCGAAGAGGCCTGCGACGAGAGAGCCCGCCAACACCGCGGTGGCCGTCGATCCGCGCTTCGCCAACGGCCCGCTCGCGGTGCTCGACGGTGACGGATCGGCGTACTGCGTAGGCGGCCTGGTGCTCGACTGCCCGGCCACGACGGTTCCGGCCCTGGTCGACTGGGCCCTTACCGAGGCGCAGCTGGGAGCGCCCCGGCTGAACCGCAACGGCAAGGACGCCGACCCGCTGGTCGTCATCACCGCCTCGGCCGCCGAGCGGCTCGGCCTCCCGGCTGCCCTGGAGGACCGGCGAGGTCTTCGCCTGCCCGAGGACCACAAGGTCAACAAGCAGATCGTCCGGGCGAACTGGAAGACGACCAGGCGCGGTTTCGGACCCTGGGCCAGGGTGTACCGCCCGGCGCAGGCCGGCCGGCGCCAGTGCGTCCAGTTCGCGATCGTGCCCTGGGGCGCGCTCGACGTACGCGCCTGGGGCGAGGCCGCGGGGCTGCCGGCTGCCGAACTCGCCCAGGTACTGGGCGCGTACGCCACCAGAGTCATCACCCCGCGCGGTTCCTGTGCCGTGTCCGGCCTGGAGCTGATGACCGCGCTGCGCCCGCCGACCCGCGCGGTCAAGGACGCGGCGACCGGCGCGTGGTCGTCCGGCCCGAACCCCGGTTCACTCACCGCCCCGGTGGACCCCGCGCCCCCGGAAGCCCCGGACGAACACCCCGTCGTCACCGCCCTGTACCCGCGTGGCCACCGGCGCACCCCCGACGAAGTCCTCGACGAAGAGGCGTACGAGTGGATCCGCGATCCGGAGCTGCTCACCGACGAGGAGTGCGCGAAGCCGTACGCCGTCGGCATCGACGTCAACATGGCGTTCGCCGCCGCCGCGAACCGGTTGAACGTCGGCCTCGGCCCTGCCGCGCACATCCACAATCCGGCGTTCGACCCGAAGCTGCCCGGCAGCTGGCTCGTAGACCTGTCCCACATCGAGATCGACCGGCGCCTTCCGAACCCGTTCACCCCGCACGGCGTCCGGCCGGACGGCCCCGCCTGGTACGCGACGCCGACCGTCGCCTACGCCGTGGAACTCGGGCACCGGGTACAGCCTGAGCGGGCGTACGTCCGCCGCGAGCACGGACCGTACCTGGACTCCTGGTACTCGCGGCTGCGCGACGCGTACATGGCGACCATGGAACAGCTCGGTGTCGTCTCCGGAATGGGCGAGGCCGAGTTCCTAGCGGCGATGGACCGGCACAAGCAGGTCGACGTCGGGCAGGCCGCTGTCCTTTCCGCGATCAAATCCACGGTCAAGGGCGGCATCGGCAAGCTCCGCGAGCGCCCTCAGGGCGTGGGTTACCGGCCGGGCGAACGCTGGCCGGCCCTGGAGCGTCCGACCTGGCGCCCCGACATCCGCGCCGCCGTCATCTCTGCCGCCCGGATCAACATGCATCGCAAAATGCTCAAGCTCGCAGGTGTCGGACTCTTCCCGGTGGCCGTGCTCTCCGACTGCGCCGTATACCTGTCCGACGGCCCCTCACCGCTGGATTTCCTGCCCCGCACGCCCGAGGACAAGCCACTGCCCGGGGGATTCCGCCTCGGCGTCTCACCGGGGATGGTCAAGTGCGAGGGCAGCCAGCCGATGATGTGGGCTGTGCAGATGCTCGATCAAGGCCACAACCCCGCCCGGCACATCAAGGGCACCGACGCGTCGGCCGACGGAGAATAGGAGACCAGGGGTCAGCGATGGGCATTCTTGGCGACAGCCTCGACAAGGCCGAAGCGAGCACGTTCACCCGGCCTCTTCCGAAGTCCGCGCAGGCACAGATGCGGTTCCTCGTGAAGCACGAAAAGGGTTCCACCAAGGCCGTGGCCGAGCGGCTCGGCACCTCCCAGCGCACGGTGGAGCGCTACCTCAAGGGCCAGTTCAAACGGCCCCGCAAGGACCTCGCCGCCCGCCTGGTCGCCGAGGTGGGCAAGAACTGGCAGCCCAAGGTCCGTGACCGCGCCAAGAAGCAGGCCGCCAGCACCACCGGGATCGTGATCGAGACCCGCGCGCGCTTCGGATTCACCGCGGCGCCGGGTACTACGGACGACAGCCGGCTGCGGCTCATCACCCAGCACCTGCCGCCCGCGTACGCGAGCCGCCTCTTCGACGCGCAGGCCGCGGGCGCCACCGAACAGCAATTGCAGCGCATCGCCGCCGAAGGCCTTCAGGAGGAGTACTTCAAGGACCGCGGCCGCCGAGCCCCCGGCCTCCAGGTGGAGCTGACCGACATCGACTACATCGAACTCGACTACAGCTGACGCCTCACGAGCCCGGGGCCGCAGCGAACCTGAACCGGGTCAATCGAGTGGTGCACGGGAGTCCAGGACTCGGGCGGTGAAGGCCGTCAGTTGAGCCCGCATCTGCTCACGAGTCATCCGCTGTCGGCCGATGAGGTGTTCGACGAGGTCGGCGCGGGTGGCAGCGAGCAGGGCATGCGCGGTGAAAGAGCTGTCAGTGAGCCCGGGAATTCGCTCCAGCGCGGTCTGGAGTGTGCTGTGCCACCGGGTGTAGTGCTCGGCCGCATAAGGGCTGCCGGCGCCGGTTCCCTCCAGCGCCAGGGCAAGGTGGCGGTTGTCAATCTTGAAGCACAGGACGGCGTCGAGGAGGGCGGGTACGCGCTGGAGTGGCGGAGTGGCGGGCCCCAGAGGCGGGGGTCCCTCTTCGGCGGCGAGCCTGATCGGTGCGAGCCGCATCTCGTACAGCGCGTGGATCAGGCCCGTGCGGTCACCGAAGCCGCGGAAGAGCGTTGCCTTGCCGACGCCGGCCGCTGCCGCGATGTCGGCCATGGTGACCGTCTCAGGGCTCTCGCAACGGGCGAAGAGCGTATCGGCAGCCGCAAGGACAGCCTGCCTGTTGCGCGTGGCGTCCGAGCGTGGCTTGCGGTCGGGCATGCGATTCCTCCGGTTGCGAAGCGGACCGTGGGTCCGTATCGTCCCTCATAAAACGGACCGACGGTCCGCATCGTACGGGATGGAGCAACCCATGAGCGTGAGCGCCGCATCGATGGACCTGTACGGGAAGTACCCCGGCCACGTAGCCTCCGCCACCCACTTTGCTGGGAACAACTGATGAGCGGGTCCGAGGAGTTCACGCTGGTCATCGGGGCCACGGGCACCACCGGCAGCCGCGTCGCCGCCCGACTGACCGCCGCAGGCCGGCGTGTCAAAGCCGCCAGTCGGCGCGCCACCCCCGTGGGCGGGTCCTGTCCCGTGCGGTTCGACTGGGACGACTCCGCGTCCTTCGAAGGCGCCCTCGAAGGCGTGGACCGGGTCTACCTCATCCCGCCGCTCGGCGCTCGGGACCCAGCAGCCGTCATGTTGCCCTTCCTCCAGCAGGCCCGTACGGCAGGAGTCCGCCGGGCGGTGCTGCTCAGCTCGTCGGCGATCCCCATCGGCGGCCCGGCTGTGGGGCAGGTTCACCAAGCCCTGCCGGGCCTGTTCTCCGAGTGGGCCGTCCTGCGGCCCTCGTGGTTCATGCAGAACTTCACCGGCAACCACGCGCACGCCCGGACCATTCGGGCGGACGGGACCATCCGAACGGCAGCCGGCGATGGTCGCGTCGGGTTCGTTGACGCCGGCGACATCGCCGACGTCGCCGTGCACGCGCTGACCGAGGCGCAGGCCCCGAACACCGACCTGATCATCACCGGGCCACAAGCGCTGAGTTACGGCGACATCGCCGCCATCCTCACGCAAGTCACCTGCCGGACCGTCACCCACCGCCGGCTGACCTACGCGCAGATGCGCGACCGCCTGGCCGCCGACATGCCCGTCGAGTTCGCCGCGATGCTCGCCGGTATGGACCGCGCCATCGCCGAAGGCGCCGAGGACCGCACCACCGACACCGTCCAGCGCCTCACCGGCCGCCCACCGCGCGACTTCCGGGCTTGCGCAGAACGGGAGATGGGCCGACTCCGGAGCTGACGTCTCCGGTTCGCGTCCTGACTCAGAACCTCGCCGCCGTGGCCCCCAGCGGCGCCCAGCGGCGCTCCGCGTACGCAGGCCCCGCCGACGGACTTGGTGTGAACCTGCCGCTAGAGTGCGTTGCTTGATCGACCTGCCGTGGGGGCGAAGGGGGAGAAATGAGTGGACAACTAAGGGATACGGCCAGTGAGTTGGCCGAGGTGCTGTGGCGTGAGCACACCGTGTACCGGGACCGGGCGGGGGGCGTGGTCATCCGGGGCGAGCACGTGCAGCGCTGGATCAGTCTCGCCCCGGCGGGGGGCCGGGGCGAGATACTCGTGCGCGCCGGCCGCATCCTCGACGGCGGCACCACGGCTCCGGCGCGTTCGGAAGCGATAGTGCCGCTCGCCGCCGGGACGGGCGAGCTCGCCGCGACCTGCCGCCGCCTGCTCGCGGAGGCCGCTGTCGATGCGGCGCCGCGAGTGGCGGGCCCGTCGAGCGCCGGCCACGCGAAGGGCGCCGACGGCTCCAGGCGTTCCAGAAGGTCCAGACGGTCCGGCAAGCAGCGGCAGCGAGGAAGGCACACGAGCTTCAGTTCCTGGGTCGTCCTGGCCTGCGTGGTCGGCGTTGTCGCTCTGTACCTCTACAGCGCCGGAGCCTTCGGCAGGTAGCAGCAGCAACGCGCGCGTGACACGCGATTCCAGTCAGACGGGCTTACGGGCCTCGATGAGGAAGCGGGTCGAGTGGGCCACGAACGGCCCCTCACTCTCGATCTTGTCGTGCAGTTCCCGCAACCGGTCGCGGTACTGGTCGACGGTGAAGCCGGGGACCATCCAGATCACCTTCCGCAGGAAATAGATCACCGCGCCGATGTCGAAGAACTCGGTCCGCAGCCGCTCGAATCGCAAGTCGACCACCTCCAGGCCGGCCGCCTCGGCGTCCCGGCGTTCGTCGTCGGGATGGCGTGCGCGGCGGACTTCCTCGGGCTGCGGCCCGAGGAAGTACTCGACGAGTTCGAAGACGCTGGAATGGCCGACGTGCTGGGAGAGGTATGTGCCACCGCCCTGGAGCACGCGGGCGATCTCCTCCCACCACACCGTCGCCGGGTGACGGCTGGTCACCAGGTCGAAGGCGCCGTCGGCGAACGGCAACGGGGGTTCGTCCGCGTCCGCGACGACGACGGCGCCGAGCGGGTGCAGCAGCCTGGTGGCCTTGGCGACGTTGGGTGGCCACGATTCCGTGGCCACCATCACCGGTGGCAGCTTCGGCGCTCCGGCGAGAACCTCCCCGCCGCCGGTCTGGATGTCGAGGGCGGCGGACGCGCGGGCCAAATGCTCGCTCATCGTGCGCTGATATCCCCACGAGGGGCGTTGCTCGGTGGCGCGGCCGTCAAGCCAGGAGAAGTCCCAGCCGTCCACCGAGACGGCTTCGGCCTCCGATACGAGGTCATCAAAAGTGCGTGACATACCCGGATCATTTCGTCGGAAATGGATGAAGTCAAAGAGAATTTTCCGCACATTCCCGCTGGCAGGAGGCGCTGTTTGCCATGCTCGCGTGCATGCCTGACGTCTCCGCCGTCGCCTGGACAGTGCGCGAGCGCGAGGGTGCGTGCGTCGGTGCTCCGGGAGCATTCAGCGTCGTACGGCAGGAGGACAGTGACGGCGTGGTCCTCGGGCCTGCGGCTACGCCCCGCAGGAGCCGCAGGTGCTGTACGCCGTCCCTGACGTACTGTCACAGCGGTCCAGCCGGGTGCTCGTCTTCCTTGATGCGCGCGTGAAGGTGCATGTCGTGCCATCCATCGGCGTGCAGGTGCGCACTGCGCTTAGTGCCTTCCGCCGCGAAGCCGGCTTTGAGGGCCACCCGGCAAGACGCCTGATTCGCGACCGAGTGGACCAGCTCGAGCCGGTGGAATCCGATCTCCTCGAACGCCCACCTCGCCAGTGCCGATACGGCGCGGGGAGCGACGCCCGATCCGCGGGCCGCGTGGACGGTCCAGTACGCGCATTCGGCCTGGCCCACCGGCAGAAGCATCGACCGCAGAGAGGCCCGGCCGAGCAACTCGTCGCTGTCCGCACGGACGACCGCCCACTGGGCGTCCGTCTCGGCGTGCCAGCTCTCCTGCCACCGCCTGATCCAGTCACGGGCCTCGTCCTGCGAGTCGGCCCGCCGCGCATGCCAGCGCTGAATGCCCGGATCCTGGAACGCCGCGGCGAGGGCGGCGGCGTCCGTACGGCGCCAAGGGCGCAGGAGCAGATCCCCCTCGGCCGGCAAGGACGGCTGATCGCGTTCAGAGAGGCGGCCCGCAGGCACGCAGGGCGGCACCAGGGAAGGCATGCACGACATCATTCCCTGCCGCGGAAGGCCGGCGCGCGGCTTTGGACGAGACGGGCGAGACGGGCGAGGCACCCTAATGCCACGCGGTTTTTCAGAAAACGGCGAGGTGAGCGTCGGCTCCACGTGCAGAACCCGGACTTTGGGGTTACTCGTAGGTCATGGCATCGAAGTGGCGACAAGAGCATGGAGACGACGATCAGGGGCGCGATCGCCGGCAGGATGACGCCGGGTCGGCCGGGGAGTCCGGCAGCCGTGCGGGACCGGACCCGCAGGTGGAACGGAACGCTCCTGACAAGCCCACCCAGATGGGAAAGCAGTCATGGGGCGCGGTGCTGCGCCGCACGGCGGCAGAGTTCAAGAACGACGAGCTGACCGACCGCGCCGCGGCGCTGACGTACTACGGGATCTTGGCGCTGTTCCCCGCACTGCTGGTGCTGGTGTCGATCCTGGGCATCGCGGGCGAGTCGGCGACCAAGAGCGTCCTGGACAACATCACGAAGCTGACGCCCGGCTCCGCCCGCGACATCATCACCGGGGCGGTCGAGCAACTGCAGGCCAGTGGCAGCGGCACGGGATCGATCCTGGCGATCGTCGGTCTGGTGGGTGCGCTGTGGTCGGCGTCCGGCTACGTGGCCGCGTTCATCCGCACGTCCAACGCGGTCTACGACATCCCCGAAGGCCGGCCGGTCTGGAAGATCACGCCGTTGCGGCTGGTCCTGACCCTGGTGCTGATGATCCTGGCGTGCGTCAGCGCGCTGATCGTGGTGTTCTCCGGCGGCCTCGCCCGGCAGTTGGGTACGACCCTGGGCATCGGGGACAGCGCCCTGAACGTCTGGTCGATCGTGAAGTGGCCGGTCCTCGTCCTGCTGGTCACCATCATGATCGCGCTGCTGTACTGGGCATCACCGAACGCCAGGGGCCGTGGCTTCAGGTGGGTCACCCCTGGCAGCTTCCTGGCCCTGGTGATCTGGATGATCGCCTCGGCGGGCTTCGCGCTGTACGTGGCGAACTTCGCCTCGTACAACAAGACGTACGGCACCCTGGCCGGAGTGATCATCTTCCTGGTGTGGCTGTGGATCACGAACCTGGCGATCCTGCTGGGTCTGGAGTTCGACGCCGAGATGGCCCGTGAACGCGCCATCGCCGGCGGCCACCCCAGCGAGGAGGAGCCCTACGTCGAACCGCGTGACACGCGCAAGTGGACTGATCAGGACCGCAAGCAGATGGGCAGCGACTGACTGTGCCGGGACGCCTGAGCAGAGGTGTGGACGGGGTTGACGTCGGGCGGTCGAAACAGGCCGTCACGCGTCTCCTCCACGACATGCGCCGCCTCGACCGGCAGCTCACCCAGCGCGCCGCCTCCTGGGACTCGCCCTGGGCGCGCCAGGTGCTCCCGGCGGTGGAGGCTGCGGCCGAGCGGACCAAACTGTGGTGGGGCGCGGCCCTGGCCATGGCTGTGGCGGGAGGCGCGTCGCAGCGCAAGGCCGCGGCCGGGGGAGTGGTCAGCATGCTCTGTGCGCAAGTGGTGTCGAACGCGGTGTGCAAGCAGTTGTACGAGCGGCGAAGGCCCCCCGCGGACATGATCCCGCACGACGATGTCGAGAACCGTCCGGACACCTCGTCCTTCCCGTCCGGACACACCGCCGCCGCCGTGGGTTTCACCACCGCGGTGGCCTTCACCTCGCCGTGGGTGGGGGCGGCAGCCGCGGTTCCCACCGTGATGGTGGCCCTGGAGCGGGTCCAGGCGGGCGCGCACTACCCCAGTGACGTCGTGGCCGGCGCCGCCATCGGTGTGGGCAGCGCCTTGCTGGTGCATCACGCGCCCCGCCTGGTGCTCCGCGCCCTGTTGTAGGGCGGGTCTGTTGGCCGCGGCGCGTGGGCTGTCCGCTGGCGGGCACACGAAGTAAGGGCTACGACTTGATTGACAGCCACCAGCGGGCAGGTCGAGGAAAGGACAGGTCACGACGATGAGCACGTCAGTGGACCAACGCCCCCACGCGGACACCCAGGAGTCGGTGGGGGATCTGGTCAAGCACGCGTCGGAACAGATTTCCCAGCTGATGCGGCAGGAGTTGCGCCTGGCGCAGGCCGAGATGCAGCAGAAGGGCAAACGGTTCGGCCTCGGCGGCGGTCTGCTGGGCGGAGCCGGCGTGGTGGGTCTGCTGGCCCTGCAGGCCATCGTGGCCACCGCGATCATCGCCCTGGACCTGGTCTGGCCGTTGTGGCTCGCGGCACTGGTCGTCACCGGCGCCCTGCTCGTCGTGACGGCGGTACTCGCCGCCGTGGGCAAGAAGCAGGTCAGCCGAGCCACGCCGGCCACTCCGGAGCAGGCCATCCACAGCGTCAAGGCCGACGTGGCCGAGATCAAGGAGAGGGCACGTCGATGACAAAGGCAAAGGGCAACGGTTCCTCGCCCGACCCCGACGAACTGCGGGCGCAGGTGGAGAAGACCCGCGAGGAGCTGGGCCGCACGGTCGAAGCGCTGGCAGCCAAGGCCGACGTAAAGGCGCAGGCACAGCAGAAGGCGGCGAAGGTCAAGAGCGTGATGCATGACAAGGCCGCGCATGCCCTCCATACGGCGCACGACAAGACCCCCGGGCCGGTACGGGACAAGGCCGCCTCTGCCAACGAGCAGCTGACGGACACCGCTCTCATCCTGGGACGCAAGCTCCACGGCAGGAGTTCGGAGCCCGGTGCGCGAGAGGGCCGGCTCGTCGGCAGGGCCACGCGCCCCGGCCGCGATCTGCTCGTGTTCGCCGGTTTCGCCGCGCTCGCCGCCGTAATCGTTGTCGCAGCCACGCGACGCAGCAGGAGGTGCTGATGAAAGCGTCCAAGGTCGCGTACAAGCCGGTCGGCCTGGTGATGGGCGCCGTGAGTGGCGCACTGGCCGGCATGGTCTTCAAGCAGGTGTGGAAGGTCATCGGTCACGACGAAGACGCCCCCGACGCCACTGACATGGAGCGCGGCTGGCGGGAGGTCGTGATCGCCGCCGCCGTGCAGGGCGCGATTTTCGCGGCGGTCAAGGCGGCGGTCGACCGCGGCGGCGCCACCGCCGTACATCGCCTGACGGGAACCTGGCCGGGCTGAATCGGCTGACCGGCCGGCCCGGCGCTTCGGGGGAGGAGCCCGATGCTCCGGCTCGTCGGCGGAGTCCATCGGGCTTCCTCTTGTGCTTCAGGCGATGCGTCGCTCGTCCGCCGCGATGGCGAGGTCGTTGATGCTCGCGTAGCGGCGTCGCATCAGGCCGTTCTCGTCGAACTCCCAGTTCTCGTTGCCGTAGCTGCGGAACCACTGGTCCTCGTCGTTGTGCCACTCGTACTCGAAGCGGACGGCTATGCGGTTGTCCGTGAAGGCCCACAGCTCCTTGCGCAGGCGGTAGTCCAGCTCCCGCTGCCACTTGTCGCGGAGGAATTCCACGATCTCCGCGCGCCCGCGCAGGAACGTGTCGCGGTTGCGCCACTCGGAGTCCTCCGTATAGGCGAGCGACACCCGCTCCGGGTCCCGGCTGTTCCACCCGTCCTCGGCCGCCTGGACCTTCCGCAGAGCCGTCTCGGCGGTGAACGGCGGGAACGGCGGCCTCTTGTCGGTCATGGCTCTCCCCTTCGCAGGCGGGAGAATGAGCATTCTCCCGGCCTGCAGTAGCCTAAGAGAACAGTGATTCTCTTGCAAGGGGAGAGTTGGCATGGAAGCCGCGGCACAAGAGACCCGCATCCTCGACGCAGCCGAGACGCTCTTCTACGGGCGTGGGCTGCAGGCGGTCGGCATGGCCGAGATCCGCGACGCGTCGGGGGCCTCCCTCAAGCGCCTCTACCAGCTGTTCCCTTCCAAGGGTCATTTGGTGGAGGCGTATCTGCGTCGCCGCGACGTGCGTTGGCGCGCCTCGCTTGCGCGTTACGTCGAGACCCGGCCGCCGGGTGAGGAGCAGATCCTGGCGGTCTTCGACTGGCTGCGGTCATGGTTCCAGGAGCCGGGCTTCCGCGGCTGCGCCTTCGTCAACTCCTTCGGGGAACTGGGCGCCACATCGGACGAAGTGGCCGCCGCCGCCCGCGACCACGTCGACGCCCTGAAGGACTACCTGGCGCGCCTGGTGACCGATGCGGGCCACGCCGACTGGCTGGCGGGGGCGCTCCTCCTGCTCGTGGAGGGCGCGATCACCACCGCCGCCGTCTCCGAGGGCAGTGCTGCGGCAGACCATGCCCGCGAGACGGCGCGCAGACTGCTGGAACTCGCCTCGGACAGCTCAAGCGGCGACGCACCGGGCCGTCACTGACTAGAGCTGCCTTCCCACGAGCCGGGCCCGCTGGACGGTCCTGTAGTCGGTGCGGCGTACGAGCCGGCCCTCCGACCGGCAGGCCCCGCCGGCGCAGCATCTGGCGGCCGGGTTCGCCCCAGACCCGGACCGCCAGGCCGTACTCCCCGGCCAACGCCACGGTCGGATCCATGATGTCGTCGCGTCCGCCGTCGGCCAGACCGGTCTCGACCTCGTCGAGGCGCGCGGCGGTGTCGCAGACCAGCGTGAGGTGGATGCCGAACGGGATCCGGGGCCGGTCGCGGAGCAGCCGCATGGCATGCAGTGCCCATGGACACGGGGCCATAAACCTGCGGCCCGCAGCGTCACCGCGTCGCCGCGGGGGCGTGGACGGTGCCGCTGTGGCTGATGGTCAGGGGCGGGCTGCACGCGCCGTGCGGCAGCTCGGGCGAGGTGATGCGTACGCGGTACGGTCCCTCGGGCAGCTCCGGCACCACGACGGACGCCCGCAGCGCGCGCGGGTCCACCTGTGAGGCCAGTACCGCGGCCTCGGACCACTTCCCCTGCTCGGTCCTGCGCTCCAGCAGGACGCAGCACGGATATCCGATGCCTCCCGTTATCCGCCAGCTGATCTGCCGTCGCTCGACCCAGTTCCAGCACTCCCCTCCGGTGGGCGCCCGTACGAGCAACGCTTCAGAGGCCGGTTCGGGTGAGGCGGTACGGGGCGGGAACAACGTGTCGGTTGCCCGCTTCAGTTGAGCTCTGGCCAGCGCGATCCAGCGCATTCTCTTCCTTCCGTGTCGCATCAGCGTCATCTTCCGATTTGGGTATTTCCGTCCGAAAAGAGAACAACACGGGACTAAAGCCCCGCCCGGCAGGGACCTTCGTCACCAGTCGGCCGGGTAGCGGTGAGCGTTCGCGTGTGTCCGGGGCGGAACCTACGATCGAGGTGAACGGATCTTGACGTGCGACGCCGGGAGGTCATCACCGTGAACCTGCCCGACCTCCCCGACCTCCCCGACCTCCCCGGCCCCGGCCCCGGCCTCCCCGGTGTGCCGGACCTGCCCCACGACGTGGAGTCACTCAAGTCGCTCATCGAGCGCGAGATCGCGGCGTTGCGCGCGGACGTACGGCGTAAAACGGAGGCATGCCTGCCGCTCTCGACCGCCCTCACCCAGGCGTCGCCCATCAGCAGCCGGTCACTGGAGACCTTCACCTCCGGAAGACCGGAGCCGGCGAGCGACAGTCGGGCCGAGGTGGGCGCGGAGGGCGAAGTTTCCGGTGAAGGCTGCCCGAACGGAGTGCCCGGCCACGACCCGTGGGCCTGCCTGTGCTCCAGCATGTCGGCCATCCCGGTCTCGGCGGCGCTGCTCGACCCGGTCCAGGACGAGACCGGCGAGATCACGGACTTCGTCATTCGCGCCGGCAACCACGTCCGCTCCGCGCAATGGCTCGAAGCACCGGACAGCCAGGTGGGGCAGCGGTTCCTGGAGGCCCGGCCCGGCGCCGCGACGAGCGGGCTGCTGGCGGCGCTGACCGCGGTGTTCAAGTCCGGGCGCGCCCTCAACGGACTGACCGTGGACTACACCGAGGAGCGGCACGGCCGACTGCGCCGGGCCCCACTCCTCTACTACGCCGCCTCCTGCGGCTACCAACTGCTGACCACCTGGCTCCCCGCCCGCAGCCAGGCCGAGAGCCTGACCCTCGACGCCCAGCACATCGCCTCGATGGGCTGGGGGCACTGGGACCTGCTCTCCGGCTCCGTCGACTGGTCGGAGGGGCTGCACCGCATCTTCCGTACGGACCCGAGCATGCCGTGGTCCCTGACGGAACTCTGCGACGCGGTCCTGCCCGGCGAGGTGCCGGCGCTGGCCGAACTGATCAGTGCTGTCCTCGCCGGAGAGGAACCTTCCTGGACCCGCATCCGCTTCCGTGTCTTCGGCGAAGTACGCACCCTGGATCTGCTCGGCAGACCCGTCGCGGGAACCGACGGCCGCCCGTGGGCCGTGCACCTCGTGGCGCGCGACCTGACACCACAGATGCGCAGCCGGCGCCGCCTCGCCGAGACCCAGCGCGAGACGCAGGCGCTGCGCCAGCAGGCCGAGGCGGAGCGGCGTATCGCGTCCGTCATGCGCGAGGCACTCCTGCCGACGCACTCAGCCGAGCTCGCCGAGCTGGGGCTGACCGTGGCCGCCGCCTACCTGCCCGCCGAGCCCGACGCGGCTGTCGGCGGCGACTGGTACAAGTGCAGGCGCCTGCCGGACGGGCGGGTACTGGTCGCCATCGGAGACGCGGTGGGGCACGGGCTGGACGCCGTGGCCCGGATGGCCCAGCAGCGCCACGCTCTCGCCGGCCTCGCCCAGACGGGCGCCTCGGCCGGTGAGATGGCGACGTGGCTGAACGAGCTCGTGTGCAGTGATCCGACAGCGCTGACCGCGACCATGATCACCGGACATATCGACCACGACCATGTCCTGCGCTGGGCGTGCGCCGGTCATCCGCCCCCACTGCTGCGGCGCGGGGACGAGGTGTCCCCTCTCCCCTCGGACCACTTGGGCCCCCTGCTCGGCCTGATGCCCGGGTACGCGTACGAGACCGCGCCGGTGCCGCTGTACAGCGGCGACCTGCTGCTCCTCTACACCGACGGCGTGGTCGAACGCCGGGGCGAAGACATCACCGTGGGCATCACCAACCTCAGCCGGAGCCTGTCGGGGAACGCGGGGCTTTCGCCCGAGGAAACCCTCGACCGGATCATTACCGATTACACGCGCACGGCTCACGACGACGACGCCTGCCTGCTCGCCGTCCAGGTCGACTGAGCGAGTGGGCCGCGCGGATCGCCCACGTCACCTCACCCGCCCCACAGCGTCTGCCGAGCGCGCGTGAAGCGCCGCAGGGCGTCCGGCAGCGGCTCGATGCCGATGCCGGGCCCCGTCGGCACGGGCAGGTAACCGTCCTGGAGGACGAACGGCTCGGTGATGTCCTCGGCGAAGTACCGGGACGAGGCGGAGGTGTCCCCGGGAAGGGTGAAGCCGGGCAGGGCGGCCAGCGCGAGGTTGGCGGAGCGGCCGATTCCGGTCTCCAGCATGCCGCCGCACCAGACGGGCACACCGTGCGCGGTGGACACGTCGTGGATACGGCGGGCTTCGAGATAGCCGCCGACCCTGGCCGGCTTCACGTTCACGACCCGCGCCGCGCCCATCGCGATGGCGGCCGCCGCGTCGCGCGCGCAGTGGATCGACTCGTCGAGGCAGACCGGTGTCGCGATGCGCTCCTGGAGGCGGGCGTGGGCGTACAGATCGTCCTCGTCCAGTGGCTCCTCGATGAGGAGCAGCCCGAACTCGTCGAGCCCGCGCAGGTGTTCGGCGTCCGCGAGGGAGTAGGCGGTGTTGGCGTCGACCTGGAGCGGGAGAGCGTCTCCGAACCGCTCGCGCACGGCCCGTACCGGCTCGACGTCCCAACCAGGTTCGATCTTGAGCTTGATACGGCGATAGCCCTCCCCGAGATACCTCGCCACGTCGTCGAGCAGCGCCGGTACAGACTCCTTGATGCCGACCGAGACCCCCGCCGGCACCCGGTCGTGGACCGCCCCGAGGTACGTGGCGAGCGACATGCCGTGGGCGCGCAACTCGGCGTCCAGGACAGCCGTCTCCAGGGTGGCCTTGGCCAGCTGGTGCCCCTTGATCTTCGCGGTCGCGGGCGCCACCGCGGCCGCCGTGAGCCGGGGCAGCGCGGCGACGCGCGGGATCAGGAAGTCGCGCAGCACGATCTGCGCGCCGGCCACGAACTCCGAGCAGTACAGCGGCTCCGGGTCGGCCGCGAACTCCGACCAGCCCTCCGCCGCGTCCGTGACGACATGGAGGAGAAAGGTTTCCTTGCTCGTCATCGTCCCGAAGGAGGTACGGAAAGGAGTGACCAGCGGAATCGCCACATGCAGCAGCTCAACGTGTTCGATCTTCATGCGGTCGTGCCCTCCTCGGCGCTCACGGGGGTGAGCTGATACCAGCCGTCGCGTGACATCCCCGTCGCCGCGAAGCCCTCGGCGAAGGCCGTGGTGAACACCTCGCGCACCGCCCGCCGCCAGCCCAGCGCCTCGTCCGGCGCTTTGGCGCGCAGCGCCACGAAGTCGTCCGGCACCCGGCACCAGATCCGGTCGCCGGTACGGACGGCGAGTGGCCCGCCGTCGGGCGCGTCGCGCAGGACAGTCGCTCCCGTACGCTCCTCGGCCGTCGCCGCGTCGTGCGAGCGTGGCGCGCGCAGGTCCCAGACGGCGGTGAGCCGGTCACTCTCGTCGCCGTCGTTCACGCCGTCCGCCATCGGGCCGTAGAAGTCGATCTCGTACTCGGGGGCGACTGCGCCCAGCTTCACCAGGTTGAAGCGGGCGTTCCGGCCGATCAGCGGGTCGAAGGTCCAGCGCATGGTGTGCGCGCCGCTCCCCAGCGCCCACTCGCGCTGGGCCTGCTTGAGAGCGAAACCCGTGCCACGGTCGGAGGCGCCGGCCGCCGCCACGAAGGAGTACACGGACCGCTCGGCGGGCGGCCCGAAGACAGCGGCCGTCGCGCCGGCGAGCCGTTCCGTGTCGTTGACGTCATACGCCGCGTGCACGGCGCCGCCCGCGTGGACAATGCTCTGCAGGACTTCCGCCGGGTACGGGGGATTCGCCGGCGGCGTCTGCCACACCTCCGCGAAGAAGCGGCTCACCGCGCTGATGGCGGACACATCGGCCGTGCCGACGGTCCGGATCTCGATCGTCATGCCACCGAGTCTCGACGCCTGACCCCGCCCCCGTATTGTGAGATCGGCCAAGAAGGGGGAGTACAGAATGGAAAACTGCACACTCGGGCAGTTGCTCGACGCACTCGGCGAGTCGAGCCTGAGCGTCGTCGCCCCGCCGCCCGCCGGGCTCACGGCGCCCGTGAGCGAGGTGCTGCTGTACGACGCCCAGGCCCCGGTCCCGCGCACACCGGGCGGACTTCTGCTCGCCGTGGGAGTGCGGGCCGAGGACGCGCCGTACGCGGCGGCCGCCGAGGCGGGCTGCACGGCAGTCGTCGTACGCGGCCGGGCGCACCCCGCGCCCGGCATCGGCGTACTGACCGTCGACCCGAACGTCTCCTGGCACCGCCTGCACCTCCAGCTGGCCTCCGCCCTCGGCGCGGCCGCGGGCGGCGCCGCGCACGGCGACCTCTTCGCCCTCGCCGGCGCGCTCGCCGCGGCCATCGGCGGCGCGACCGTCATCGAGGACCCGGCCCAGCGGGTCCTCGCGTACTCGGCGCTCCAGACGCAGCCCGTCGACGAGGACAGGCGCCAGGGCATCCTCGGCCGGCAGGTCCCGGGCAGCCCCGAGAACAGTGAGCAGTACCGGATCGTCTTCGCCGCCCCGGGCGCCGTGCGACTGCCGGCCATCCGCGGGCAGTCGGGACGGCTCGCGCTCGCCGTACGCGCCGGCGGCGAGACACTCGGCTCGATCTGGGTCGTGGACGACGGACAACTCGCCGAGGGCGCCGAGGAGTTGCTGGAGCGCGGCGCCGCCACCGCCGCCCTGCACCTGTTGCGGGCGCGCGCCGCGGAGGAGCTGGCCCGTCACCAGTACGGCGATCTGCTGCGCCGCGTCCTCGACGGCACGGCCGACGCGGCGGGCGCGGCCCGCACCCTTGGGTTCGGTGAGAGCGAGCCGGTACGGGTGGCGTCCTTCGCGGCGGCCGGGCAGTTCGCCCCGGCCGCCGGGGAGCAGACCGCGCTGCGGCTCCTCGATCTCGTACGGCTCCAGTGCGAGGCCCGCTACGGGCGGCGCGCGTGCGTCCTGCTCGGCGGCACGGTCTATGCCCTGCTGCCGGACGGCCCGGGCCAGAAGCGGTTCGCCGAGGACGTGAGCGCCCGGGCCGGGCAGGCTCTGCGGATCGCGGTCCGGGCCGCGCTCGGCCCGGCCGTCCCCGGGCTCGCGAAGGCCGGCGCCTCACGGTCCGACGCCGACCTCGCGCTGCGGGTGACCGAGGACGCGGTCGCCGCCGCCGACGAGCTTCGCGCCCGCATCCTCCTCCACCGCCTCACCGAACTGCTGCGCGATCGCGAGGAGTTGAACGCGGGCCCCTGGCGGGACGTCCTGGCGTACGACCGCGAACACGGCACCGACTACGCCCGTACGCTCATCGCCTACCTCGACGCGGGCTGCGACATGGCGCGCGCGGCGGCGCTCCTCGCCGTCCATCCCAACACCTGCCGCTACCGCCTCAAACAGGCCAGGGACCACCTCGCACTCGACCTCGACGACCCCGACGAGCGACTGGTGCTGTGGCTTCAGCTCCGTACCCTCGCGGGACTCAGGGGCTCAGCCACCGCGTGAGCGTCGCCTCGCACGCACGGAGCTGTGCGACCGGCACGAACTCCCCGGCGGTGTGCGCGAGCGTCGGATCGCCGGGGCCGTAGTTCAGGGCGGGAATGCCCAGCTCGGTGAAGCGCGCGACATCCGTCCAGCCCAGCTTGGGGCGGGGTTCGACGTCCAGCGCCTCGGTCAGGGTCGTCGTGGCGGGCATGGCGCCCGGCGCGACGTCCGTCACCTTCAGCTCGTACTCGGGAAAGAGGCCGCGCACGTACGCCTCGGCCCGGTAAGCCGAACGGCTCGGCGCGAAGCGGTGGTTGACGGTGACCACGCACTCGTCCGGGACGACATTGTCGGCGACCCCGGAGCGTACGGCGACGGCGTTCAGCCCTTCGCGGTACACCAGGCCCCCGATCACCACCTCCGCGCTGACGTGCTCGTCGAGCCGCCGCAGCAGTGCGGCCGCCTTGTGGGCGGCGTTGACGCCCATCCAGGAACGCGCCGTGTGCGCCCGCTCTCCCCGTACCGTGATCTCGGCCGTCAGCGTCCCCTGACAGCCCGCCTCGATGCCCGCGTCGCTCGGCTCCATGAGGACCGCCGAGTCGGCGACGAGGAGTTCGGGCCGCTCGGCGAGGATGCGGGCGAGGCCGTTGCGGTCGCTGACGATCTCCTCGCACTCGTAGAAGACGAAGGTGACATCGCGTACGGGCCGGGTCAGCCGCGCGGCGAGACGAAGGGCGACGGCGACACCGCCCTTCATGTCACACGCCCCGAGGCCGTACACCTTGTCGTCCACCAGCCGCGACGGGAGATTGCCGTTGACCGGGACGGTGTCCAAGTGCCCGGCGATGACGACCCGTTCGGGCCGACCGCACGTCGTACGCGCCACGACCGAGTGGCCGATCCGGTCGACGGTGAGGTGGCCGAGGGCGAGGAGAGACGCTTCGACGGCGTCCGCGAGCACGCCCTCGCGGCCGCTCTCGGAGGGGATGTCGACCAACGAGCGGGTCAGTGCCACGACATCGGCGGTCAGGTCGAGAGTGGTCATCGGGGCCCGTCCTTCGCGATCGTTGTCTCCAGGACTGGAGTCTCCAGGATGGTCGTCTCCAGCTTCGAACGGCGGATTCCGTAACAGAAGTAGATCCCCAGGCCGACCGCCATCCACAGGCCGAAAGCGGCCCAGGTGTCCGCGCCGAGACTGGCCATCGTGTACGCGCAACACGCCGTGCCGAGGACCGGAAGGACCGGCCCCCACGGAACGCGGAACGTGCGCGGCATGTCCGGCCGGCGCCTGCGCAGCACGACGACGGCGATGTTGACCAGGCCGAACGCGAACAGGGTGCCGATGGAGGTCGCGTCGGCGAGGCTGCCGAGCGGGACGAGCGCGGCGAGCAGTGCGATGAACCCGGACACCATGAGGGTGTTGGCGCGGGGCACGCCGGTCCGCCGGTGGACACGGCTGAAGAGCGACGGAACGAGGCCGTCGCGGGACATGGCGTACAGGATGCGGGTCTGCCCGTACAGGACGGCGAGCACGACACTGGTGGTCGCGACGACCGCGCCGAACGACAGCAGGACCGGCCACAGCGTGCCGCCGCCGACCGCCTGGACGAGGACCTTGCTGAGCGTGGCCTCCGTACCCTCGAACGCCTGCCACTTCATCGCGCCGAGCGCGGCGACGGCGACCAGGACGTACAGGACGGTGATCAGGACGAGCGAAAGGATGATCGCGCGCGGCAGGTCCCGCTGCGGGTTCTTCGCCTCGTCACCGGCCGTGGAGGCGGCGTCGAAGCCGATGTACGAGAAGAACAGAGTGGCCGCGCCCGCGCTCATGCCGGCCGCGCCGAGCGGGAAGAGCGGCTGGAAGTTCCCCGCCCGGAACGCCGTGAACGCGACCGCGCAGAAGAGGATCAGGGCGCCGCATTTGATGCCCACCATGACCGTGTTGACGCGAGCGCTCTCGCGGGCGCCGCCGAGCAGGGCGGCCGTGGCGAGGAGGACCACCGCGGCGGCGGGGAGGTTGACCGGGCCGGTGTCGGGGAGGGACAGGCCGACGGTGAGTTCAAGGAGCTCGTTGACGTACTGACCCCAGCCCACCGCCACCGCCGCGACGGAGACGCCGTACTCCAGGATCAGACACCAGCCGCAGATCCAGGCGACGAGCTCGCCGAGGGTGGCGTAGGTGTAGCTGTACGACGATCCGGCGTTCGGGATCATGCCGGCCAGCTCGGCGTAGGAGAGGGCGGAGAAGAGCGCTGTGAGCCCGGCGAGGACGAAGGACACGACGATCGCCGGACCGGCCAGCGGGACCGCCTCGCCGAGCACGACGAAAATGCCGGTGCCGAGCGTCGCCCCGATGCTCAGCGTGGTGAGCTGCCACAGGCCCATGGTGCGGCGCAGGGGACCGCTCTCGTCGGCGGTCCCGGATATGTGTTGGCGTCGTATGAGGCGTGCTCTTGTCTGCATGCGCAGATGATGAGGAAGGCGCGGGCACGGATGTTCGCCGTACGCGCCAAAAACCCCGGCCGCCCTTTGGCCGTATCGCCAAAGAGTGCGACTACCCGTCGTCGCCGAAGCGCCGGACGAAGCGCTTCTGCCAGGGCGTCTCCACCGCGCGCGGGTGGTAGTGCTGACGGGCGTACGTCACAGCCTCGTCCGCAGGCACCCCGTCCAGCACGGCCAGGCACGCCAGCGCCGTCCCCGTACGCCCGCGACCGCCGCCGCAGGCGATCTCCACGCGCTCGGCGGCTGCCCGCCGCAAGGCTTCCTGGAGTACGTCCCGTGCCTGGCGGCGGTCGTGCGGAAGCCGGAAGTCCGGCCAGCGCAGCCATTGGGCTTCCCATGGGGTCGGGGGCGGCTGCTTGCCCAGGAGGTACACGGCGAAGGACGGGGCCGGCCCCGGGGGAAGCGGATGACGCAGCCCCCGGCCGCGAACGAGCAGGCCGGAGGGCAACTTCATGACTTCGGCGTCGGACGAGCACCACTTCTCGGTCATGTGAGCACTCTATTGACGGCCGGAGCGACGTCCATGGCGCCCCTGTCTGCGTCTGCTTGCGCGCATGTGCGTGAACATCCGCGTCCGTCCGGGTGGGAACGCGTAGCTGACCATGCGTCAGGGGGCACGTGTCCTGGGGGCGCGCACGAGCGTGCCCAATCCTTCTCTAGGAGAGCCACATGCGTATCCGTACCGCGATCGCCGCCACCGCCCTGGCCGCCGCCGCCGTCCTCGGCGGCGCGGGCTCCGCCATGGCCGACGCCTACGCCGAGGGCAAGGCGAAGCACTCGCCCGGTGTCCTCTCGGGCAACCTCATCCAGATTCCGGTCCACGCCCCGATCAACATCTGCGGTAACAGCGTCAACATCATCGGCTTGCTCAACCCGGCCGACGGCAACGACTGCGTCAACATCGACAAGGAGTCACCGCGCCACAAGGAGTCGCCGCGCTACAAGTAGTCACCGCGCCGCACGTAGTCACCGCGCCGCCCGGCCACGCTCAGAGCGCGGCCGGGCGGCGGCTGTGTTCGCGGAGCCCGTGCCGGCGGCTCGCCCTGCGCTCGCCCTGATGCCCCCGATTGAATGATCAAAGTAGCGGGGGGTTAGCATATGAGCGCCGCCTAGCTCGAAAGATAAACCTGTGACTGTCAATGATGACTCGTTCACCAACTGGAAAAACCGCGAGGAGATCGCGGAGTCGATGATCCCCATCATCGGGAAGCTGCACCGGGAGCGGGACGTCACGGTCCTGCTTCACAGCCGCTCCTTGGTGAACAAGTCGGTCGTCAGCATCCTCAAGACCCACCGATTCGCCCGGCAGATGGCCGGCGGGGAACTCTCGGTCACCGAGACTCTGCCGTTCCTGCAGGTTCTCACCACGCTCGATCTCGGCCCTTCCCAGATCGACATCGGCATGCTCGCCGCGACGTACAAGACCGACGACCGCGGTCTCTCGGTGGAGGAGTTCACCGCCGAGGCCGTCGCCGGCGCCACGGGTGCCAACAAGATCGAGCGCTGCGAGTCGCGCGACGTCGTCCTCTACGGCTTCGGCCGCATCGGCCGCCTCGTCGCCCGCCTGCTCATCGAGAAGGCCGGCTCCGGCAACGGACTGCGCCTGCGCGCCATCGTCGTCCGCGGGGGCGGCGGCCGGGCCGTCGAGGATCTGGTCAAGCGGGCCTCGCTGCTGCGCCGCGACTCCATCCACGGTCAGTTCCAGGGCACGATCACCGTCGACGAGGCGAACAGCAAGATTATCGCCAACGGCAACGAGATCAAGGTGATCTACGCCAACGACCCGTCGGAGGTCGACTACACGGCGTACGGCATCAAGGACGCCATCCTCATCGACAACACCGGCAAGTGGCGCGACCGCGAGGGCCTGTCGAAGCACCTGCGCCCCGGCATCGACAAGGTCGTCCTGACCGCGCCGGGCAAGGGCGACGTCCCCAACATCGTGCACGGTGTCAACCACGACACGATCAAGCCGGACGAGCAGATCCTGTCCTGCGCGTCCTGCACCACCAACGCGATCGTCCCGCCGCTGAAGGCGATGGCGGACGAGTACGGTGTGCTGCGCGGCCACGTGGAGACCGTCCACTCGTTCACCAATGACCAGAACCTGCTGGACAACTACCACAAGGCCGACCGTCGCGGCCGCTCCGCGCCGCTCAACATGGTCATCACCGAGACCGGCGCCGCCTCCGCGGTCGCCAAGGCGCTGCCCGATCTCAAGGCGCCGATCACCGGCAGCTCGATCCGCGTCCCGGTGCCGGACGTCTCGATCGCGATCCTCAGTCTGCGGCTCGGCCGCGAGACCACCCGCGAGGAGGTCCTCGACTACCTCCGCGACGTGTCGCTGACCTCGCCGCTCAAGCGCCAGATCGACTTCACCAGCGCCCCCGACGCGGTCTCGAGCGACTTCATCGGCTCGCGCCACTCCTCGATCGTCGACGCAGGCGCCACGAAGGTCGAGGGCGACGACGCGATCCTCTACCTGTGGTACGACAACGAGTTCGGCTACTCCTGCCAGGTCATCCGCGTCGTCCAGCACGTATCCGGGGTGGAGTACCCGACCTACCCGGCCCCGGCGGTCTGACCGCGAACCCTGGCCCCGACCGCCGCGTACCGGCGGTCGGGGCCACGGGCATGGTTCGAGGTCCAGGGGGCCGGCGGCCAGGGGCTGAAGTCAGGCAGCCGACATCTTCGGCATCTCGCCCTTCGTCGTCTTCATGTCGATCACGGCGAACGCGGCGCCCTGCGGATCGGTCAGCGCCGCGAACCGGCCGAACGGGCTGTCCATCGGCCCGAAGTGCAGCTCGCCGCCGCGCTCGGTCGCCTTCGACACCGCCACGTCGCAGTCCTCGACGGTGAAGTACACCTGGATGTACGGCGGGATCTCCGGCGGGAACTCGTCCGTCATCTTCATCCTCCCCAGGACGGTGTCGTCGCCGACGTTGAACACCTTGAAGTCCATGGCGTCGTCCTCCATCCGCTGCACGCTGTAGGGGAAGACGGCGGGGAAGAAGGCGTCCGACTTCTCCGGGGCGCGCGTGAAGACCTCGGCCCAGGCGTACGCCCCCGGCTCGCCGCGCTTCTCGAAGCCCTCGTGCTTGCCCGCCTGCCAGACACTGAACGTGGCACCGCTGGGATCCTTCGCGATCAGCATGGAGCCGAAGTCGCCGACCTCCATCGGCTCCATCACCACCTCTCCGCCGTTGTCACGGACCTTGCGGGCGGTGGCGGCGACATCCGGCGAAGCGAGGTACAGACACCAGGCCGACTGGCTGTCCTGGCCGGGCATCGGCGGGACGACGGCCGCCACCGCCTTGCCGTCCGAGTACGCCTGCGTGTAGTTGCCGTACTCCGCCGTACTCTCACCGAAGGTCCAGCCCAGCACGTCGCCGTAGAAACTCTTGGCGCCCTCCACATCGGTGAACATCGCGTCGGCCCAGCACGGGGGTGCCCTCTGGTAGCGCCGCCATGGCTTCGCTCTCTCCTGCTCGATGATTGGTCCGGTTTGTTACGGTATCCAGTCATCGGTCGAGCCGCGCGGGATGCGCGCCGGTACGGTCCCTTCAGGAGGGCTGTGGCGGGGCTACCGAAGAGCGCACGATGAGGCGCGTGCGGAGCGTGTGCGTCTCGCGGCGGGGTTCGGCTCCTTCGAGGGGATCGAGGAGTACCTCGGCCGCCTTCGCGCCCAGTTGGTGCACGGGCTGCTCGATCATCGTCAGCGGCGGGTCCATGACCGCCGCCCAGGCACTGTCGTCGAAGCCGATCAGGGACAGGTCCCGCGGGTACGACAGCTTCTGCCTCCGCACCGCCCGCAGGGCTCCTGTCACCGCGTCGGTCTCCGTGCAGAAGAGCGCGGTGATGCGCCGGGGGAGTGTGAGCATGCGGACGACCTCTTCGGTGGCCCGCTCCTCGGTCTTGGGCCCGACCATCACGAGCTCCGGGTCGAAGGGGATGTGCGCGTCGTCGAGCGCGTCGAGGTAGCCGCGCAGACGCTCCCCGTCGGTCCACAGATTGCGCGCCGCGCCAGCGAGCAGTTCACGCCGGGTCCGGGGTGCCTTCGCCACGGGCGGGCCCCATACGAATCCGATACGGCGGTGCCCGGCCGCGATGAGCGTCTCGACCGCCTCGCGCGCCGCGTCCCGGTTGTTGATGACGACGGCATCGAGATCGAGCGACGCGATCGCCCGGTCGACGAGCACGACAGGGATGCCCCGGTCCAACGCCGTTCGGATATGGGCCACTTCACCGCGCCCGACCGCGGCGGACGCGATGATGACACCGTCGACGCGCTTGTCGATGAGTACGTTCGTCGCCGCGATCTCCTCATCGAGGTTTTCATAGGTGCTCAGCACGATGGTGTCGAAGCCCCTGGCCCGGGAGGTGTCGCAGATCCCGCGCACCACACCGGCGAAGAAGGGGTTGCCGATGTCCGCGACGATGACTCCGAGGGTGTGGCTGACACCGGTCGACACGCTGCGCGCCAGCGCGTTCGCGCGGTAACCGAGCTTCTCGGCCGCCGCGAGCACCCGTTCCTTCAACTCGGGGCTCACGTATCCGTACCCGCCGAGCGTCCGCGCCGCGGTCGCCCGGCCGACGCCGGCCTCGGTGGCCACGTCGGAGATCGTCGGTGGCCCCGACGTGCGACCCCGGTCAGCCGGCATGGATCCGTACCTCAATTCTCGTGGTCGAAGGCTCGTCACATGCTAGACACAACCGGTTGCCCGCTGGGCCGCCCGTGGCCGAAGGCTCCCTCGACGAAGCACTGCGCATGGGCGGTTCCGGCACCGTCATGAAGCGCGCGCTCGATCAGGTGCCGTTCGGGTGGCGTGCCCGGGGACCATCCGCCGCGCAGCAGGGAGACCGCGAAGCCGGTGAGGAAGGCGTCGCCGCAGCCCATGGTGTCGACGAGGGCTCTCGCCGCCCCCACGCGGCGAGCCGGCGCCGCGACGGTCGTACGGCCGTCGTGGGCGATCGCTCCGTCGACGCCCCGGGTGGCGAGCGCGAGCCGTGCCCCCCGTTCCACGACTTCGGCCAGGAGCGCCTGCGTGGCGGTCTCGTCGAGATGCGAGCAGGACAGCAGGACCAGGTCGGCGTACGGGCATACGCGGTCGAGGTAGGCAGGGGTGCGGAACTCGTCGTCGCTCGACAGATCGAAGCTCAGGAGCGGGCCGAGCCCGCCGAGCTTGGGCAGTTCGCTCTCACTGCGGGAGTACACGCTGGAGTGCACGAGGTCGAAGGACGCGACGTACGCGAGCAGTTCACTGTCGAGCGCGAGTGGCTCCCGCACGGTTACGCCGCCGCCGTTCCAGCCGAGGAAGACGCGGTCCCCGTCGTCGACGCGGAGGGTGGAAAGGCCGGTCTCGCCGGTCCGTACGACACAGTGATCCACCGCGACGTCCTGCGCCACGACGGACTCGCGCAGGAAGCGGCCGAGGCCGTCGTCACCGAAGACTCCGAGGTAGGCGGCCTCCAGGCCGAGGCGCCGGGCGTAGACGGCCACGTTCACGCTGTTGCCGCCCGGGTAGTCGATGCCGCGGTCGACGAATCGGTCGACGATGTTGTCGCCGAAGCCGAGGACTCTCATAGGGGTTCTCCTTGCCGAGGGGGAGCGTGCGGACCTGCCGCCCGCGCCCGGTCGTCTTCCTGGCGGGGACGGCAGGCCCGTCGGCTCAGTACTCCATGACCCGGTAGTAGCGGCGCAGGTCGAGTGAGTGGTCCCGTACGCGCTCCAAGTGCTTGCTGACGCGCCCCATCACGGTGTCGAGTACGAGCGGCGCCAGGAGGCCGCGGAACTCGGGGCTGATTCCGTCCAGCGCGTAATCGCGGGTGTCGAAGACGGTGACGTCCTGGGAGACGCGCTTGGCGAAGGCCTCGACGCGGTCGGTGAGGGCGCGCGTCTCGTCCTCCCCCTGGAAAATGATGACGCTGGTGTCCTGCTCCAGGAGTTCGAGCGAGCCGTGGAAGAACTCGGCGCTGTGCACGCGCGTGGTGCGCAGCCACTGCATCTCCTCGAGAATGCACATGGAGTAGAGGTACGTGAACCCCCACAGGTTTCCGCCACCGACGAGGAAGTGGTAGTCGGTGTCCTTGTGGGCCTCGGCGAAGGCGGCGGCCGGTGCCTCGGCCTGCTTGGCCACGGCGGCGAGCACGCCCGGGAGGTTCGCGAGCTCGTCGGCGAGCTTGTCGTAACCCTCGAACTCGCCCCGGCGCGCGAGCAGTCGGCCCATGAACAGCAGCATCTGCGGGTCGAACGGCCAGGCCTTCGGCTCCGAGACGAGCGCTACGTCGACGCTCCGGGCGACGGGCGAATCGGCGTACCCGGTGAAGCCGATCGTGCGTACCCCCTTCGACTTGCAGAACTCGATGGCGCGGAGGCTGTCCTCCGTCGTACCTGACACCGAGGTGAACACGGCCACCGAGCGTTCGCCGAGTGTGGCATCGCCCGAGGCGACGAGCTCCGCCGCGATCACGGCCCGTACGGGGAGCGTGGAGCAGCGCCGGGCGAGCTGCTCGTACGGCCACATCTGGGCGTAGGTGCCGCCGGCGCCGACGAGGAAGAGGTTGTCGAACCCCTCGGCCCCCTCGGCCCCCTCCTCTACGAGGTGGTCCGCCAGCTCCTCGATCCGGGGGCGCAACGCCACCGTGCTCGCCAGCTGGGAGAGGAATTCCGGCTCGTTGAATCCGAGCATCTTCGCGTCCTTTCAGGAAAGGGTGCGGCCGGCGGCGCTGAGCGACCTGATACCGGTATCACGCGGGACTCACGCTGGCACAGCGGATGCACACCGTCAATAGCAACGCTTCTCGTGCCGATAAGAAGATCTTCACCGCATCTCTGGTACCGGTATCAGAATCTCTGTACAGTCGCCGCACACCCAGCGGTCCGTGTCAGAAAGGAAGCCCATGCGCGCTCGTGCACTGACGACGTACGCGGCACTCTTCGGGGCCTCGGTGCTCGCCCTCACCGGCTGTTTCGCCGGGCCGGCGAAAGCGCCGGCGGCCGACGTCACCGCGAAGCCGGAGTACTCCGGCACCCTCAGCATCCTCACCAAGTTCGCGGGCGACCCGCTCAGTCCCTACTTCGAAAACCTCGCGGCGGCGTACGAGCGTAAGCACCCCGAGGTGAAGGTCGAGCTCATCCAGGAGACCGACCAGAGCATCAAGGACAAGACCAAGACCCTCACCGCCTCCGACGCCCTGCCCGACATCTACTTCACCTGGACGGGCAACTGGGCCGAGAACTTCGTACGCGGCGGCCGGGCGTCGGACCTCACCGAGGTCATCGGCCCCGACACCCAGTGGGGCCGCACCTTCAGCAAGGCATCGCTGTCCGCCTTCGCCTACGACGGCCGGTACTACGGCATACCGCTCTACAACAACGGCAAGTTCATGGGCTACAACAAGGCCGCCTTCGCCAAGGCAGGCGTTGACGTGCCCACCAGCTTCGAGGAACTCCTCGCCACCTGCCCGGCCCTGCGCAAGGCCGGATACGAGCCCATCGCCTTCGGCAACAAGGACGGCTGGCCCGCTCTGCACTACTTGCAGCAGCTCTTCGCCTACCACGTGCCGACCGAGATCCGTGAAGCCGACTACCACCCCGACTCGGCCACGCTCGACCACGCCGGCTACCTCACCGCGCTCAAGCAGTTCAAAACCATGGTCAGCACCTGCACCGACACCCGCAGCGGCACCAATGGTGTGCTGTACACGTCGGCGCAGGAGGCGTTCTCGCGCGGCAAGGCGGCCATGTACTACCAGGAGATCCTGGAGTTCGACACGACGGCCGCGGCCGGGTCCGCAGGGGCGGGATCGCTCAAGCCCGAGAACCTGGGCATCCACCCTCTCCCCGTCCCCGAAGGCGCGAAGGGCGACCCGAAGGCGATCGAGGCAGCGCCGGAGGGGTATCTCGTCAACTCCAGGTCGCCGCGCGCGGCGCTCGCCGTCGACTTCATGAAGTTCGTGACGGAGCGCCGGAGTGCGAAGACGCTTTCCGCGCCTCCCTACGGCCAGCCCAGCACGGTCGTCGGCGCCGTCACCCCCGAGACCTCCAGCAAAGCCGTCTTCGAGGGCATCGAGACGGTCAACAAGGCTCCCCGCATCGCCGGCTGGCTCGACATGGTGACGGTCCCCGAGGTCGCCGACGCCTGGCTGGCCGGCGGCGAGGCGCTGATCAGCGGCGGCATGTCTCCCGAGGAAGTACTCGCTGATGTGCGCCGGGCCTCGAAGTCGGCCAAGTAGTCCGCGCGGCAGAAGGGAAGCATGCCGGTGCGCGCCATGTGCCGTAGAGCGATCGGACTGGCCTGGGTCATTCCGGCCCTCGCTCTGCTCGGAGTATTCGTCTACCTGCCGCTCGTGCAGAACTTCGGGTTCTCCACGCTGACGTGGGACATCTACAGCGGAAGCCAGGAGTACGTCGGACTGGCCAACTACCGGAAGCTGTTCGACGACCCGGTCTTCTGGTCGTCGTTCGCCAACAACCTCTGGTACGCGGTGCTTTCGATCGTGTTCCAGGTATTCGGCGCCCTGCTGCTCGCCGCGCTGGTCGAATCCCTGGGCAGCGAACGATGGAGGCGCGGTCTGCGCGCGGTCTATTTCATCCCCTCGGCGATCTCCCTCACTGTCGCGGGCCTGCTCTTCTACTTCGTTTACGAGCCGAACCTGGGCCTGCTCAACCACGTGCTGGAAGCGACGGGGCTCGGGCAGCTCACCCAGGCGTGGCTCGGGCAGGAAAGCACCGCGATGTTCGCGGTCATCGCGATGAGCCAGTGGCAGGGTTTCGGGTACTGCACCCTGCTGTTCGCGGTCGCGATCCAGCGCATCCCCTCCGAGCTGTACGAGGCGGCATCCCTCGACGGCGTAGGGCCCGTACGACGCTTCTTCCACGTCACGCTGCCGCTGGTCCGCGAGATGACCGGGCTCATGATGATGGTCACCGTCTCGGGCGCGTTCCAGGTGTTCAACGAGGTCATGGTGATGACCAGCGGCGGCCCCAACAACTCGACCCAGGTGCTGGGCACCTGGCTGTACCGCAACGGTTTCGTACGCAATGACTTCGGCTACGCCGCGGCGATCGGCACGGTCATCTTCGTGATCACGCTGACCATCGCCATGGCGCAGCTGTGGATCACCCGTAAGAGAAGGGTGGAATGGTGAGCCGCCTCGGCTTCGTCGGCGCGATCGCGCGCATCTTCATGTGGGCCTTCCTGCTCGGCCTGGCGGTGGTCGTGATCTACCCGCTGCTGTGGATGGTGCTCAACGGGTTCAAGACCAACGCCGAACTCTTCGACAACCCCTTCGCGCTTCCCGTGGACTGGAGCTTCGCGAACTACCAGAAGGCCTGGAACCGCGGGGTGAGCGACTACCTGATGGCCAGCGTGCTGGTCACGGTGACATCGACGATCGCGACCGTGTTCATCAGTGCCTGGGCCGCGTACGGGCTCACCCGCGTGAACATCCCGCTCAGCAAAGCGCTCACCGCCGTCATCCTCGGCGGGCTCATGCTCACGCCGACGGTGGCGCTCGTACCGCTGGTACGGATGTTCCAGGCGATGGGCCTCTACAACAGCTTCTGGGCGCTGCTGATCCTGTACACCGCCTTCCGCGTCCCCTTCACCACGTTCCTCATCCGCGCCTACATGATCGACCTGCCGCGCGAGGTCGACGAGGCGGCCGAGATCGACGGCGCGAGCCGGTGGACCGCGTTCTGGCGGATCATCCTGCCGATGTGCAAGCCGATCATCACCTCCACGGTGCTGCTGCACGTCCTCTTCGCCTGGAACGAGTACCTCTTCGCCATGGTGTTCACCAACGGCAGCGACGTACAGACCCTCCCGGTGGGCCTGACGAGCCTGATGAGCAAGCACGGCACCGACTTCCCCGTCGTCTTCGCCGGCATGGTGATCGCGGCGGTACCGGTGGTGCTGCTCTTCTTCTTCGGCCAGCGCTACATCGTCAAGGGTCTCGCCGACGGCATCGGGAAATGAGTGCGTGTCACCTGTCGACGGCAGGCCGAAGAGGTGACAGTCCGCAACCAGGTGGGTGACCCTCGCACGTGGCAGTCACCATAAAACCCCTTCCAGGCGTTGAGGTGGGTTCGCGCTTTCGCACCCACTCTCATCTCCTGGAGGTTCCATGCTCCGTATCCGTGCCCGACAGCTGTCCGCCGCCGTGACCACCGCTGCCATGGCGATGACCGCCACGGGTGTCCTCGCCTTCACCGCCCAGGCGGCCCCCGCCCACCGGGCCGACGCCAAGGCGGACTCCAAGGCCAAGGTGCTCAACTGGCTCGCCCACAAGCACTCGGACACCATGGGGAGCTCGCTGCGCAAGGGTGCTGACTGGACGTCGTACGCCTACCTGTACGAGTTCAAGAAGGGCAAGCCCGGCAAGAAGATCGGTGACGCCACGGCCCACTGCAGCGCTGTCGAGGTGACTCCGTACGCTGTCGTCGCACAGTGCCAGAGCGTGCTGCGCACCGACGACGGCAGCATCACCCTGAGCGGCACCGTCGACCACCGCCGCTCCGGTTCGTACGGCGGCGACGCGGCGATCACCGGCGGCACCGGCAAGTACACGGATGCCGAGGGACAGGCCGAGGCGGTCTTCTACGGCGACTACGCCAAGTTGCGCATCACCCTCGACGACTGAGCGCACGGGTGATTGACGGCCGATGGTGCCTGTGTGACAGGAGAGCGGGAACAAGCTAAGGGTGCCTGAAGTTACCGACCCTTTGCTGAACCTCGTCCGGCGGCACAAAGAACCCGTGGTCGTACAGACCGTGCGGTCCACCGTAGCCGCGGTGATCTCCTACGTCGTCGCCCTCATGCTCAGCAGCGAACCGGCGCCGCTGACCGCACCGCTGACCGCACTGCTGGTCGTCCAGGTCACCCTGTACGCGACCCTCACGACCAGCATGCGCCGCATGAACTCCGTGGTGGCCGGGGTGGTCATCGCCATCGGTTTCAGCTCCCTGGTCGGGCTGAGCTGGTGGAGCCTCGGGCTGATCATCCTCGCCTCGCTGACCATCGGCCGTTTCGTCAAGGCCGGTGAGTTCGTCCCCGAAGTGGCGATCAGCGCCATGCTGGTGCTGGGTGTGACGCGCGTGGCGGCGACGGCCTGGGACCGGGTGCTGGAGACGCTGATCGGGGCGGTCGTCGGGCTGCTCTTCAACGTCCTGTTCGCGCCTCCGGTGTGGGTGCAGCCCGCGAGTGCGGCCATCGAGGGCCTCGCGGGCCGCATGCGGGACTTGCTGATGCGGCTCGGCGACCAGGTGCGCGGCCACACCACCGTGGCGGAGGCCGCTGACGTGCTGCACGCGGCACGTCGGCTCGATCACGACATCGTGGAAGTGGACGCGTCCCTGCGGCAGGCGGAGGACAGCCTGCGCCTGAACCCCCGAGTCAAGGAGGGCCTGCTCTTCCGGATCGTCCTGCGCACCGGCCTGGACACCCTGGAGATCTCAGCGGTGGTGCTCCGCACGGCGTGCCGCACCCTGACCGACCTCGCGAAGGAGCGGACGGACGAGCCGCTTTTCCCCACCGAGATCGCCACCGCCCTGCGGGAGCTGTTCATCCACATGTCCCGGGCGATCGAGAGTTTCGCCGTACTGATCACCACGCAGGTCAGCGCCAACGCGGAGGAGGCGGAGGTACGGCTCAACAAGGAGCTTGCCGCCAGTCGCGCCAGCCGCGAGATCGTCGCTCACCTCCTCCTCGACGGCGTCCGGGAACACCCCCGTCAGTGGCAGCTGCACGGAGCGCTGCTGGCCGAGATCGACCGGATCCTGGACGAGCTGGACGTGGAGAAGCGGTCCATGAGGCTGGTGGAGGAGCTGGACCGGCAGTCCCGTGAGCAGCGGGAGAAGTACCCGCTGGTGGACAAGCTCCGGGGCCGGCTGCGTGTCGGCCGCTCGCGCGAGCGGCCCGAAGAGACCCTCGACTAGAGACGCGGTCATCGGGTACCCGCACCAACGTGCCAAGATCCGCGCGGCAGGCACGCTGCCGTGCGTCACCCAGGAGGAGGCGCAGATGAGCACGGTGAAGGAGACGGTAGAGGTCGAGGTCCCCGTCCGCACCGCCTACAACCAGTGGACGCAGTTCACGGAGTTCCCGAACTTCATGGAGGGGGTTGAGGAGGTCAGGCAGATCGACGACCGTCACAACCACTGGACCACGAAGATCGGGGGAGTGAAGCGCGAGTTCGACACCGAGATCGTCGACCAGCTCCCCGACGAGCGGATCACCTGGCGGACCACTAGTGGTGACACGCGGCAGAAGGGCATGGTCAGGTTCCAGCGCGTCGACGACACGCATACACGGGTGGAGCTCGTGATGGACGTCGAAGCGAGTGGAGCGGCGGAGAAGACCGCCGATATGACCGGCATGATCGACCGGCGCGTCAAGGGTGACATGCGGCGCTTCAAGGAGTTCATCGAGCACCAGGGAGGCGAGTCCGGGGGCTGGCGCGGCCGCATCAAGCCGGGCTGACGGCCCGTACCGAGACAGCGGCCCTGACGCCCGGCGTCAGGGCCGTCGCCGTACACCAGGATTGAGCGCGGGCTTGTCAACTTTGCTGCCGCGAGCTATATAGGTGTTGTCGCCATGTGCATCCCGTATCCGGGAAAGGAGTGACCGATGATGCTCATGCGTACCGATCCCTTCCGCGAGCTCGACCGCCTCACCCAGCAGCTGGTCGGCACCGCCGCGAGGCCGACGGCCATGCCGATGGACGCCTTCCGGGACGGTGACACCTTCGTTGTCGAGGTGGACCTGCCCGGTGTGGACCCGGAGTCGATCGACCTCGACGTCGAGCGGAACGTGCTGACCGTGAAGGCCGAGCGCCGTTCCCACGCGGGCGAGGACGCGGAAGTCCTGATCGCGGAACGCCCGACGGGTTCCTTCAGCCGCCAGATGTTCCTGGGCGAGACCCTGGATACCGAGAGCATCGACGCGTCGTACGACGCCGGAGTGCTGCGGCTGACCATTCCGGTTGCGGAGCAGGCCAAGCCGCGCAAGATCTCCATCTCGGGCGGAAGCGCCCCCAAGCAGATCAGCGGCTGACCCAGTGAGGGGCGGGACCGGGCCGGGTCCCGCCCCCTGCGCACAGCACGCGTTACGTACGAGGAAAGGCCGGCGGCATGGTGATGAAGTGGGATGCGTTCCTGGCCGCCGTCCAGGAGCGTGGCCAGTACTCCTCGCGGCAGGAAGCCGAGCGGGCGGCCCGCGTGGTGATCGCACTCCTGGGTGCGCACGTCGTGGGCAGCGAGCGGGCCGAGCTCGCCGCGCGGCTGCCGGAGACGTGCGCGCTCCTGCTGCTCAACCCGCTCCCGGCGGCCGAGCCCCTTACGGCGCAGCGGTTCGTGCGGGCGACAGCGGCCTGGATCGAAGGCGCCACGGAGGAGACCGCGAAGTGGGACGTGAGCGCAGTCCTCAGCGTGGTGGCCGATGCCACCGACGACGAATTGATGCGGCGCGTCCTGCTTCAGCTGCCCCCGGGTTATGACCTCCTTTTCGGGCGTCCCCAGCCATAAGGTGCTGGCGCCCCGCAGAGGGGGCATGCTGAATTCGGACACTACTCAGACACCGACCGAATACTGTCCCGACACTGTCAGGACACCGTCAGTACACCCTTCCAACTCCGTGAGGATGGGTAAAAACAGCAGAGAGGCAGGTAGCCACAGTGATGCGGTGGAACGAACTCGTACAGCAGGTCCGCGCCTCAGGGCAGTACGCCACCGACGCCGAGGCGGAGCGCGTCCTGCGCACCGTACTGACTGTGCTGGGCACACACACCAATGGCGACGAGCGTCGCGAACTGGTGCGCCTTCTGCCTGTGGAGGCGGCCGTCATCCTCGCCCGCCAGACCCCGGCCGCCCATTCCCTGACCGCGCCGGCGTTCGTCGACACCGTCGCCGCGAGACTTGGGGGACTTACCGCCCCCGCCGCGCGCTGGGGCGTGAGTTCTGTACTCAGCGTCGTGGCCGACTGCGTGGGCGACGACCTCACGCGGCGCATCACCGCGGGCCTGCCCAGGGGTTACGCCCTTCTCTTCGGCCGCGCGGAACTCGCCCCGGCCGCCGCCTGAGCTCTCCTGCCGGCCGGTGACCTGGCGCCGGCCCATGGTCACCGGCCGTCGGCGTTCACGGACGCGTCCTCGGCACGGCGGCGAGCTTTGCGAGCCGCCGTGCCGGCTTCCCGGGCGCGGTCCCGCGCCCTCACGACGTCCTCACGGGCAGCCTTCTGCCGCTCCTTGGCCTCCTTCAACTGCTCGGCCAGCGCCGCGACCTCGCCCTCCGCTTCCTCCAGCCGGGCCCCGGCCTGTGCCAGCTCCTCATCGCGGGCCAGCGCCTTTTGCTCGGCCGCCTTCGCGTCCTGCTCGGCCTGAGCCAGCTTCGCGCGCCGCGCCTCACTTTTCTTCTTCGCCTTCTCCTCGGCAGCAGAGGTGTCGGGAGGAGCCTTCCGCGGCACGGCGTCCGGGGTCGTGGCAGCGGTGAACCCGACCGGCGGGCTGAGCGGTTTGGTGAGCCGGCCCGCGGCCCACTCCTGCGCGGCCTCGGGGTCGGCAAGGACGGCGTGCAGCGTGCGTTCCACCTCGTGCTGTACGTCCTCACTCACCGGGTGCCCGGCATCGGCGGCCAGTTGCTTCGCCTGCCGGCCCAACGCGCCGACCAAGTCGTGCTGGCGCCGGCCGAGCTCGCGCAACTGCTCGCCGTCGAGATCACGATGGGCCCGGCGCATGCCTTCGCCGAGGCTGAGCAGCGGCTGGACCTGCTCAGGCTGCCGGCGTACGAGCAGATTGCCGGCCCAGGCCGACAGCGTCGGTCGCCGCAGCGCCTGAATCCGCGCGGCCAGCTCACGGTCGCCCGCTGCCCGGGCCGCCGCCGCCCGCTCATTCCTGGCTGCGGTGAAGTCGGCCGGGGCCAGCCCGTACAGCTCATCGGTGATGCTTTCCAGGTCCACGATTTCTCCAGTCTGTCCCGCCGGGCGGAATGAGGCTCGCGGCGGTCGGCGATTCGGCGTAGCGGGCGCCGGTATACGGGTGACTTTTCGGGTAGCCCGAAGCAGTGTGGCCGGCCGAATGGCACCATCGGCCGGGGCTGCTCACGCCTCCACCGGCTTGATTGCGCGGCACGACGGCACGAGGAAGGGGTTGACCGTGGCGGAAGAGGATCTGGGACGTCTGCTCGGAGGGCTGCTGGGGGGAGGCGACGGAAAGGCGAACCTCCTCGGCTCGCTGCTCGGCTCCCTCGGCGGCAGTACAGCGGGCAGCGGTAATCCCCTCGACGGCCTGCTGGCAGCGCTCGGCGAGGGAGGCCTGGGGCATCAGGCCCACTCATGGGTCGCAGCCGGTGCCAACGAGCCGATCGACGGCGAACAGCTCGCACAGGCACTGCCGCCGGACACGCTCCAGGGGGTGGCCCAGCAAGCGGGGCTGCCCACGGATGTGGCTGCCAACCAGCTCGCTCAGGTCCTGCCGCAGGCGGTGGACAAGCTGACACCGGGAGGCCAGCTCCCGCAGAACACGTCACTGGAAGACCTGATCAAGGCCCACACCCCCTGAGGACTACGGATTTTGTCCATCGGACAGAGCCCGCAGATGGCCGAGGAAGTCGCGTACGCCGGGATGCCGTGGATTCTGCCGGGCCAGGGCAGCGCCGAGGCCTTCCGCGACCATGGACAGGGACGGCAGACACCGCCGTTCCCCGCCGAGGGCCCTCATCCCGAAGGCCACGGCCTCGTCCAGCGCGCCCTGCCGGGCGGCCACAACACCGAGGGTTACGTACGCCTCCGCGTTCCGCATCGGTGAGCGCACCGTACCGTCGCGATCGACGCCGGCCCGCAGCACCTCGCGGGCAAGATTCTCCGCGAGCCGGTCCTCGCCGAGCTCGCGGTAGCAGTCCATCGAGTGGAAGTCCCACTTCGCCGGGTCGGCGCTGAAGTGGTGGTCCGGGTTCTCCGGCGGACCCAATTCGGCCAGGAGGCGGCGGCCGGAATCAAGGGCGGACTCGACCTGGCGGCGGTCGCCGATCCGCGCCCACGCCTTGGCCTGCTGCGCCCGCAACTGCACCCCGGCGGCCGAATGCGGCGCGGCCGCGATGCCCTCATCCGCGGCCGCGATCACTGCGCGCAGGTCCCCGCGGGTCAGGGCGAACCAGGCGCGCATCTCGTGGCCCCATCCCGCGATCGGGGGGTGGCCGACCTGGCTCGCCAACGAGAGCGCGTGCTGCCGGGCCGCCTCCGCACCGGCCCGGGAACCCGAGTCGTACGCGACACAGCCGACCAGCAGCGCCAGCATTCCCGACCGCACCAGAACCTCCCGGTGCTCAGACGCGGTCAGTCGCTGGGACCGGACTTCGGCAAGCCGGCGCGACCAGGCGCGGCCCTCCGACAGCAGGTACTCGCTCGGCATGTGGGCGTACTGCGAGCACAGCCGGTCGACCGTGAGGGCGAGAGCGTCCAGTGTCTCCCGGTCGACGTCGCTCGCGCGCAGCCGGCCGATGACCTCAGCCGAGTCCATAGCCGTGTCCATGTCCGCGGTGGCACCTCACGAACCCTCAGTCGCCGCGGCGATTCGCCGCGGCGACTACTCGGGAGCAGGCGCCTGCGACTCCTGCTCGTCGCTGTCGTCCCGCTCACCCTCCGCCTGCGAAGGGGTCGTCTGGTGCAGGTCCTCGTGGATCTCGCCTTCGCGCTCGCCCTCTGCCTGGGAAGGGGCCGGTGGCTGCTCGCTCATCGGTGCGGTCCTCACTGCTCGGAGTCTGCCTGGTAGCCGTCGAAGCGCTCGGCCGTTCACACGCCATTTTCGGCGCTCGGCACCTTTTCTGCGATCCGGCGGGGGGACTCCCCGTGGTGGGACCCGAAAACGGTCTACCGGGTCAGGCTCACTCTGTGGGGTCGCCGCGCAGTTCCTCGTTGAGACGCAGGGCCTCTTCGAGCTGGTCTTCCAGGATGACGATGCGGCACGCGGCCTCGACCGGCGTACCACTGTCGACGAGCTCGCGGGCGCGGGCCGCGATGCGCAACTGGTAGCGGGAGTAGCGGCGATGGCCGCCGTCGGACCGCAAGGGGGTGATGAGCCGGGCTTCGCCGATGGCCCGCAGGAAACCGGGCGTGGCTCCGATCATCTCGGCGGCGCGGCCCATGGTGTAGGCGGGGTAGTCGTCATCGTCGAGTCGGTCGGTGGTGGTGTGCGCGTGGGCTTCTTGCGTCATTTGCACCTCTTCTGGGACGCGTCGAGGGGCCCCGATGCCGTACGGCACCGGGGCCCCGAGGGACTTCCATGTATCGCTGAGTTCCTGGTTACGTCAGGAAGCCTAGCCAGACAGATCTCGCATGTCTATCGTCACCACGACAGATATCCGGGTACGCCGCGCAAGACGTCAACCGGCGCCGCCGCCGTCGACGCGCAGCCGCACCTGTTCCTCCAGGCGTTCGAGGCTGTGATCCAGGGCGGCGTTCACTGACTCCTCGCCGGGGTCGTGGTCCTCGTCGAAGAACGAGAGATGCACCGTCACCTCGGTGGCGCCGCTGCCGATGCCTGCCACCTGGAGCCACCCGGTGTAGCTGCCCTGGTCCCGGGTGCCCCATTCCAGCCGCATCTGGTCCTTCTGTGCGCGCAGGAGCGCCGAGGTGTCCTCGTCGGTGCGGTCCTCGTGGACGGTGACGGCAGGCAGTTCCTCGGCGTGCACATGCAGTGCTTCCGGCAGCCACTGGTCCAGCTGGTCGACATTCGCCGCCTGGTCGAAGACATGCTCGGGCAGTGCGGGCATTGTGCGTGAACGCTCGTATTCGGTCATCACCACACCATTCATCGGCTCGAAACCGTTCGACGAACGCATGCCCGGCCTGTCGGACGGGTCAGCCGTGCCGCCGTACAACCACCCGTTCGCCCCAGAGCGCCGATTCGGATCAGGCATCCGGCGTGCGCGATCCCTTGACGCGTCCTCCTGGCCCTCACATACTGGCGGCCAAATCGATTTGGCCGAATCGATTTGGCCCCCGTCCCGGGCCGGATCACGGTCGAAGCCGGAGCGAGCCGAACGGAGCTCGAAGTGCCCAGTCCCCGCCCCGCATCCCTTGACCCCGCATCCCCTCACCCCGAGGCGATCCATCCCGTGGACGAATCCCGGCCGATCGGCAGGATTCTGCTCTTCGGCATCCAGCACGTCCTCGTCATGGCCGCGACCCCCATCTCGGCGATCTTCCTGATGAGCGCGACCCTCCATCTCGACCCCGGTCTGACCGTCAACCTGCTCTCGGCGGCCTTCCTGCTCTCCGGGATCGGAACCCTGATCCAGTCGCTCGGGCCGTGGAAGTTCGGTCCCAAGCTGCCGTTCGTCATGCTGCCCGGCGGCGCCCCACTGATCCTGTTCCTGGCGATCGCCGAACAGCACGACCTCCCCACCGCGACCGGCGCGGTGATCATCACCGCCGCGTTCTACTTCGTCGTGCTGCCTGTCTTCTCCCGGCTGCTCAGGTTCTTCCCCGCCCTGGTCATCGGCACGATGATCGTCATCGTCGGCGTCAACCTGGTGAAGGTCGGCGCGCTGCTCGTCACCGGCCGCCCGGGGCAGCCCGGTTTCGCCGACACCACCAACCTGCTGCTGGGCCTCGCGACGATCGCCTTCACCGTCGCCTTCTACTGGCTTTTCACCGGGGTGCTGCGGCAACTCGCCGTCATGCTCGGCCTGATCGCCGGTACGGTCTTCGCCTTCGCCCTCGGCGCGGTCGACACCGGCGCGGCGGCCCAGGGCGGACTCCTGAGCGTCCCGGAGCTACTGCCCTTCGGCTCGCCCCAGTTCAACCTGCTCGCCGCGCTGCCGCTGATGCTCTACAGCCTCGCCTCCATGGCCGAGGCCACCGGACAGACCGTCATCAACGCGGAAGCCGTCGGCAAGGAGATCGACAAGCGCAAGGAGGTCCCCAAGACCATCCGCGGCGACGCGCTCACGTCCCTGTTCGGCGGTTTCTTCGGCCTGCCGCTGCTGGTGACCAGCGGCGAGAACATCGGCATCGTCCGCGTCACCGGCGTACGCAGCCGGTACGTCACGGCAGCCGCCGGCGTGGTGCTCATCGCCATCGGCTTCCTCGCGCCCATCACCCGCGCGATCAGCATCGTCCCGTCAGCCGTCGTCGGCGGCACCGCCATGGTCGTCTTCGCCGTGATCACGGTGCTCGGCGTGCAGATGCTGGGGCGCGCCGACCTCGACCGGCACACCAACACCTTCATCTGCGCCGTCGCCATCGCGCTGGGCCTGCTGCCCATCCTCATCCCGGGTGTGTACGGCGGCTTCGCACCCAGCGTCCGGATCCTCCTCGAAAGCGGCGTCGCCGTCGGGGCGTTCGTCGCCGCGGTCCTCAACATCCTGTTCCACCACGTACGGCCGCGGCTCTCGCGCAAGCCGGCCCCCGCCGCCACCGCCGCCGTCCCGGCCCAGGCCGAGAGCAGCGAGCCCGCCCCCGCCCAGCACTCCTGACCCACCCGTAACAGAAAGAGCCCGATGACCGACCAGCACGACCTGACCCCCGACCGCCTGCGCGCCGACGGCGCGCTGCTCCTGGAACCCGACGTGGTGCTGACGCCCGACGGGCCGATGGACCACTACGCGGCCGTCGTCAACGGCGACACCTTCCTCGCGGTCGGACCCGCCGAACAGCTGGAGCGGACGTACTCGCACCTGACGCCCGTACGGCTGCGCGGACACGTCCTGATGCCCGGCTTCGTCGACTCCCACCACCACCTCACCCAGACCTTCGGCGCGGCCCTCGCCTTCGGTGAGCCCTCGGAGATCTTCCGCCGGCTGTGGGTACCCCTGGAGGGCGCTCTCGACGAGGAGGCGGTGTACGTCTCGGCCAAGCTCGCCGCGCTCGAATCGCTGCGCGGCGGATTCACCACCGTCGCCGAAGCCGGCACCCGTGCCCCGGTGGACGTGGAACTGGTGGCCGCGGCCACCCGGGACGTCGGGATCCGGTGCGTACTCGGCCTCGTCTGCAACGACGCCACCGCCAACGACGCCGACACCGACACCTCGACGACCCTGGCCAACGCCGAGAAGCACCTCGTCCGTTACTGCACCGAGGAGCTGATCCACCCGTCCCTCGCCATCTCCGTCCCGGAAGCCGCGACGGCCCGTACCCTGCACGACACCGCCCGGCTGGCCGCAGCGGCGGGAGCCGTCGTCCAGATCCACGTCAACGAGCATCTCGCCGCGGTGGAACGCTCCCTCGTCCAGCACGGGCTGCGGCCGCTGGAGTACCTCCACGAAGTGGGCGCCCTCGGGCCCCAGTTGCTGGCCGCCCACGCCACCCTGCTCACCCCGCGCGAACTGACCCTGCTCGCCGACACCGGAGCCGCGGTGAGCTACAACCCCGTGGCCAGCGCCTGGAAGGGCAACGCGGTGGCCCCGGCGACCACCATGGCCGAGCGCGGGATCCGGTTCGGACTGGGTACGGACGGCACCCGTGGTGACGCGTTCCGCCTTGCCGAGGCGGCCGAGTTCGCGCAGCGCCTGGCCTACGGCCTCGCAACCGGGGACTCCTCCTGCGGCGCGGGCTGGACCTGGCTGGAGCACGCGGGCCGGGGAGGCGCCGACGCCGTCGGGCTGGGCGCCCGTACCGGCCGGATAGCCGAGGGAGCCGCCGCCGACTTCCTGCTCGTCGACGTGAGCGGTCCCGAGATGCGGCTGTCCTGGGACCTGCCGTGGGAGCTCGTACGGCGCGGCAACCGCGACCAGATCACCGCCGTCTTCGTCGCCGGCCGGCTGCGTCTGTGGCGCGGCTGGCCGCTCGACTGGGACGGTCCGGCGCTGGTGCGGCGGGCCGCCGAAATGAGCCGCGACGTGCTGCTGCGGGCCCCGGTGACCCGCGTCCACCCCACGTCCACCGGCGCACGGCACGCTCATGCCGAGCGGAGCACGGCACAGTGAGTACGGAGACGATCGCGATCCTCGCGGTGACGGTGGCCGTCGCGGCGTTCGTCCAGGGAAGCAGCGGTCTGGGCTTCGCGCTGATCGTCGCGCCGGTGGCGGGACTGCTCGATCCCGGACTGGTCCCGGTGTTCGTCCTGGCGTCGATGATCCCGCTCAACCTGTACGTCGCCTGGCGCGAACGGGAATCCCTGGACCTGCGCGGGGCGGGCTGGATCACCGCGGCGCGGCTGGCCGCCACACCGGGCGGGCTCATGCTGCTGTGGGTCATCCCGGACCGCAGCCTCGGGCTGTTCGTCGGAGGGGCGACCGTGCTTGCGGCGGTGGTGAGCCTGGTCGCTCCGGCGTTCACCCCCGGCCGCCGGGCGTACCTCGCCGCCGGGGCCGTCACCGGACTCACCGAGACCGCGACCGGAGTCGGCGGCCCGCCTCTCGCGCTGGTCTACCAGCACCGGCCGCCGGCGGAGCTGCGCTCCACCGTGGCGGTGTGCTTCCTCGTGGGTGAAGTGGCCTCGCTGGCGCTGCTGTTCGCGACGGGGCAGGGGAGTCCGGACGAACTGGGGTGGGCGGTGCTGCTGTTGCCCGCACTCGCGCTGGGCGCGTGGCTGAGCCGCCTGGTGCACCACCGCTTCGACGCCCGCAGGATGCGCCTGTTCGTGCTGGTCTTCGCCCTCGTCTCCGGGGCGGTGCTCATGCTGGCGCCGTGACGCGCAGCGACGAGGCCCGGGGGATCACGCGCGGCTCGGGCACCGTCGTGACCCTCGTGTCCACAGCGTCCGCCCCGCCGCCCAGCCGGCCGAGCAGCAGCTCCACCGCGTCGGCGGCGGCCCGGTCCAGGTGCAGGTCGACGGCGGTCAGCGGGGGTTCACACGTCCGGGCCCGCAGACCGTCGTACCGGGTGACGACCATGACGTCGTCCGGGATCCGGCGGCCGCTGTCCCGGATCGCCCGTACGGCGCCCACCGCGAAGGCGTCCACGAGCGCGCAGACCGCGTCGGTCTGCGGGTGGTCGGCCAGCAGGGCGGCGCAGCGGTCGTACCCGGCCTGCTCGCCGCCCTCCTCGGGGGCCGTCGCGACAACCGGCGGCCAGCCGTGCTCGGCGGCGGCGCGCTCGAACGCGGCGCGGGCGTCGACCGCGGAATGGCGGGCACCGGCGCCGATGATCAGCGCGGGACGGCGCGCTCCCTGCTCCCGCAGGTGCGCCAGCAGCAGCTCGACGACGAGGCCGCCGCGCAGATCGACGTACGGCGCGTCGTCCTCGGGCGACACGGGCCGGCCGAGCGCCACGTACGGCAAGTGGCGCTCCCGCAGCTGCGCCACGGCCATGTCGTGCTCGTCGGGCTCCACGACGATGGCGCCGTCGATGTCCAGGGAGTACAGCGCCGAACCCGACTGCACGGGCGGCACCAGAACGAGCGCGTAGTCGTGTACGAGTGCCCGCTCGGCGGCAGCGGCGGCGACCTCCATGTAGAAGCCGAGCCGGGACGGCCCGCCGGCCACCGCGAACGGCATCGAGGAGGCCAGCGCGATGGCCTTCGCCTGCCCGCGCCGCAGCCGCTGTGCCCGCAGATTCGGCCGGTAACCCAGCTCGGCGGCGACCTTCTTGATGCGTTCGCGCGTCCGGGGATCGACCTTGCCGAGCCCGTTCAGGGCGTGGGAGACGGTCGTCCGCGATACCGAAGCGGCCTTGGCGACATCGGCGATCGTCGGCGGCCGTGCACCGGAACCGGAAGTGGGCATCTGCGCGGACGCTCCTCGCTCGCTCTGACGGATGAGTAACAGTGGCACCCACATCTTCGCCGACCAGCGCCCCGTCGCACACGCGTACGTCGGATTGTCAGTGGTACCTGGCAAGCTGATCTTCATGAGCGATACGGGAATGAGCAGCGTGCCGTCCACCCTGGACGCGGCAGCGGACCTCGCAGAGCGGCTGCTGAGCCGGCCGGAACCGGAGGAGACCGGGTACAACGCCGTACAGATAAGGGAGTTCGCGTACGAGTGGAGTGCCCAGGAGCGCGGACAGGCCTTCCGCGAGGTGATGGACGCCATCACCGGGCGGGTCGGGCAGCCGGCTTGGTGCGGCGGCTCGGCGGGCGGGCCGCACGTCCGGTGGCGGAGTGCGCAGTGGACGCTGGTGCTGGATGGACGGACCTTCGGCGCGGACCTCAGCGTGCACCCCGGCGGCGAGCTTGAACGCATGGACTGCTGGTACTTCGACTACGGCGTCGGGGACGGTGACGAGCAGGTGTCTTCCTACGACGATCTGCCGTACCTGTGGCTGTTGCACCGCCACGAGGGAGAGCGGCTCGTGGGCGGCTGCCGCTGCCTGGGCATGCTCCCCGTGATGAGCCCGGTCACGCGGTGGGACCACCTCGAGGAGTCGCTGGGGATGCTGCTGGCCGCCTGGAGCGAGCAGTTGCCCGCGCTGGTCGGGGACTGGGCCGGGTTCCAGCTCTACAACTCCGCCGACGACCACCGATGCGGACTCGTCGGCTTCGAGCCGGGCACCGGCCTGTTCGCGCACATCCGCGAGGGGGACGGCGAAGAGAGCCCGGAACGCGCTGCGGCCATGCGGGCCCTCGGCTGGCAGAAGCGGACCAAGTGGCACTGGGAGGCGGAGTTCCCCGAGCCGGGCGAAAAGAGCGGGGCGGCGCTCGCCCGGCTTCTCATAGCGGACGCCCGGGCGCGCGGTGCGAAGAGCCCGGCGGATCTCAAGGTGCGGGACATCAGCTGCGGGGACGACGGCTACTTCGTGCTGCCCGCTCTGGGACTGGAGTACTGGTACTGGGACTGACCAGCGGGAAGCCCGCGCTCTTGGTGCGTCCTGGTTGCTCCATTGGGCGGCAAACGGGCGTGCGGCGGCGTGGGCTTCCGCCGGGAGGAACCGTCGCCGGTCACGATGCCGAGCGGTGGACAGGTTCCGCTTCGGATTCCGGCGGTGAAGAGGAGACCTTGTGACGGCTGCACCGGGTGTCGCCATCCCGCGCGAACCCGTACCGGGCAAAGGCGGCCCGGGGCGGGGGAGCGGGAAGGGGGTCCGAGGGCTCTTCACGTCGTGGACGACCGTCTGGACGACGGGGCTCTGCCTCCTGCCTCTGGGGCTGCTCGCGGCAGCCGCATGGCTGGGCCGCCATGTCCGGCCCACCGCCGACGAGTGGTGTTTCCTGCCCAAAGTGCGTGAGCTCGGCGTCTGGGGAATGGTCGAGAAATTCTACGCCACCGACAACGGCCGGATCGGCAATGGCCTGCTCGTCGGGATGTACGCGAAGTTCCCGGTCGCCGGCCATCAATGGTTCGCCGTGATCACCGGCGCCCTCATGCTGGCCGTCCTGTGGGCCCTGACCGTCCAGCTGCTGCGCAGGGCCGGCCAGTCGGTGCCTCGTGGAGTCCCGCTGCTGGTGGCGTCCATGATCACGGCGGTGTTCCTCTTCGCCACACCCAACACCTACAAGACCTTCTACTGGCCCGCCGCCTCCGTCTCGCACACCCTGGCTCCCGTGCTGGCCTGCGCGGCGGCCCTGCCGCTCCTGGGGGCGCGAAGCCGGCGGGGCAGGATCACCGCCCTGGCCGTCGTGCTCCTGGCCGGCGTCTTCATGGGCACGCTCTCCGAGGAAGCCTCGGTGGTCTGCGTCGTGGTGCTCGCGGGTGTCGTACTGCTCGGCCACTGGGTCTTCACCGAGCGGGCGCTCGCCGTCGCCCGCTGCTGGGCTCTGGTCGGCATCGCCGGCATCGGCATCGGCATGATCGTGCTGATGACGTCCCCGGGAGGGCGCAAACGGCGCGAGCGGTTCGGCCTCGAAACCACCTCCATGCTCGCCCCCGAGTCGCTGATCGCGTCGCTGCGCGGGTACGTACACATCCTGGAGACCGTCTTCACGACCTGGCAGTACGTGGGAGCGGTCGCGGCCGGAGTGCTATTGGGCCTGCTGGCGCGCGGCCGGGCAGGCGCCTCGCCGTTGCTGCTGCCGTGCCGGCCGGTGCTGTGGACATCCTTCGGCGCGCTCGCCTTCCTCGTCTCGGGCTACCTGTGCACGGTCATCACCTATCCCGTCTTCGGCGCACGCGTGATGACCGCCCAGCGGACCTGGAACGACTACCTGCTGCTGTACGTCCTGTTCCTCGTCGGCGCCGGCGCCTTCCTGGGACGCGCGCTGCGCCTGCGTGAGCGGCGGACGGGTGTGGTGGCGAAGGCTGTCGCCGCGGCGGTGTGCGTCGCGGCCGTCCTGGGGCTGGCCGTCCCGCTCTCCCACCTGGGCCACGACATGCGCGTACGGGCGTACAAGTGGGACCGTCAGGACCAGTACCTGCGCGCGCAGGCGGCGAAGGGCGCGAAGAGCGGCCCCTACACGCCGCTGTCGGTCGCCGGGACGCTGGAGCCGTTCGGCGGTCAGGGGCGCAATGTCTGGCCGGCCGGGTGTGTCGCCGACTACTACCACCTGGACAAGGTCACTTACTCGAATCGGCTTCCGTGATCTGTTGCTCAGGCCCCTGCGGCTGCGGCTGTGCCTGCGCTTCGCAGGCCCGCGTGGCCGCCGCGCCGGAGGTGATGGCCCACCGGGCGAGCAGGAACGACAGGGGTGTGACGAGGACACCGGCGGCGAGCGCGGAAATGTTCTCGGGCATGCCGAGCCTGCTCACAGCGACGTACAGCAGGATTCCGCTGCCCACGACGTTGGCCACGGCCGACAGGGGATACCGGAAGAAGGCACGCCAGGTCGGCTTCGTGCGCAGGGTGACATACGAGTTGAGCAGGAACGATCCGACGATGCTCACCGCCCAGCCCACACCATGGGCGACCAGATACGGCATCCAGATGTTCAGCGAGGCGTACACCGCGTAGTAGACCGCTGTGTTGACGACGCCGATCGCGGCGAAGGCGGCGAACTGGCGCAGGCCCCGAGCTTTCATACCTCCGGCCGCGCCTGTCCGGCGGGCTCGAGCGAGAGGCCTGAGTCGAGCACAGCGGCCGACTCGTCCGTCTCACGGACCACATAATGCGGTCGGCGCTTCGACTCGTCGTAGATCCGCCCCACGTACTCCCCGATGACCCCGAGGGTGGCGAGCTGGATTCCGCTGAGCGCGACGACGGCGGTGATCAGAGTCGCGTAACCGGGGGTCTCGACCCCGTCCAGGGCGACGTTCGCGATGATCCACAGCGCGTAGACGAGAGCGGACAGGAAGAGCCAGAGGCCGGTGTGGATCGCCAGGCGCAGCGGGCGGCTGTTGAAGGAGATGAGCCCGTCGATGCCGTAGTTCAGCAGATGCCGGCCGCTCCACTTGGACTTCCCGGCGGCCCGCTGGACGTTCTCGTAGGTGAAACTGACAGTGTCGAAGCCGATCCAGGAGAAGAGCCCCTTGGAGAAGCGGTTGCTCTCGGGGAGCGACAGGAGGGAGTCGATGGCACGACGCGACAGGAGTCTGAAGTCGCCCGCGCCGTTGACGATCTCGACGTTCATGCAGCGGCGTACGAGCCGGTAGTAGGCGCGGCAGAGCGCCGTCCGCAGAGCCCCTTCGTTCGTACGGTCGCGCTGCGCGATGACCTGGTCGTACCCGTGCTGGTGAAGCTCCAGCATGCGGGGTATGAACTCGGGAGGGTGCTGGAGATCGGCGTCCATCAGGACCACCGCGGCGCCCCGGGACATACGCATGCCGGCCAGCATGGCGGATTCCTTGCCGAAGTTCCGGCTGAAGGACGTGTAGCGCACCCGTGGGTCCGCTCCGGCGAGGTCCTTGAGGATCACTATGGTCTCGTCGCTGCTGCCGTCGTCGACGTAGCAGATCTCGAAGGTCGCCCCTATCGGCTCGAGCGTGGTGATCAGAGCGTCATGGAAGGCCTCGATCACCTCGCTCTCGTTGAAACACGGCACGACGATCGAAATCTGGACCATGGTCATTTCACCCCATGCACTGTTCCCGGTACATGCGCTGCCGCCTCCAGTGGAACGCGGGGACGGGCCGGGGGCCGTCCCAGGCACTCCACATGGGTGACGGCAGCCGGGATGACAGCGTGCACAGCGTGCGGGGGACAGTGGAGGGAAAGAGGACCGGTCGTCGCTCAGCTGCCCAGTTCCGCGACCGTCGCGTCCAGCGTGCTTGCCAGGGCGGTGATGTCCTGGTCGGACGGCGTCCGGGTGCCGATGCGTCGGCCGAGTTCCTCGGCCGAGACCACCTCGATGGCGCCCAGGTAGTCGCCGGTGTCCAGCTCGGCCGCGGGGATCACCCGAGCCCGGCCCTGGACGACCACCAGCGTCGGCTCGTCCGCACGCGGGCGCAGGAGATCCCGGACGTGTTCCTCAGTGATCACGGCGGCCGCCTTTTCTGAGGTCGAGGTCACTTGTGGCGCTTGCGGCGGGCGGGGGTGTGGGTGACGTCGCCCTTGGCGGAGCGCTGGGCGCCGCGCTCTTCGCCGGACGATTCCACCCCTTCCAGGCTTTCACCGCTGGCTGTTCCGCCCTTGGTCTGGTAGCCCTCGCGGGCGCTCGCCGTCCCGGGTACGACCCGTTCCTGCGCCTGGCGCTCCGCGCCGGAGTGGGCGCCCGGACCCTTTTCTGTGCGCGGCCGGGGCTCGCGGTCCGGATCGCGTGAATCCTTCTCACTCATTGCGCACACCTCGTTCCTGGGTGTTGACCCTTGATGCCTGCGGGTCGTCGCTGATTAGGGGGTACCCCTGTGGCGGGAGTGATAACTGTCAGGCCGAGGTGAGGCCGGGCCTGCCCGCTTCGGTGACGAACGAGGCGGCCGTGGTGAGCGTCCCGCCGGGCCTGGTGACCCCTGAGACGGTCTTGAAGTCCACGCGTGCCCGGTCTGTTCCCAGGGTGATGACGGTGTATCCGCGGCGGCCGTTGTAGTACTTCAGGTGCGGGTTCGCCTGGATGAGGTCGTCCCAGTTGGCGGGCTTGTCGGCGCCGTCCCTGCCACTGGAGACCGAGGTGGTGGAGATCTCGGTGCCGATGGTGCGCGAGGCCGGGTCCTGGAAGTCCTTCTTCAGGTCGAAGCCGTAACCGACGTGGGCGTCACCGTCCAGCACCAGCAGATTCTTGATGCCCGCCGCTTCGGCTCCGTCGAGGATCCGCTGCCGAGAGGCGGGATAGCCGTCCCAGGCGTCCATGGAGAGCTTGAAGTCGGCGGTCGGCTTGTCGCGTCTCTGCGCGAAGGTGACCTGCTGCGGTACGACGTTCCACGTGGCGCTCGAATCCTTCCACCCGTCGAGCAGCCAGCGCTCCTGCGCCTCGCCGGTGATGGTGCGTGACGGGGACTCGGATTCCGGGCGGGCCTTCTGCCAGCCGTCCCCCTGGGCCTGTTCCGAGCGGTACTGACGGGTGTCGAGGATGTCGAACTGGGCGAGCTGCCCGAAATGCAGCCGCCGGTAGAGCCGCATGTCGGGGCCCCGGGGCTGCTGAGGAGCGCGCAGGGGCTGGTTCTCCCAGTACGCGCGGTAGGCGCCGGCGCGCCGGAGAAGGAACTCCTCGGGCGGCACGCTGTTCTCGGGTGTCTCGCCCGCGTAATTGTTCTCGGTCTCGTGGTCGTCCCACGTGACGGCGAACGGATGCGCGGCGTGCGCGGCGATGAGATCCGGGTCGGACTTGTAGAGGGCGTACCGCAGCCGGTAGTCCGCGAGCGTCATGGCCTCGCGGTTGAAGTGGGCGGGCAGCACGCGGTCGGTGTATGCGCGGGAGCCGCCGGCGCTGTCGACGGCGTACTCGTAGAGATAGTCCCCGAGGTGGACGACCAGGTCCAGGTCCTCACCGGCGAGGTGCTTGTACGAGGTGAAGTAGCCGTGGTGGTACGCCTGGCAGGCCACGGCCGCCAGCTTCAGCCGGGAGGTCGCCGCGCCGGGCGCGGGAGCGGTGCGGGTCCGCCCGACCGGGCTGTCCCACGTCCCGGTGCGGAAACGGTAGTAGTACGGACGCCCCGGATCGAGCCCGGTGACTTCGACATGCACGGTGTGGTCATACTCGGGATGCGCCGTGGTGGTACCGCCTCTGACGGTGCGCAGGAACGTCTCGTCGTGGGCGAGTTCCCAGGTGACCACCACGCGCTTGTCGGGCAGACCGCCGTCGGGTTCGAGCGGGCGGGGGGCGAGCCGGGTCCAGAGCAGCACGCTCTCGGGCAGCGGGTCCCCCGAGGCGACGCCCAGCGTGAACGGATTCTCCGCGATCTTCCTGGCATCCAGCTCGGGCACGCTCGCCGCGCCGGCGGCCGGCAGATCGGTGGCGAAGGCGAGTGCGGCGGCGGCCGCGGTGAGCGTGAGGAAATGACGGCGTCCCAGGCGTCGGACAGCGGCGCGCAGCTCGGGCTGATGACTATTCATATGCCGCGTGATATGCCCGTTTTGCGATTACCTTGATCGCCGCATTCGGGTGGTACCGGTGAGGGCGGCCCGGGTACGGGCCGCCCTCGGTGTCTGTGGTCGCCTGTCAGGCTCCGTTGGTCGCCTCTGGTTCCTTCTGGCGGCGCAGGAGAGCCGACCCGGCCAGGACCGCCCCGACCGCGGCGCAGGACACCGCTGCGGCGTCCGCCCACGCGAAGGACTCACCCAGACTGCTCTCCAGCAGGTCCACCGTGCCGACGCTCGCCACCGCGTGCAGGGCGACGATGCCGATGGCGGTCGCGGCGCTCGCCGCCCAGATGCGCATGGTGTCGCGTACGGCCAGCCACACGCCGAGCACCAGGCAGAGCACGGTGACGGCGATGGCTAGCGCGTCCGCGTATCCACCGGAGCGCAGGTGCGCGAAGTCCGTCGGCAGGTGGATGACGCCGCAGGCGAAGAGAAGGACAGCCGCGGGCCATCGCAGTACGGAACGAAGGGCCGGCGAAGCGGTGTCCGCGCCGGCTCCGGCGGCGAGCGCGCCGCCGACGGACGGGATGACGCCGCGGGGGCCCATGGTGGGCAACGCGGGTCGGCCGCTCGGCCGCTCGTCGGCTGCGGCGGCCTTCTTGTCGGCGCTGCGCTCGCTCGGTGTCTTCTCACCCTCGAGCGTGGCCCGCTTCTTGCGGGCGGGGGCCGCGTCGCCCGCCGGGGAGCGGTGGTCGCTCTCCTCGTGGCCGAGGATGCTCACCAGCTGTGCCACGTCCTCGATCGGCCTGCCCAGGGCCGCGGCGCGCAGCGTCGTGTCGGCTTCGTCGACTTCGTGCGGGTGCTCGGTGAGCAGGGCGACCAGCTGCCGGACCTCGTCCAGCGGGCGGGCCACGGCGGCTGCGCGCAGCGCCTCGTCACCGGGGCTGGGCACTTCCCCGGTCCGCTTGAGCAGGCTCACCAGCGCGGCGACTTCCTCCAGCGGCCGGCAAGTGGCCGCCGTCCACAGCAGCATGCGTATGGGCTCTTCACTCGAGTCCCGGTCCGGGTCTTCTTGGGGACCGGGATCCGCGGCGGCCTCGTTCGCGGCGGCCACCTTCGTGGCAGCCTCGCTTGCGGCGGCCACCTTCGCGGCGGCTTCGTTGGCGGCGGCCACTCTCGCGTTGGCTTCGTTCGCTGCTGCTTCGTTCGCTGTGGCCTCGTTCGCGGCTGCCGCGTAGGCGTCGACCATGTACGCGGGGGCCGCGTCGTCGGGGGGCCTTGAGCGGTCGTCGTTGTTGGGCGTAGAGGGCATTGTCGGGTCGGTTGTCATGGCGCGGCTCCGTTCGCCGTACTTCCGGTGGCACACACCGTTCGGTTGTCGTGCGACACCTGGACGCACGCTTTGATCTATCAAAGGGGCATTTATATCTATTGCGCCATCCGGGCATGGCAGAAGAGGGTTCTTGACGGAGTCAGGTCGCGGAGGTGTCGTGGTCGTCGTGGTCGTCGTGGTCCTCGTGGTCGTCGTGGTTCTCTGTTTTGACCCTGGGCAGGAGCAGTACGCCCCAGGTGACCATCACGGCGCCGATGCCCTCCGGGATCAGCCACCACCCGGTGCGTACCTGGTCTCCGTACACCAGCATTCCGAGCGCCACACTGACCAGGGCCTCTCCCAGCGTGAGGGCGGGCTGGGAGGCCACCAGGGGGCCGGATTCCATGGCATTGGCCAGGAGGAAGAGGGAGCACGCCCCGGCTGCCACGAAGCCGTATGTCTGCCAGCAGGCCAAGAAGGCCCCGGCGCCGTGCTGTTCGAATGTGGTGGTGGAGAACTTCATCAAAGTGGCCGTCAGGGCGTAGCCGATCGCGGAAGCCGAGCTGAACAGAGCCGCACGAGCCATCCCGCGCGGCCGTGGCAGGGCGGCCAGCACGCAGAGCGTCATGGCGCCGCCCGTCGTGAGCAGCGTCAGTACCCACACGCCCGGCGCGACCTCCCCGTGGCGTTCGTACGGAGATGCCGCGGCCAGCGCCAGACCGAGGCCGACGGCGATCATCGCTGCCGCCGTCCAGCCGGCCGCGGGCAGCCGTCGCCGGGAGATCATGGAGGCGATCAGGAGGGTGAAGGGAAGTTCGCTCACCAGGATGGGCTGGACGAGCGACATCGAGCCGAGGGTCAGGGCCAGGGCCTGGCACGCGGCGGCGACGACAATGACGGCGATCCCGCCGAGCCACGCCGCGCTGTGCACCAAGTGCGGGATCAGCCGGAAACTGAAGGCGTCGCCTGGGGGCACGCGTCGCGCGGCGATCCTCTGCAGCACCGTGCCGGTCGCGTTGCCGAGCGCTGCCAGCACGGCGAACAGCACGGAGAGTACGGATGCCACGCGGCGGTTCCTCCGCTTCCTCCGGTTCTCCGGGTGCTACCGGAGCCTGGCCGCCGGCACCGACCCGGCCGCCGCGTTCCGCGGCCATGGCTCTCGCCCGACGGATGCGAGGAGTTCACGGGCGAGGAGGGCGAACCACAGTCCTACCAGGAGCAAGTGGGCCCGCTGCGGGAGACCGTGCCAGCCGGGGTGGCCGATCAGCGGGCCGGTGGTGATGACGGCGGACCCCAGCGCGCCGGCGAGCAGTCGTGGGCCCCAGCGGCGGATCACCGGTGCACGGGCCGGTTCGGCTGCCGCTGCCAGGCAGAACAGAACCATGCAGGCGAAGAGGAAGAAGTGGACCAGCCCGCTCGTGACCGTGTGCCAGGGATGCACGGCCTGGCACGTCGGTTCCAGGGAGGGGGCGCATCCCATGGGCAGCAGGACGTCGGCCAGGGACGACATCCCAAATCCGAACAGTGCCCACCAGCCCGTACGAGCCGCCGTGCCACGCCCCGGGCCGCGCGCCAGGAGCGCGCCGGCCATGACGAGTACGGCGCATGCGATCTCCATCCGGCCGAACAGCACCCTGAAGGGCTGGTCGGCTGCGAAGAGCTCGCTCACGTAGGAGTGCCGGTAGTCCAGGCCGGTCGGCAGCAACAGCTCCAGCAGCCAGCCGTTGTACAGCAGCGCCGCCCCGGTCAGCATGACCGCCGCCAGCCTCTGCCGTCCGCCGGCCGGCCGGTGGAGCTGCTCAGGGTGTCCAGAGACTCCGAGCGGCGCATTGCGGGTCAGTTGCATGGTGACGCTCCGAACCGGGCGGTCTGGGCGACACGCGTCAGCGGGGCGCTCGGATCAGTGAACGTGGCCGCGGTGCCACCACGCGGAAGAGGCATGGTCATCGCCGCTGGTTTAGCGGTCCGCGCGCGCCCAGTCCAGCACCTGGTGCCTTGTCTCACCCGTGTGGCGGGGGATCTGCCTGCCGCGTCGGCCGGCGCGGGCTACTTCGCCGCCGCGCGCACGATGCCCTGCCCGGCGTTGTGCCGGATCAGGGACTCCACCAGCCCGGCGCGGGTGTTGGGGAAGTCCATCGGCACCACGCCGAGGCCCGTCCAGCCGCCCGCCTCGGTGCCGTTGAGGAAGCTGAGCACTCTGGGGTTGAGCCGGTCGGAGTTCCAGCGGGGCGGCAGCAGCGCCGACGTGCTGACGTAGTTGAGGAACAGCTTGCCGGGCTGCTGGGCGGCCCTGCGGAAGTGGGCCTCTATCTGGGGGTACTTGGCACCCGGCTCGGCCATGTAGTCGTCCTGGATGTCGAAGAGTGCCGCGGTTCCGTACCGGACGCCGGGCAGTCCGCCGTTGTCGGCGAGCAGTACGACCTTGCCTCTGGCCTGCCCCAGCACCGGCAGGCCCGCGTCGATCCGGAAGAGCGGCCGCCAGCCCTTCCCGTCGAGATAGAGGTCGAAGATCCGGCGGAACTCGGTGTCGGCCGCCTGCGAGTACTCCTGCTTGACGCGCATCAGGACCGTCTCCGACGGGCGGGCCCGCAGGAAGTCCTGGCAGGCGACGAGCACGTCGCCGAACATCAGGTTCTGGTAGTACGCGCCGTGGTGGATGGCGAAGGAGTCACCGATGGCCCGGCACCGCACGTCCAGGAAGCGGATGCCACTCGCCAGCTGCTCGGCGACGGAGGTGTTCTGACACGCCACCCAGGGGCCGCCGACGCGCGCGCCCGAGTCGTGGGTGCCGGGGACGGTCAGCCGCTGCAAGGGCGTGGAGTCGTCGAGACCCGCCATCCAGTCCTGTACGGACAGGGTCCGCGGAGCCGCGGCGGCTCTGGGTAACCCGAGCAGAGCGGTCGCGGAGAGCGCCGCCGCTCCCGTCAGAAAGCCACGCCGGTCCACGCTCATGCGTTCGGTCCCCTCGGTCGGCCAGGGATCGCCGACCGCCCGATCGGCCCGCAAAGTATGACGTGGACAGGTCACAATTGACAGGGTCGGTCCCCACTACATGACACCGAGGTGCACATGCCAGTCAGGAACACACGCTTACGCGCTACGCAGCCTCTTGGCGCCGCCGCCACCGTGCTCGTCGCCACGGTCGCGCTCTACATGGCGCTGGTCGCCTTCGGCAACATCACCGACTTCGGCACAAACCAGGAATTCGTACGGCACGTCCTGGCGATGGACACCACCTTCAAGGACGAGGACCTCATGTGGCGGTCCATCGATTCGCCCACGGTGCAGAACATCGCGTACATCGCCATCATCGGGTGGGAAACCGTGGCGGCGCTCGTACTGATCGTTGCGACGGCCCAGTGGGCGATCGCCCTGCGCGGGGGTGAGTTCGGCCGCGCGAGGCGTGTGGCAACCCTCGGGCTGCTCATGGTGCTGCTGCTTTTCGGCGCGGGCTTCATCGCCGTCGGAGGCGAGTGGTTCGCCATGTGGCAGTCCGACGACTGGAACGGCCTGGAGGCTGCCACCAGGAATTTCCTTGTCGCAGGCCTGACTCTGGTGGTCGTCCATCTGCCGGCCGGCGCCGGTTCCGGTTCCGACCCGCGGCGCCCCGGCGATTGAGCAGGCGGCCCCGCGTGGTGGTGTGCGGGCGCGTGAGGGCGGGACGGAGTTGTCCCGCCCTCACCAGGACTTCGTTCAGTCAGGGCTGGGGCGGCCGCTCCTGGCCCGGGCCCTGCTCCCTGCCGAACTCGTCTCTCAGCTTGTCCTGGCCGGTGTCGACCTGACTCCTGTACTTGCCCTGGGTCCGGTCGTCGACGGCGTCGCCCGCCTTGTCGATGCCCTTTCCGGCCTGGGACTCGTGGCCCTTCATCATCTGCTTGAGCTTGTCCATCATGGACATGGGTCAGCCTCCTCGCTGGTTGCCCCCCACCCCTACAGGGTCCCCGCACCTCATGCGGTCCGCATCTGCGAGCGCGGGAGGCGGCGGGCAGCGGGCTGAAGGCGGCGATGACGCCGTCAGCCCGCGTCCAGCCAGTCCCGCGCGCGCAGTTCCCGGGCGAATCGCCCGTACGACTCGTCCAGCGCCGCCCGCTCCCGCTCCAACGGCTCGACCAGGCGCCCCGCCGCCGTCATCGCCGCCGCGCTCGCCGAGAGGTCGGGGTGGAGGGTGCCGGCGGCGGCGAGCAGGGCCGCGCCGAACGCCGTCTCCGCCCGTTCGGCGACGCGCAGCGGCCTGCCCAGGACCGTGGCGCGGATACGGGTCCACAGGTCGCTGCGGCTGCCGCCGCCCGCCGCGTGCAGGGGGCCCCGCACCTCGATGCCCAGCGCCTGGACGCGCTCCAGGGCGAGGCGTTCCAGGAAGGCGACGCCCTCCAGTGCGGCCCGGTGCCGGTCGGCCTCGTCCTGCGGCGTACCGGCACAGAAGCCGCGCGCGGCGCCGGAGACGAACGGGAACCGCTCGCCCTCGCGGCGCAGCGGGTAGTTCAGGCAGGAGGCCGGACCGCGGGCGTCGGCCGCCGCGTCCAGTCGGGGCAGGTCGGCCGGATCGACCGCGGCCAGCGCCTCGCCGCCGGTGTTCGAGGCGCCGCCGGGCAGCCACCAGCCGTCCGGGTGACGGTGGCTGTAGAGGGCGCCGGCCGGGTCGGTGACCAGAGCGCGAGAGACCCCCTTGAGGACGTACGTGGTCCCCAGTACGCCGACGAACTGTCCCGGCTCCACGGCGCCCGTGGCGATCTGGCCCGCGCAGCCGTCGGTCATGCCGAGGCGGACCCGGCAGCCGACGGGCAGACCGGTCTCGGCCGCCGCCCGGGCCGAGACCGTACCGGACTCTGTGCCGGGAGCCTGTACGGAGGGGAGGAAGCCGGCGGGGACACCGAAGGCGTCAAAGACGTCGGTGGCCCACTCGCCCGCGCGCGGGTCGTAGCCGGTCTTCAGGGCGTGGCTCCAGTCCGTGGGGACCGGGTGCCCGGTCAGTTCGCGGCCGAGCAAGTCAGGAGTGTGCAGCACGAGTTGACCGGGGCGGGCCCGGTTCGCGTACCAGACGAGCTTGCCGAGCGCGGCCGTCGGGCCGACGGTCAGGCCGAGCGCCCGCCACCGCGCCGCGCCGAGCTCCTGTGCCTTGGCGTTGATGTCGGCGGCCCGCCGGTCGTCGTACATCAGGGCCGGACCCACGGGCTCCCCGTCCGGGCTCGCGAGGACGAGGGTCCCGGAGGTAGCGGAGACGGCGACCGCCACCACCTCCCGGCCGCCGCCGGGGAGCGCGGCCGTGGCCTGCCGCAGAGCGGCGGCAGTGGCGGGCCACCAGGCCCGGGCGTCCTGCTCGCTGTGGCCGCCCGCGCCGCGTACCGGCTGGGGGAGCGGCGCCCGCCCCTCGGAGAGGACCCGTCCGCGGGCGTCGGCGCACACCACTCTCACCGCGGCGGTGGCCACATCGATGCCGGCCACGACGGGGACGGGGGAGCGGGGTGCGTCGGCGGTGCTGCTCATGGGTGGGACGGGTCCTTTCGCGTACGCGCGTACAGAGGTGTGCGGATCAGGTGGTGGCGCGGGCGGCGACCGGTACGGCGGCTTCCTGAAGGGACTTCCCCTGCACGATCGCTTCCTCGGAAGCCCTCGGCAGCTTCAGGAAAAGCGTGAGCACGGCGGCGACGACGTACAGCCCGGCGAAGATCAGTACGACGCCGTCCCGTCCCAGCGGCCCGAGGAAGAGCGAGACGATCGCCGGCCCCACGAAGGCCGCGCCGCCCGCGCCGAGGTTGAGCAGCGCCATCGCGCCGCCCTTGTTCTCGGGGGCCAGCGACGGCATCAGCGCGGAGATCGGTACGAATCCGGCGAGCGTGGCGCCGTAGATCATGCCGACGCCGACCGCGACCCAGTAGTTGTCGGTCATCAGCTTCGGTACGAAGTACAGGGCCAGGACGCTCACGGCGCAGCCCACCGCTCCGAACCAGCCGATGGTGGTGCGCCAGCCGATCCGGTCGCTGACCAGCCCGAAGAGCAGGTTGAAGAAGATGTTGGTGGCGAACATGATCGAGAGAAGGCGCAGCCAGTCACCGTCGCTGAAGCCCATCTCGTCGGTGAAGAAGGCGGGGAGGATGACCCAGAGGCCGAACTGCGGGGCGGTGTTGATGATGCGCACCACGCAGCCGACGGCGACCTTGGGGTTGGTCCAGGCGATGGACAGGCTGCGGGTCAGCGACTGCACCGGCTTGACTCCGGGCGGCGCGAGCCGGGAGTACCCGGTCCGTTCGCGTACGCCGAGGAGACAGAAGGCACCACCGATCGCGATCAGGGCGACCGCGACCCAGAGCGTGCCGAACTTCCCGAAGAGCGGGTTGGTGACGGACGCGGTGAGCGAGCCGAGCGTGGGCAGGCCGCCGGTGAAGGCGAAGTAGAACCAGCCGACGGCCGCGCCGAGCCGGGCCACCGGGGCGGTCGCGGTGACCCACACCAGGAAGGAGAAGGCGAAGAGCGGGTAGCCGAAGCCGCGCAGGCCGTAGAAGAGCAGCATCAGCGTGTAGTTGTCCTGGGCCGCGCCGAGCGTGAGGAAGAGGATGTCGAAGACGATCCAGATGGCGAGGCCCAGCTGCATCACCCGCCGCGGACCCCATAGTTCGGACAAGGCGCCCGAGAGCCAGGAGGCGAGCATGACCGTGACGCCGTACGCCGTGATCACATAGCTCGCCCGGACTTCGCTGCCGGCGCCGTTGCCCTCGATGAACGGGGCGATGAAGCCCGACTCGACGCCGTCGCCGATCATGAAGATCAGGACGCCGATGAAGCCGAAGAGGAGCGGCCTGGGGATCCCGATGCGATCCCAGACCGTTCCTCTCGTACCTCCCGAGCGCGCGGCGGGTGCGGCGGTGCTGCTCATTGCTCGTGCCTCCACATTGAGGTGCCATGGGCCGGGCCCGCGGACATAACATCCGCGACCGGGAATGCATCATGACCTCTGTGAAATTAACACGCAAGAGTTTAAGAAATCTTGTTGTCAGCCGCCGACCGCCACTCGGACATCCGTGCGCTCCTTGAGTGCGGTCAGCAGCTCGCCGCTCAGCCCGTCGAGGACTCCGTCCACCACCAGGTGGTCGAAGTCCTCGACGGGTGCCAGCCGGTGCAGTGCGGTCCTGGCCAGCTTCGTACGGTCCATCAGCAGCACCTTGCGTGTGCCGGAGGCCAGCATCGCCCGCTTGACCAGCACCACGTCCTGCTCCTGGTGGTACGTCATCCGGGCGTCCATCGCCGAGGTGGAGACCAGCACCATGTCCACGGAGAGCGCCTCGATGGCCTCCAGGCAGGGGACGCCCAGGAAGGAGTCGTGGGTGTGCGAGTACTCCCCGCCGAGCGAAATGAGGCGTATGTCTTCGTGGCCGACGAACAGGTCGATGACCCGGCGGGCGTTGGTCACCACGGTCAGCGGGGCGTGCTCCACCAGCAGCCTGGCCAGCGCCAGCGCGGTCGTGGAGTCGTCCAGCATCACCGACATCCCCGGCTCGACGAGGTCGGCGGCCGTCTTCGCGATGGCCTCCTTCTCGGCCGTGTTGACGCCGAGCCGGTAGTCGAGATTCGACTCGAAGACCGTCGACGGCAGCGCGGAGACCCCGCCCCGGAACCGGCGCAGCACCCCGCGCCTGGCCAGCTCGTCCAGGTCGCGGTGCACCGTCATCAGGCTCACGCGGGTGAGTTCCGCGAGCTCGGCCCCACTCGCCGTCCCGTGGTGCAGCACGTGCTCGGTGATCATCTGCCTGCGGGCTTCCGCGCCGGTCGTCGTCATGCGTCCAAGTTTCGCGTACCGCCATGGACAGGTGCCCAGGTGGGGACGTTGAGCGAGCGCAGAGCGGTGCCGGCGTCCGTCACCTCGATCTCGGTCACGGCCGCGTTGTCGAGCCGGGGGAACACCAGGCGGTAACGGCCGACCGGGATGGAGAGCATCGAGCACAGCGCCATGCGCAGCAGCGTGTTGTGCGCCACCACCAGAACCGTGCCGCCCGGGTGCTCGCGCGCGAGGCCGCGCAGCGCGTCCGAGGCGCGGGCCGCGGCGGCGGACGGTGGCTCGGACCCGGGGAAGGCGCCGAGCTCCGCGTCCTCGCGGAAGCGGCGTACGGCCTCGGGGTCCTCGGCTGCCATCTCCGCGATGGTGCGGCCCTCCCCCCAGCCGAAGTCCACCTCGCGCAGCGCCTCGACAATCTCCGGTTCCAGGCCGAGAGCCTCGGCGGCCGGCCGGGCGGTCAGCCGGGCGCGGCTGACCGGCGAGCACGCCACGGCGTCGACGCCGCGCTGCTTGGCCCAGCTCCCGAGCTCCTCGGCCTGCCGCAGCCCCTTCGCCGTCAGTGCGACGTCGGAGATGCCGGCGTACCGGTTCTCCGCGTGCCATTCGGTCTCCCCGTGCCGTACGAGCAACAGGCGTGACGCCATCGGTGATCTCTCCCCTGCGGTGCATTGATTCTTCAAAACAATGATGTTAAATCTATCAGCGCCAGTGTTAGTGGCGCTGCGGCAACGCTGACGCGCAGCCCCACCGCGACCCCAAGAAGGGCCCCGCTCAATGCGCATCCTCGCCGCCGGCGATCATTTCGTACGTCCCGACCTCCTCCGAGCCGCGCTGCGCGAGGAGCTCGGCAGCGACCACCAGATCACCGAACTCACCCTGCCCTGGCCCCACGAGCCGTTCGGCCCGGTCGGCGACGTCCACGAGGCGAGCGGTACGGAGGAAGAGCTCATCGAGGCGTTGGACGGCGCCGAGATCTGCGTGACCCAGATGGGCGCTTTCACCGAGAAGGTCTTCACGGCCTGCCCGGACCTGCGCATGGTCGCCGTCTCCCGCGGCGGCCCGGTCAACGTCGACCTCGCCGCCGCCACCAGCCACGGCGTCGCCGTCTCCTTCGCGCCCGGCCGCAACGCCCCCGCCGCGGCCGAGTTCGCCATCGGCCTGATGCTCACCGCCATGCGCCGCATCACCACGGCCGACGCCGAGCTCAAGCGCGGAAAGTGGCGCGGCGACTTCTACGCGTACGACGAGGGCGGCATCGAACTCGACGGCGCCACCGTCGGCCTCGTCGGCTACGGCGCGATCGGCCGCATCGTCGCCCGCGTACTGCGCGCCTTCGGCTCCCACGTCCTGGTCGCCGACCCCTACACCGACCCGGCGGCCGCCCGCGCCGACGGCGTGGAGCCGGTCGAACTCGACGAACTCCTGCGCCGCAGCAGCGTGGTGAGCCTGCACGCCCGCCTCACCCCCGAGACCCACCACCTCATCGACGCGGCCAAGCTCGAACTGCTGCCCAAGGGCGCGGTCCTCGTCAACTCCGCCCGTGGCGGCCTCCTCGACTACGCCCCGCTGCCCGATCTGCTGAAGAGCGGTCGCCTCGGCGCCCTCGCCCTCGACGTCTACGACATCGAACCGCCGCCCGCCGACTGGCCGTTGCACCACGCCCCGAACGTCGTCACCGCCCCGCACCTGGCCGGCGCCACCCAGCAGACCGCGCACCGCGCCGCCGCCATCACCGCCGCCGAAGCGGGCCGGTTCGTACGCGGCGAGAAGCTCGCGCACCCGGCCAACCCAGAGGTTCAGGAGGCCGCACGCCCATGAGCGTGATCATCGGAGTCGACATCGGCACCTCCGTCACCAAAGCCGTCGCCTTCGACAGCGAAGGGACCCCGCTGGCCTCGGCCGCCCGCCGCAGCGGCCTGGTGCGGCTGCCCGGCGGCCGCGTCGAACAAGACCTCGACGACGTCGTCCGTACGGTCGCCGAGGTCGTACGGGAGACCACCGCCGCCCTGCCAGGACCGCCCACCGCGCTCGCCCTCACCGGCCAGGGCGACGGCCTGTGGCTGCGCGACGCGGACGGCCGCGCGGTACGCCCCGCCATCTCCTGGATGGACGGACGGGCATCGGACCTGGTCGCGCGCTGGCTGGAAAACGGCACGGTCCAGGAGGTGTACAAGCACACCGGATCCGGCATGTTCCCCGGCTGCCATGCCCCGCTCCTCGCCCACCTCCAGCAGCACGAGCCACAGACCCTGCGACGCGCGGTCACCGCGGGCTACTGCGTCGACGCCGTCGCTCAGCGCCTCACCGGCGAGGTGAGCGTGGACGCCTCCGACGCCACCCTGCCCTTCCTCGATCCGGTGAGCCGTACGTACTCGCCCGAAGCGCTGGCCGCCTGCGGAATCGAGGAACAGGCGCGTCTGCTGCCCGCCCCCGCCGCGCCCGGAACCGTCCTGGCCCTCGACGCCCACGGCGCCGAACTGCTGGGGCTGCCCATGGGACTTCCGCTGACCGCGGGACCGTACGACCTTCCGGCCTGCGCGATAGGCAGCGGCGTACGCGACGTGGGCGACGGACTGCTGATCGTCGGCACCACCCTCGCCTGCCAGGTCCTCACCGACCGCGCCAGGACGGACGGTTCCACCGAACCGGCCGGCATGTGGCTGTGCACCCCGGACACCGACCGGTGGCTGCGCGCGATGCCCGCGATGGTCGGCACAGCGGCCCTCGAATGGCTCCTCGCTCTCACCGGCGCGACCACGGCCGACCTCGACGGCCTGCTCGCGCAGAGCCCGCCGGGCGCGAACGGCGTCACCGCGCTGCCCTTCCTCTCCGACGCGGGGGAGCGCGCCCCGTTCGTGGACCCGGCCGCCCGTGGCCGGCTCGACGGCCTCACTCTCGGCCACACCCGCGCCGACGCGGTACGCGCCATGTGCGAGGCCATCGGTTACGCCGCCCGGCACTGCCTGGAGGCCGCCGGCCTCACCGGCACCCTCGCCGCGTGCGGCGGCGGCACCCGGTCGGGCCCGTGGGCGCAGCTCTTCGCCGACATCCTGGGGCGTCCGGTCCGTATCCCGCGGGACAACGAGGTGGGGGCGCTCGGCGCGGTACGGGTGGCGCGTCGCTTCCTGGGCGAAGCGCCGGAGCAGAAACCGCAGTTGTTCCGGACCGTGGAGCCGCGGCAGGAGTCACGCGCGGTGTACGAGGACGGCTACGCCGCCTACCGCCGCGCACTCGACGGGGCGCGACCCCAGTGGGCCGGGAATTGACTACGGGTACGCTGTAACAGAAGCTGTTGCAGTGAGGAGGAAGTGATGGCGGCGAACAGTCGACTGACCATCGCGACGCATGCGCTCGCCTGGCTGGCGTTGGCGCACCGCCGTGGTCAGGAGGTTCTCACTTCGGAGCAGGTCGCGGCCAGCGTCAACACCAACGCCGTGATCATCCGGCGCAGCCTCGGTGACCTGCGGCGAGCCGGCCTGGTGGAGGTCCGCCACGGCGCTGGTGCGGGCTGGAGCCTGGCCCGTGAGCCGCAGGGGATCACCCTGCTTGAGGTGTACGACGCCGTCGGTGCGCAGCCACCGTTCGGCCTGCACCACACCGAGCCCAACCTGGAGTGTCCGGTCGGCCGAGGCATCCGCCCCGCCCTGGGTGACGTCTACGGGCGGGTCGAGCAGGTCATGCGGCGGGAGCTGGCGGACACGTCGATCGCCGATGTACTTCGCGAGACGCTGGTGAACCAGCCGAAACTGAATGAGGAGTAAGACTGGTGAAAGCTTTATGGTGTCCGGTCGTCGAGCTGCGACAGTACACGCTGTACCCAGGACAGCGAGACGTACTGATCGATCTGTTCGACCGGGAGTTCGTCGAGTCCCAAGAGGCAGTGGGCATGACCGTCCTGGGGCAATTCCGCGACCTGGACGACCCCGACCGGTTCGTCTGGCTCCGCGGCTTCGACGACATGCCGCGCCGCGCCGAGGCGCTGGAGAGCTTCTACGGCGGGCCGGTCTGGCAGGCGCACCGCGACAAGGCGAACGCGACGATGGCCGACTCTGATGACGTACTGCTGCTGCGGCCGGCCTCGCCACGCGGCGGGTTCCCAGAGCCGGTTGGCGCCCGGCAAGTCCCCGGCGAGCCGGCGGCACTGCCGCCGTCGCTGGTCCTCGCCACGATCTGGTACGGCCACGGTCCGTTCGACGCCGCATTCGTCGAGTTCTTCGAGCGGCGGGTGCGGCCCGTACTGGCCGAGACCGGCGGCGAGCCACTGGCGTACCTGCGGTCGGAACACGCCCCGAACACCTTCCCGGCGCTACCGGTACGGATGAACGAGGAGGTCTTCGTATGGTTCGCACGTTTCACCGACGAAGGCCACATCGACGACCACCTGAATCGCTTGCGGCATTCAGAACGCTGGCGCGAGGACGTGCTGCCGGCCCTTTCGGAACGGTGGGCCAGGACCCCGCAACGGCTACGGCTGGCACCCACGGAGCGGTCAATACTGCGGTGAGTTCCGAGGGTAGCCGGCGGGACCGCCGTAATACCCGGCGGACCGATCGTGGCAGAACGGATACTCGCTGACCGTGCCCGGTCCAGCCCTCCGGTCGCGCATGCAGCGGCCGAGACAGGGATCTCCCTACACCTGGGCCCTGGACAGAGCGGCGGCCGCACGGGCCTCGCGGATCGGGGCGCCTGCCTGGTGGAGGCTGGTGAGCGCCTGCCGGTACGAGGTGATCAGGCTGGTCTCCAGGTAGCTGATGCCGAGGTCCCGGCAGTAGTCCCGGACGATGACCTGGGCCCGCCGCAGGTGCGGCGAGGGCATGCTGGGGAACAGGTGGTGCTCGATCTGGTAGTTCAGCCCGCCGAGCATGATGTCGGTGAACCAGCCGCCGCGCACATTGCGGGAGGTGAGCACCTGGCGGCGCAGGAAGTCGGGGCGGTCGTCGCCGGTCAGGATCGGCATGCCCTTGTGGTTCGGGGCGAAGATGGATCCGAGGTAGACGCCGAACAGGCACTGGTGGACGGCCAGGAAGGCGATCGCCATGCCGGGCGGCAGCACCAGGAACAGCACGGTCAGGTAGACGGCGAAGTGGCCGAAGAGCAGCGTGCCTTCGAGGGTGCGGTTCTTGAGTGTGCGGTTGGCCAGCGCCCGTACGCCCGCCACGTGCAGGTTGAAGCCTTCCAGCGTGAGCAGCGGGAAGAACAGGAAGGCCTGCGAGCGGCCGAGTAGCCGGGGCAGTCCCTTGGCCGCGCGCGCCTGGTCCTGGGACCAGACCAGTACGTCGGGGAGGACGTCCGGGTCGAGCTCGGCGTGGTTGGGGTTGGCGTGGTGGCGGGTGTGCTTGTCCTGCCACCATCCGTAGCCCATGCCGATGCCGATGTTCCCGGCGAGGCGGCCGGAGCGCTCACTGGCCTTGCGCAGCCGGAACACCTGACGGTGGGCTGTGTCGTGGGTCACCAGGGCGACCTGGCCGAAGACCAGGGCGAGGAAACCGGCGACCGCCAGCGTCCACCAGCTGTCACCGACGAGTACGAAGGCGATCCAGCCGCCGACGTAGAGGGCGGTCACCGCGGCGATACGAGCCGTGTAATAGCCGGGGCGGCGGCCCATCAGCCCGGCCTCGGTGATCTTCTTGGACAGTTTCGCGAAGTCACTGCCGGATTTCTGCGAGGCCGGGGCCGGGGCCGAGGGCGGAGGTCGTTCCGAAGTCTGCACTGTCATGGAGAGGAATCCTTCTGGGGTGGAGGCACGTGGGCGGGCGTAAGGGGGAATCCCGGGGATGCGCCCCGGCCGGGCGACGACACTCAGCGGAATCGCCGACGGCCGGACGGGGGTCACAGGCGCGCGGTGGAGGCTCGCGGCGCCAGGTATTCGCGGATTTCGCGCCGCACCGTCGGTCTGGGGGCGCCGATGGCCGGGGGGAAGGTAGAGAAATCGGTCGGCCGGGCCGACGGAGCTGAGGGAGCGGGCTGAGTGGCAGTGCGACCTTGCCTTCGGGGTCTTCTGCCAGGGACCTTCTTCGGCCTCGTGGATACGGGCGACCAGGCTGTCGGCGGCGTAGGCGACGACCCTTCTCTTGCCACGGTAAACCACATCCGATCGGCGGCCCGGGCGGAACGGGCTTTTCCACCCTCCCCGGCCTTGTCACAGTACTGCCCGGTCAGGGACGTTCCGCTGGGCGTGTGCACCGCGGCAGACGCCCGTGACCACGTCGGGGGCGCGATTTTGAGGCCTGTACGCCGTAGGGGGCCGCAGCCCGGCGGAGGCTCTTTGCCCGCCTCCGCGGCCTCGCGCCCCTGTGGTGCGAATCACTTCGGGCCACCCCTCGCGGAGCTCCTGACAGCCGGGCCCGCGCGAAGGTCTCGCCCGCATTGAGCGTCGTGCCACTGGTCAGGACCATGACCGACCGGTCGGATCGGCCGCGTCGTTCACGGGCCCGCTTGGCATAGGCCCGGCCGGGCGCGCCGGAACTCCCGCAGCGGACGGCCACCCAAGTCCCGCTCCTGGCTGTACGACTTGATCCGCTCCTCCAGCGCCTGGTCGGGGCTGACGGCGCCGGGCCGGCTCTGGGCGAAGTTGGGCGAGCCGTGTCCCCCGTCGGCCGGTCAGCGCGAGGTGCGATTACCCCAGTCGGTCCTCGAGGTGCCGGGCGAGCCGGTCGAGGAAAACGCGCTGGCCCGACACGAGCCGCTCACGGGCGCTCGCCGGCCCGCACCATGCGACCTGGTCGATCTCCGGGAACTCCTGCTGAACTCCCGAGCCCCTCGGCCACTCCATGGTGAACGTCCCGAAATCCGCCAGAGCGGGGTCGAGATCCGCCTCCAGTGCCCAGACCGTGACGACCTTTCCGCTCGGCTGGCGGGACTCACCGAGGGCGATGAGCTCTCCATCAGGTACCGGCAGGCCGAGCTCCTCCGTGAACTCCCGGCGGGCAGCCGCCTCGGGCGTCTCGTCCGGCTCGTACTCACCTTTGGGGATCGACCAGGCCGCGGTGTCGCGCCCGGCCCAGAATGGACCACCCATGTGACCGATGAGCACCTCGGCCCCGTCGTCCGAGGTCCGGAACAGGAGGAGACCCGCGCTTCGCTTGCCCGACATGTCGTCAAGTCTGCGCGTCAGGACTGTCTGACGCCATCGGGTGGAGCCGTGTCGTGCCCCTCGGATGCGGACGTATCGCGAGCGGAACGCGACGGAAACCCTGTGCGCGGCGGCAGGCCTGGGCTCGGGGCGGGAGCCGGCTGCGCCCCGTGGGGGACGGGGACGCCGAGCTGCACCACCGCGTCGTGCACGGCTACCGACGCGCGTACCGGATCGCGGGGGAGGGGCCGGCCGTCGTACTCCTCCACGGCATTGGCGACTCCTCGGCCACGGACAGTCGGACAAGCCGCGCGCCGACTATGCGGTGGCCGCCTACGCGAACGGCGTGCGCGACCTGCTGGGGGCGCTGGGCATTGAGCGGGCGACCCTGATCGGCCACTCGCTCGGCGGTGGTGTGGCCATGCAGTTCGCGTATCAGTTCCCCGAACGGACCGAACGCCTGGTGCTGGTCGGTACGGGCGGAAGGGGAGCGGAGGCCAACCCGGTCCTGCGGGCGGTCTCCCTGCCCGGAGCCGACATGATGCTCTCGGCCCTGCTGCTGCCCGGCATGCGGTGGCGGACGCGTGTCTTCGTCAGACTGATGAGGCTGCTCGCACCGATCTCGGCCAGGACGCGACGGAACTGCTCGACCGGTGTTACCTGGCGCAGGGGATGCCCACCATGCTCATGTGGGGTGGACGCGACAGCGTCGTCCCGAGCGGCACGCGCACCGCACGCACGCGGCCTGCGGGACGCGAGCGAACGCAGCGCCACTTGACAGGACCGGCGGAGCCCGTTGGTGTGCGTGGCGGCGCATTGCGGCTGTGCATGTGCCGTTCCGGGGTACATGGGGGCCATGGATCAAGTGGTGCTGGCAGGGATGTGGGGGCTGGTGGCCGGGTCGGCCCTGCTGCTCGGGGCGGTGCTGGGGTACGGGGTGCGGATCCCGCAGTGGGTGGTGGCGTCGGTGATGGCGTTCGGTGCGGGGGTGCTGCTGTCAGCGGTGTCCTTCGAACTGGTCGAGGAGGCGTACGACCAGGCCGGGCTGGCTCCGGCAGCCATCGGGACCGTGGGGGGGGCGGTGGCGTACACGGTGGGCAACGTATGGCTGGCGCGCCGCGGGGCCCGGCACCGCAAGCGTTCCGGTCACCGGCAGTCGCAGCCGTCGGAGGCTCAGCAGGCGGGCTCGGGGCTGGCGTTGGCGCTGGGCGCCCTGCTGGACGGCGTACCCGAATCGGCGGTGATCGGCGTCAGCCTCGTCGACGGCGGGGCGGTGAGCATGGTGACCGTGGTGGCGGTGTTCATCAGCAACGTGCCGGAGGGCCTTTCGAGCTCCGCCGGCATGCGGCGGGCCGGCCGCGGCAAGAAGTACGTCTTCGGCATCTGGGGCGCGATCGCTGCCGCGAGCACGGCTTCCGCGGTCGTCGGCTACGCCGTCGTCGGCGGGTTGCCGACCGCCGTGGTGGCGGCGGTGACGGCAGTGGCAGCCGGCGCGATTCTCGCGATGATCGCCGACACCATGATCCCGGAGGCTTTCGAAGACGCCCACTTGGCGATCGGCCTGATCACCGTCAGCGGCTTCCTTGTTTCCTTCGCGCTGTCACACGCATGAGGGGCGTGTTCATCGCGCCGCTGACAGGGCGCCGAGGGGAAGCCGTGTGAAGCGGATGGTGTCGTGATACGTCGTCAGCCCCGTCTCGTAGAGCAGGCCAACCGTTGCCCTGCTCGTCTGCACCAAGTCCGAATAGCCCGCCCGGTCGTCCGACACGGACCGGACCGGCCGCCACGAACGCCCGCCGTCGTCGCTGGCCCGCACCTGCATCCGGAGCCGTTCGCCGGGGTCCGACGGACCGGAGTACAGCAGCGGTCCCCGCCACGGCCGGCCGGAGACCTGGAGCACACTGCCCTGGACCGTCGGACCCGTCAGCTGGGGCTGCGGTCGGAAGGGGACGGCCAGGCTCAGACCGCCGTCGGCGCTGTAGGCGTCCGCGCGGGTGCCCTCGGCAGTGCGGTCGTGGTCACGGGCGTTGATGTAGACCGTGCCGTCCGGCAGCTCGGCCAGCGTGCTCTCGTTGAGCGCCAGAGGGCCGCCGACCGACCGGCTCACATAGCCGACGCGCCAGGTGTGTCCGCCGTCGTCGCTGTAGAGGGAGTGCCCGCCGCTGCGCCCGGTCGTGCCCGCACTGTGGTTCGCGGGCACCAGCAGCCGGCCTCGGTGGCGCCCGTGGCGCAGGGCGACCGCATGGCCGGGACCGACGGCGTACCAGCGCCAGTCGGAGGGCTTGACCGACTCGGTGATGTCCCGCTGCGGCGACCACGTCCTGCCGCCGTCGGTACTTCGCTGGACGTACACCCGGCGGACCGAGGCGGCGGCCCTGCCGGACGTCACCTGCCGCTTCGTGGCGCCGCCGATGGTCCGGCAGGTCACCAGCACGATGTCCCCGCTGCGGGGATCGATCACCGGCACGGGGTTGCCCACCGTGTCCTTCCCGGCGTCGGCGACCAACTGCAGCGGCTGCCAGGTGCATCCGCCGTCGAGGGAGCGCCGCAGGACCAGGTCGATGTCACCGTTGTCCGCGGCGGAATCGCGCCGGCCCTCGGCGAACGCGAGCAGCGCGCCGCCGGGTACCTGGAGGGCGGCGGGGATGCGGAAGGTGTGATAGCCGGAGGCGCCCGACCGGTAGGGCACGGATGCCGGGCACCGCGCCGCGCGATCTGACGCCGCGTGACCTGACGCCGCGTGATCTGACGCCGAGTGATCGTACGCCGCGGGTTCGGGCGCCTGGGTCACGGCCAGCCCGGCGACCAGCGTCAACAGGAAGGCCAGTCGCCGGCTGGCAGTGGCACGAAGTCTCATCGCGTCTCTCGTCCGGTGCGGCTTCGCGGAGGCGTGTGGGAGTCCGCCTCCGACTGTCCGCAAGGAACATAGCGACAGAAAGCACCCGCACCTGCGAGCGCCACGCTGTCAGCGGCGCGGTGTCAGCGGCGCGGTGGGAGGCGGTGCAGGCGGACTTCGCTCAGCCGCCCGTCCTCCGCGACGGCGGTCATGTACGTGCAGTAGGGCTGTCGCCGCCGGTCGGTCGGCGAGCCCGGATTCAGCAACCGCAGCCCGCCCGGCGCTGTGCTGTCCCACGGGATGTGACTGTGACCGAACACCAGAACATCCAGGTCCCCGAAGCGCTCCGCGCACCGGCGCTCCCGCCCTTGAGCGGCTCCGGTTTCGTGTACGACGCCGAAGCGCAGCCCGCCGAGCTCGGCCCGCGCCACTTCGGGCAGCCGGGCGCGCAGCTCCGGACCGTCGTTGTTGCCGTACACCCCGATGAGGCGCCGTGAGTGCGCGTCGAGCAGATCCAGGGCGGCCACGTCCACCCAGTCGCCGGCATGGATCACGACATCGGCTTCCTGTGCCTGCGCGAGGAGTTCGGCGGGCAGTTCCCTCGCGCGTTTGGGCAGATGCGTGTCGGACGTCAGCAGGAGGCGCACGTACACCACCGTAGGCGGGCCTGCTGCCCGTGGCACCCGGAGGCTCTGGCCTGCGGGGATAGCGCTGGGTGACCGTTCGGAGTGCGCGGATGCGCCGACGCTGTTTCGCTGGTTCGGCCCGCTCTGTCCTGTCACCCGAGGAGTGATCATGAGTGCTGCAGGTGAGTCCGGCGGCCGTGCCCAGCAGTTGCGCCAGATGGCGCAGGAGATGGACCAGGCCGCGGAACGTGCCGCTGACCCGGAGCAGCGCAAGCGGCTCAAGGACAAGGCCCGCCGCCTCAGGGAGCAGAGCGAGCAGGCGAGCAGCATGGGCGGCGGGGACATTTACCCCCCGAAGTAGCCCCGCCCCTGCGTATGGCACCGGCCGGTGGCTGCCCCCGCGCCCTCAGGCGTGCGAGAGGCCACCGGCCGGTCACGTCGTGGCCCGGTCGCGTCGCCGAGACCGGCCAACCGGTCGAGGACCGCGCGCGGCAGCGCTGATGTGCGTACGCAGGCCAAGCGCGTGATGCTGTTGGCGTGAACACTCATGAGGCGCCCACGGTGGGGGTGGAGGAGGAGTACTTTCTCATCCACCCCCGGACGCGTCAGATGCAGCCTGCGGGCACCCGCGTCGTGGCGCGGGCCTCCGCGGTCCTCGGCGACCTCGTCTCGGGTGAATTCACCCAGTACCAGATCGAGGGCAAGACACCCCCGTGCTCGGGTCCCGAGGAGCTGCGCAAGGAACTCACCCGGGTACGCGCCGCGGCCGTCGCGGCCGCCCGCGAGGAGGGCCTGCGGCTGTGCGCGTCCGGTACGCCGGTCATGGGAAGCGGAGTACCGGCCGACATCGGTGACCACCCGCGCTATCGGGCAGGGGCGGACCAGTACCGTGCCCTGCTCGACGACTTCGCCCTCTCCGCCTTCCACGCCCATGTGCACCTGCCCGACCGTGAAGTCGCCGTGCTGGTCACCAATCACCTCAGGCCGTGGCTGCCGCTCCTCGTGGCGATGAGCGCCAACTCGCCCTTCCACCAGGGACGCGACACCGGATACGCGAGCTGGCGTGCCGTGATGAGGAGCGGATTCCCGTGCCTGGGGCCGCCGCCGTACGCCGAGTCGCTGGAAGAGCACGAGCGGATCGCCGAGGCGATGGCGGAGTCGGAGGCCATGCTGGAGGCCGGCATGCCGTTCTGGGACGTCCGGCCGAACCCGCGACTGCCGACGCTGGAGATCCGCACCATGGATGTCCTGCCGGACATCGACGACACGGTGGCGCTCACGGTGCTCATCAGGGCGCTCGTGGTGACGGCTGAGGCGAAGGTCGTACGCGGCGACCCAGGCCCTCGTACGGCCGGCGAACTGCTGCGCGCCGCGTACTGGCGCGCGGCACGGGACGGCTGGTCCGGCAAGGGCGTCGACGCGTTGAGCGGACGGATCCTGCCCGCTTCGGTGCAGGCTGAGCGTCTCGTCGAGTACGTGCGTCCCGTTCTGGAGGAGTACGGGGAGATGGGCGAGGCGGCGGCGTTCCTGCGGCGCCTGAGCAGCCGGGGCTGCGGCGCGCAGCGCCAGCGTGCGGTGGCCGCCACGGGGGCCGGGCCCGCCGCGGTCGTGGACGACCTCATCGCGGCGACTGCCGCAGCGCGGTAGGCGCGGCAGGCCCGCGCCACTGGGAGCGTGCCCGGCTCAGCGGGGCGTGAGGGTCGTTACCAGTACGTCGCGATGCGCGGGTCGGCCAGGGGCGAGCGGGCGGATCGGCGAGACCTGGTGCAGGGTGCGGCGGTCGTCGCCGAGGAGCAGCGTTCCCGGCTCGCTGAGCGTCGTCGCCAGCACTTGCTTGCCGTCCGGGTCGAACACCGAGCTCTCGCCGCCGTCGGCGTTGCGCCGGCCGACCAGGAGCGAGGAGACGAGCGTGACGCCGTCCCGGTGAAGCCCTTCGGGGGTCGGCTGCCCTTGTCCGTCGGCCGAGGCGACGACACGGAAGGGATGTACCTTCACACTCCATTCGCCCGTCTGGTCCAGGCAGGCCGCGAGGCCGCCCAGCAGCCTGATCACGGACCGCAGAACGGGATCGGCCGCGAAGGCGTCGGTCAGCGGGTCGAAGTGGCGGTCGACCTGGACGTAGAGCGGATTGGTGTCCTGCGGCTGTACGAACGGGATGTGCGGCAGGAGTGCCAGTTCCCCCGTGGCCGCCGCGAGGGAGAAGTGCCCGTACCGACGAAGTCGGCATGTGCCGCTCTCGGCCGCGTACCTGTCGGGCGACAGGTTTTCCCAATGGGCGCGGAAGCGCTCCCAGGCCTGCCGGTCCGTTCCCGTACAGGCTGTTACGGCGTCCGGCGGCATCAGATGCACTCCGGTCGAGGTCAGGGCCTTTCGGGCGGCCGCTACCAAGCCGCTGCGGGCGGGGTCGGCGGCGGCGCCCGCGGTGGTGCCGTAGTCGAGGTCGAGGTCGAGGTTGCGGTCGCGGTCCAGGTCGTCCATTGACACGTCCGTCCACTTCAGCGGTGCGGTGCCCTGCGGCGCTCCGGCTTCAATGGTCGGCCGCCCGGCGGCGGGCCGCATCCCGGCCGCACCCGCGCAGGCCTGCCGTACGGCGGCGCATCGCTCACGCGGGCTTGTGCCGCTGGTAGTAACGGGCGACGCGCGCCCGGTTGCCGCAGCGCGTCGGGGAGCACCAGCGGCGGCGGGGGTGGGCGGGCAGGAACAGCAGGACGCAGTCCTCGGCTTCGCACGCCCGCACCCGGTCGATCGCCGGGCCGGCGAGGAGGTCGGTGGCGGCCTCCGCGAGCACGGCGGCCAGCCGTACGGCGAGCGGCCCGGTGCGGCGGGACGCGGCGGTGAACGCGCCGTCCTGCCACCCCAGTTCGCGAACGGCCGGCGCGGCACCCTGGGCGTCATTGAGCGCGCGAAGCGCGGCCGCGGGCGGTGGTTGCCCCAGCAGGTGCCCGCGGATGGCGGTCGCGGTGTGCTCGCGTACGGCGCATACGGCTCGTACGGCGGCCAGGTCGACCTGGCCGGTTTCGGTGGCGGCGCACTGAAGCTCGGCGAGCCGGTCGCCCTGGAGGTCGATCCACGCCCGCAGCTGGGCGGGCGTACCCAGCAAGTCGGCTCCCCGGGGCCGGGTGTTGACGAGGTCGAGGGCGAGGGGCTCGCCAGTCAGTGGTCCGGTATCACTCATGCGGCTAACGGTACATCCAGGCATTGACGCATTAGCCTGCACTCCCGTAGAACTAATGCATCAACTCGCCACGGAGGCATGTGACATGACGATTCCGCCCGTTCCGCGCACACTTCACCGCCACGTCGACGTCGACGGGACCCGGGTCTTCTACCGTGAGTCGGTCCCGCAACGCCCGGACGCGCCCGTCCTGTTGCTCCTGCACGGCTTCCCCTCCGCCTCGCACCAGTTCCGCCGCCTGATCGACGTACTGGGCGCGCACTACCGGCTGATCGCCCCGGACTACCCCGGCTTCGGACACACCGACGCGCCGGAGGACTTCACGTACACCTTCGAGCGCCTCGCCGACATCACCGAAGGCTTCGTCCAGCGGCTCGGACTGACCCGATTCGTGATGTACGTCTTCGACTTCGGAGCTCCCGTCGGCTTCCGGCTCGCGACCCGCCGTCCCGAATGGATCGCCGGCCTGGTCGTGCAGAACGGCAACACGTACGCAGAGGGCCTCTCCGACGTCGCCCGCGGCTTCATCGCGCTGCGTCCGCAGGACCCAGGCGCCGAGAAGACCGTCCGCGACCTCCTGACCCTGCCGGCCACCCGGGGCCAGTACGAGGGCGGCACCGCCGAGCCGCACTTCGTCGCCCCCGACGGCTGGACCCTCGACCAGCACTTCCTGGACCTGCCGGGCCGCAAGGAGGCCCAAGTCGCCCTGGCCTTCGACTACCACAGCAATCTGGCTCACTACCCGAGGTGGCAGGCCTGGCTGCGCGAGCACACCCCGCCGACCCTGATTCTCTGGGGCAGAAACGACATGTTCTTCCCGGAGACCGGTGCCCACGCCTATCTGACCGACGTGCCCGAAGCCGAACTGCACGTCTTCGACACCGGCCACTTCGCCCTGGAGGACAAGCTTCCCGAGATCGCACCGCTCATCGCCGATTTCCTCGACCGCACGGGATGAGACAGCGGTGTACGGACAAGGCGCGTCGGCGCGTCATTCCTGCACGCAGACGACAGAGATCTGTTGCACGAGGTTGTTGCCGAAGCCGCCGCGGTTCCACGGCTGGTCGAGGGGCTGGGCGTTGCCCTGCGCATCGGTGGCCCGGGCGCTGAGCACGTGGCTGCCCGGCGCCGCCGTCCAGGATGTCTGCCACCGCCGCCACGCCCAGGTGTTCTCGTCCGGCGGGGCGAGCTCGGCCTCACTCCAGGAGTGGCCGCCGTCCGTACTCACCTCGACCTTCGTGACCGGGGCGTACCCGGACCACGCCCGGCCCTCCAGCCGCACCTGACCGGGCCGTACGACGCGGATCCTCGACATGAAGTCCGGGAATCCCGGCGGGACCATGAGCGCCCGCGGCTCGATCCGGGTGACCGGCTCGCCCGGGTCGTCGGCCTCCTGCCGGTAGCGGTAGGCCACCGTCTGCTGGAAGCCGGTGGACGGGGCGTCGGTAAGGGTGATCTCGCGGAGCCACTTCACGTGCGCCATGCCGTACCAGCCGGCAGACTCCGCCGGTAGTCCTGCTCGACGCCGCGCTCGACACCGTGGTCGGCTCCGCCGAACACGGCCTCGACGGCGTCCGGTTCCACCCCGGCCTCGGCGAGCAGCAGGCTCAGTGGCACCCCGGTCCACTCGGCCGTCCCTACTGCCTCCACCAGCCACGGCTGGCTGGCTGACAGGCCGGGGCAGGAGCCGGGCCCGGCCGTTGCCCGCGCACTCCATGGTCACGCGGCAGGTGACCGCCGGGAAGGAGCGCAGCGTCCCCACGTCCAGGGTCAGCGGTGTCCGTACCCGGCCGTTCACGGTGAGGCGCCAGTCCTCGGAACGGGCGGCGGGGATGTCGTAGTGGACGAGAACGTAATGCAGTCCGGGCGGGGTGACGTCGTAGCGCAGAGCCTCCAGCGGCAGGCCGTGATTACGGGCCGCGAGCGCCAGCTCCTCCCGGGCACCTCCCGGAAAGGAATTGCGAAGCCCATGGACCGGCGGGACGCTGGACAGGGAGGCCGGTGGGGCAGCGGTTCCGTGTCTCGGCAGGGAGATGGTCATGGACGGCACAACTCTGGAAGCGATGAGGACCGCCCTGCGCGGCCCGGTCATCAGTCCGCAGGACCCGGAGTACAACGAGTCCCGCAAGATTTACAACGCCATGATCGACCGCCGCCCGGCTGCCATAGTGCGCTGCTCGGACGCGGCCGACGTCATGGAGGCGGTCAATTTCATCCGGGACAACGGCCTCGAAGTGGCTGTCCGGGGCGGTGGGCACAGCGGCCCCGGCTTCGGCCTGGTGGAAGACGGCGTCACCATCGACCTGTCACCCATGCGCTGGGTGCGCGTCGACCCCACCGCGAAGGCCGCGCGGGTCGGCGGCGGCAGTCAGCTCGGCGATCTCGACCACGCCGCCCACGGCTTCGGCCTGGCCACCCCCGCCGGCGTGATGTCCACGACGGGAGTCGGGGGCCTGACCCTCGGCGGCGGTCACGGCTACCTCACCCGCAAGTACGGACTTACGGCGGACAATTTGCTGGCGGCGGACGTCGTGCTGGCCGACGGCAGTTTCGTCACCGCGAGCGAGACCGAGAACCGGGACCTCCTCTGGGCCCTGCGCGGCGGCGGCGGGAACTTCGGCATCGTCACGTCGTTCAGCTTCCGGCTCCACCCGGTGGACACCGTGGGCGTCGGGGTCACCGTGTGGCCCGTCGACAGCACCCGCGAGGTGCTGCGCTGGTACCGCGACTTCATTCCGCAGGCGCCCGACGATCTGAACGGCTTTTTCGCGTTGCTCACTGTTCCGCCCGGCCCGCCCTTCCCGGAAGAGATCCACGACCACAAGATGTGCGGAGTCGTGTGGTGCTGGACAGGGGACCTGGACCGCCTGGAGGAGACCCTCGCGGTCGTGAACCAGCCAGGCCCGCCGGCCTTCCACTTCGCGGCACCGATGCCCTACCCCGCGCTGAACGGCATGTTCGACGAGCTGATTCCCGCAGGCCTGCAGTGGTACTGGCGCGGCCACTTCTTCGACCGGATCACGGACGAGGCCATGGACGTGCACACCAAGTACGGCGAGAGCCTCCCGACCGAGCTGTCGATCATGCACCTCTACCCGGTGGACGGGGCCGCGAGCCGGGTCGGCCCGGACGACACCGCGTGGAGCTACCGGGACGCCGTCTGGTCCGGCATCATCGCCGGCGTCGACCCCGACCCTGCCAACGCCGCGACTGTCAAACAGTGGTGCGTGGATTATTGGGAGGAACTGCGACCGCATTCCATGGGCGCCGGTTACGTGAACTTCATGGGCGCGGAGAGCCAGGACCGGGTCAGGGCGGCCTACCGAGGCAATTACGACAGACTGGCGGCGGTCAAACGAACGTACGACCCCCACAACTTCTTCCACGCCAACCAGAACATCGAGCCGGCGGAGCAGTACTGAAGGGGCAGTACTGAGACCGTCCGAAGGGGTTCGGCGGTGCGGCAACCAGCGATCATCGAGGCGCCGTCCGTGCTCGGCCTGCGGCCTTCCGGCGTAGAGGACTTGCCGACGGCTCTTCTCGACGCCGGCCTGCTGGCGGACCTCGGGGCGGTGTGGGCCGGCCGGGTCGAAGCGCCGGCGTACGATCCGAGGCGCGACGCCCGCACCGGGATTCTGAACCCGGCCGGCATCGCGGAGTACTCGGTGCGACTGGCGGACATGGTCGGCAGCGTCCTCGGCCGTGGCTGCTTTCCCGTAGTCCTCGGCGGTGACTGCAGCATTCTGCTGGGCAACCTCCTCGCTCTGCGACGGCGCGGGCGTTACGGGTTGCTGTTCCTCGACGGCCACACCGACTTCTACCAGCCGTCGGCGGAGCCGACAGGCGAGGCCGCGTCGATGGAACTCGCCCTGGCGACGGGGCGCGGCCCCGCGCTGCTCGCCGACCTTGAAGGCCGCGGGCCGCTCGTGCGGGACGAGGACGTCGTCGCCTTCGGCTTCCGTGACGCCGCCGAGTCCGGCGAGGCCGGGATGCAGCCGCTGCCGCCACGGCTGCACGCGATCGACCTCGACGGGGTACGCGCGGTCGGAGCCGACGCGGCGGCGCGCCAGGCGGTCGACCGGCTCAGCAGCGCCGGGTACTGGGTTCACCTCGACGTGGACATCCTGGACGACGCGATCATGCCGGCCGTCGACTACCGCCTTCCGGGCGGACTGACCTGGCTGGAGCTGGAGAGTGTGCTGCGGACCGCGCTCGCCGGCGAACGCCCCCAGGGATTCGACGTCACGATTTTCAACCCCCGCCTGGACCCCGACGGAACGATCGCCGTCCGCCTCGGCGCGTGTCTGCGCCGAGGGCTGTCGGTGCGTACAGACAACGGGTGTTGAGGCGACGGCCGCCCCCTGGGGACATGCGGGCGGAGTTGAGGTATGACTTGGCCGAACCATGGTCATACCAGCGATCCCAGGAGGCAGTACATGTCACGTCCGGTCACCATCGTCACAGGCGGCAGCCGAGGCATCGGCGCTGCGACGTGCGTCCGGCTGGCGGAGGACGGACATGACCTTGCCCTGGGGTACGTCACCAACGAGGCGGCCGCCGAGGAGACCGCGTCCGCCGTGCGGGCGGCGGGGGCGCGCTGCGTCACGGTGCGGGTGGACACCTCCGACGAGGCGGACGTGGAGCGGCTGTTCGACACCGCCGCGGCCGACCTCGGGCAGGTGACCGGTCTGGTCAACAACGCAGGTGTGACCGGCCCGCTGGGCAGACTCGCCGATGCCCGCACCGAGGATCTGCGACGGGTGCTGGAGGTCAACCTGCTCGGCTACCTGCTGTGCTGCCGCCGAGCCGCCCGGGACATGGCGCAGTCCGGCTCCGGCGCCATCGTCAACATCTCCTCCGCGGCCGCCACGCTCGGCAGCCCCGGCGACTATGTGCACTACGCCGCGACCAAGGCGGCCACCGACGCCCTGACTGTCGGCCTGGCCAAGGAGCTCGGCCCGGACGGCATCAGGGTCAACGCCGTCGCACCCGGCATCATCAACACGGACATGCATTCCGCCATGGGGGATGCCGACCGTCCCGCCAAGGCGGCCGCTCAGATCCCCCTCGGTCGCCCGGGCGAGCCCTCCGAGATCGCCGGCGCCGTCGGCTGGCTCCTGTCGGCCGACGCCTCGTACACCACCGGCACGGTCGTGAGGGTCTCCGGTGGCCGATGAGACACAGTGCGGGCTGCGGACCGTCCGTACAGGATGACCGCCAGGCCCGCTCCGAGAAGGCCGCCGAGGAGCTGGGCGGCGATGAAGCCGGGGAGTGACGCGGGGGCGATGCCGGTGGCAGAGTCCGTGAGCGACCGGCCCACCGTCGCGGCGGGGTTGGCGAAGGATCCCGACGAGGTGAACCAGATCGCCGCGCCGATGTACGCGGCGACCGCGACCGGGGCGAGCTGCGCGCGGCCGATGCGGTCCAGCCCGTACACCACCAGCACAAGCCCGGCTGTGGCGACCGTTTCACCGAGCAGCAGATGGCCGGCCGACCGTACTTGGGTGGACCAGACGCCGGGCGTCCGGCCGAACATCGCCTCGGCCAGCAGGGCTCCCGCGACGGCCCCGGTCAGCTGCGCGGCGATGTAGAGGGCGACCGCGTGGCGGCTGAAGGGGTTTTCGCCGCGTCGCTGCGACCACCACGCGAAGAGTGTGATCACCGGGTTGAGGTGAGCCCCTGAGACCGGGCTGAGCAGGACGATCAGCAGGCCGAGGCCGACGGCCGAGGCCAGTGCGTTGGCGAGGAGCTGGACTCCGGTGTCCTGGCTGAGGCCGGCGGCCTGAAGGCCGGAACCAATGATCACGGTCACCAGAGCGGCGGTCCCCACCAGCTCGGCAGCCGCCCGTCGTGGCAGTGCGCTGTCGATGACCATGATGCGGTTCCTCCCCCGGATGACGCTATAGCGGAAAATATATTCCGTATCTTGGAAATTATGTAGAGGATGCGAGCAGCACCTCGTCCGCAAGCGCAAGATGACGACGCAGTGCGTCGCGGCCTTCGTCCGTCAGCGTGATGATGCGCGTGCTCTCCTGACGTACGAGCCAGGAGGCATCCAGCGCATGGCGGAAGAGGACCGCACCCACCGCGCCAGCCAGGTGCGGTCGGCGCTCGGTCCAGTCGAAACAGGTACGGACGTGCGGGCGGCGGGAGGTGCCGGAGTGGTCGTCGGCGACCCCCAGGGCGCGCAGCCAGGACGCGCCGGAGGCCGTGAGCGCGGGGCCGTAGTCCCAGGCGAGCAGCGCCTGGGCGGTCATGGCGTCGGTGATCGCCACACCCAGGGTGCCTGCCAAGTGGTCGTAGCAGGTACGGGCGTGGGCCAGGGCGCGACGCCGACGGGCGTCCGTCAGAGAGCGGACCGGGGTCGGGCGCCGCGGTGCGTGGGCGGCGAGGCCTTCGATCATCTCGGCCGTGTCCGGGCCCGCGAGGCGAACGTAGCGGTGGCGGCCCCGGCGCTCCTCCGTCAGTAGCCCGCCTGCGACCAGTTGGTGCAGATGACTTGTCGCGGTGGAGGGTGCGACGCCCGCGAGGCGGGCCAGTTCCGTCGCCGTCCAGGCGCGGCCGTCGAGCAGGGCCAGGCAGAAGGCGGCGCGCGTACGGTCCGCGAGGAGTGCTGCCAGGGAGGCGAGGTCCGGGCTGTCGGCGTACGAGTCGGGGCTGGTCACCGGGACATTCTCGCCGGACGTCACTTCGGCCGGCATCAAAGTGTCCCGCGTCTAGCGTTGCGGACCATGAAGACCGACAACCAGAAACACCGAGTCATCCGGCCCAGCATTCTTTACTTCGGGACTCCTGTGGTCCTGGTGAGTTCGCAGAACGAGGACGGCTCCTGCAACCTGGCGCCGATCTCGTCGGCCTGGGCGCTGGGGCAGCATGTGGTCCTCGGTCTGGGGAGCGAGAGCCAGACGGTCCGCAATCTCGCCGAACGGCCGGAACTGGTGATCAATCTGCCCCCGCCCGAGCTGTGGGCCTCCGTGGAACGCCTCGCGCCGCTCACCGGAGCCGATCCGGTCCCGGTGAGCAAGCGTGCGGTGTACCGGTACGAGGGCGACAAGTTCGCCGCCGCCGGGCTTCGGCCGCAGGAATCGCAGACGGTGCGGCCGGTCCGGGTCGCCGAATGCCCCTTGCAGTTGGAGGCAACGGTGACAGCGATGACGCCCGGTGGTGCGGGCCTCTTCTTCACCGTCGAGTGCGAGGTCGTACGCGTGCACGCCGATGAGCGCATCGTGGTGCCGGGGACGCAGCACATCGACCCCGCGGCGTGGAGCCCGCTCATCTACAACTTCCGTCACTACCACGGCCTTGCCCCCGAAGTAGGTCACGGCTTCCGCTCGGAGACGACCCGGCACCTGCCATGAGCCACGCCACTGGCACGCCGTAGGCTGCGGGGCACGGAGACCGGGCACGGGGGCGGCCTGCTCCGGCGCTCCCGAGAGCGCCTACACTCGTCCTCCGTTCTGGCTACCGCCAGAAGCCGCACGTACCGACTTGAAGGGCCCTCTTCGACGTGAGTTCCGCAAACCGTGCCGAGGCACCGATCTATGCAGGCCTCATAGAGGAGCGGGGCGATGTACCTGCCGAGGTACGCCGGACCGCAGAGGAGACGCTCCGGGAGGTCGAGCAGGCGATGGACTTCAGTTCTGTGCGCGCGACGGCGCTGCGCTGGTAGCCCGAGCCGTACGGCCGGGCCTGGCCTCAGGCGGCCAGGCCCTTCAGCAGGGCGGGCAGTGCCGTCCCGATGGGCTCGCGCACGACCTCGTCGGCCAGTTCGTCGTAAGGCGTCGGCTCGGCATTGACGACGACCAGCCGTGCGCCGTACTCCGCGGCGATCCCCGCCAGTGAGGCTGCCGGCTGCACCTTGAGGCTGGTGCCGACGGCCACGAACACGTCGCTCGCCTTGGCGATCGCCAAAGCCTGAGCCATCACCGCGGGGTCGAGCCGCTGCCCGAACATCACCGTGGCCGACTTGAGGATGCCCCCGCACGCACGGCACGGCGGGTCTTCCTCGCCTGCCCGCACCCGCGCCAGCGTCTCCTCCATCGGAGAGCGGCTGTGGCAGCCGGTGCACACCGACGACCTGGCCGTCCCGTGCAGTTCGAGCACCTTGCGGGCAGGCAGACCGGCGAGCTGGTGCAGCCCGTCGACGTTCTGGGTCAGGACCCTGACCGGAACCCCTGAGCGTTCCAGCTCGGCGATCGCCCGGTGCGCGTCGTTCGGCCGGGCCCGCAGCGCGGGACTGTCGACGCGCATGCGCCAGGCACGGCGGCGGACGTCCGGGTCGGCCATGTAGAAGTCGTACGTAACGAGCTTCTCGGCCTCCGGATCGCGTCGCCACAGGCCGTTCGGTCCCCGGTAGTCGGGGATGCCGGAATCCGTGGAGATACCGGCTCCGCTGAGCACGGCGACCAGCGGCTTCCGTGCCGTTCCGTTGCTGCTCATACGGTCGAGCCTAGGCGGCGGGACACGTCGGCGTCGACGGAATTGTGGGCCGCGCGCCCCGGGAACCGAGGGGGAGGACTCGCGCGTCAATGTCCCCGATACGCAAGATCAAAGATCTTCTCGAGGGACCTCGGACATGACGGACGGCACGGCCACTCGGTACCTCTACCTCGCCCGGCACGGTGAGGCGTCACCGGACGAGAGGGCTCTGACCGAAAACGGGCGTCGCCAAGCCGTTCTGCTCGGTGAACGGCTCCGGAAGACGCCCCTGTCCGCGATCCATCACGGTCCGCTGCCTCGGGCGGCCCAGACGGCCCGGCTGATCGGCGAGCAGCTCGTCGGCGTACCACTGCACCAGTCCGAGCCGGCCGGGGACTACATCCCCTACCTGCCGCGGAAGCAGGAGCTGCCGCCGGATTCGGCCGACCGCATGCTCACCTTCCTCGCGCAGTTCCCGGAAGGCGAGCGTGAGCGTGGCCCGGCGCTTGCCAGGGAGGCACTGGCGACGTTCGCGGGACCGGTGGAGGGCGGCGAGCCTCGTCACGAACTGGTCGTCACCCACAACTTCCTCATCGGCTGGCTGGTCCGGGCCGCCCACGACGCGCCGCGGTGGCGCTGGATGGGTCTCAACCACGGCAACGCGGCTCTGACGGTCATCCGCTATGCGCCCGGCAGACCGTCCTCCGTGCTCGTCCACAACGACATGCGGCACCTGCCCGCGGAACTGCGCTGGACCGGCTTCCCGCGCGAACTCCACATCTGAGCTGCGGCCACCCTGCCCGTAATGCGCGACTATGGATGCATGTGTGTGGCGTAACGGCTTCTCACCGAGGAGGCGACATGGGCAGGTCTGATCACTACGAGCTGGTTTTCACACACCCAGGCGCAACCGCAGCCGTTCCGGAGGCTGCGGATGTCGTGGAAGTGCACCGCACGGATCGGAGTGGGCCCGGTGGTCACCCGGTGTACGCGGATGACACGGGCATCGTCCTGGCCGAGATAAGCGACCGCGACGAGGTGCGGATGCTCGCCAGTGGCGGTCATCAGGACCCCGCGGCGGCGGTTCAGGTACGTCCGGCCTGAGCCCGTGGCTGCGAGCGGCGGTCCGGGGCGTGGCAGCCGGCTGCATTGCCGTTGGCGCGGCCGACGCGTTTGATGGAAGGAGGGCCTTGGCCTGAGAGAAGGGGAGTTGGATCCGTGGACCTCGCACTGCGCCCCGGAAGAGCGGACGATGCCGCGGAGTGCGGCAGGATCTGCTTCGAGGCTTTCTCCGAAATCGCCCGTCAGCACGGATTCCCCTCCGATGCCCCGGCGTCGGCGGAGGCGGCCGCCGGTATGGCGGAGTCGCTGCTGAACCACCCAGGGTTCTACAGTGTTGTCGCCGAGCTCGACGGCCGGATCGTCGGCAGCAACTTCCTCGACGAGCGGTCGCCCGTCGTCGGCGTCGGGCCGGTCACCGTGGATCCCGCCGCGCAGAACGGCGGCGTGGGGCGCCGCCTCATGGAGGACGTCATGCGGCGGGCCGCCGAGCGCGGTGTGCCCGGCATCCGACTGCTCCAGAGCGGATACCACTCACGGTCGTTCGCGCTCTACGCCGCTCTCGGGTTCGAGTTCCGCGAAACTGTGGCCTGCCTGCAGGGCCGGCCGATCGGAGGGACCGTGCCGGGGTACGAGGTGCGCCCGGCCACGGATGCCGATGTGGCGGCCTGCAACGAGGTGTGCCGGAAGGTCCACGGGGCCGATCGCGGCGGTGAACTCGCCGACGCGCTCAAGACGGGCACGGCCCGCGTGACCGAGCACGGCGGACGGATCACGGGCTACGCCACGGATCTGTCCTTCTTCGCCCACGCGGTCGGCGAGACCACCGAGGACATCAGGGCCCTCATCGCTGCGGCGCCCGCCTTCGGCGGCCCCGGCATTCTTGTCCCCGCGTCCAACAGCGCGCTGCTCCAGTGGTGCCTGCGAAACGGCCTCAAGGTGGGTCAGCTGATGAGCCTGATGACGATCGGGCTGTACAACGAGCCCGCCGGAGCGTATCTCCCCTCCATTCTTTACTGACTTCTGCTGACTTCCCCGTGGTGTGACGAAATGCCATTGGGGACGTTCGGGTGGTTTGTGGCCTCGCATGCAACTGCGCATCGCCATACGGGACTCCTGTTGCTCAGAGACGACACCCTGGAGGTTCCGATGAGCAGCACACAGGTTCCCGCAATCCCGTTCAAGACGCCGCGTTGGGCGCGCGACCCGTACCGCTTCCACGGTCCGGAGGACTTCGACCAGCTCGATGCCGCCCCGGACCCCGAACAGCGGCTGCCTTTCGTCCTGGCGGCCTCCGACAAGCGCCGCCTGGACCTCTATGCGGCCTTGACCACCACCGGGATCGCACCACTGCCCGGGGACCTTGAAGCCATCGACGTCCTCAGCAAGCTCGACGACACCACCATCAGGACCGTCCTGCGATGGATCACGAGCCCCTGACCGCGAAGGTGGTCAGTTCGACGGCCTCGTAACCGTCCAAGCCCCCGGACAGGTTGTCGAAGAGGCGCTCGCCGGCACCGATGAACATCGGCACGATCACCACGTGCATCTCGTCGACCAGCCCCGCGCGCAGGAACTGCTGAAGGGTCGCGGCGCCTCCGCCGAGACGCACATCCTGCCGTCTCCTCGCGGGAATGGTGTGTGTCACACCGCATGGCCGGGATACGTCGATGCCGCGCGGCGCACGCGTCCGAGATTGAATCGAACGTACGTATGGACACGGGACGGGAACACCCCGCCAGCTTGCGTTGTTTTGATGGGAAAGCCGACCACCGTCTCCAGAGGCGTTGTCCGGCCTCCTCTGCCATCCGGAATGCCATGCTGACTCCCCGCCTCCTTCCCGCAGCGCTCGCAAGCGCACTCATCGCCGTGCTGGTCGGCTGTGCCACTGGGGCCTCCGGTGCCGCCGATGCCCCCGATCGTGCAGCCGACAAGCCCGCAGCGGCCCCCGTCGCGGCGCAATCTCCGGACACCACCGCGGTGGCGCGCCAGGAGACGGCTCTGCTGGGCATCCCGTCGATCGGCGTCAAGAACCTGCGCGTCGTCCCGTACGAGGGGACGACCGACGACTGGCCCGGTACGCGCATCCAGAACCGTGGTGTGGCCGCCAGTCCGTACGGCGACGAAGGCGGTGTCGGGCCCGGCGAGGTCGGCAACTACCTGGTCACGGCACACCGCCTCTCCTCCGGAGGACCGCTGCGTGACCTCCCGTCCGTCGACAAGGGCGACTCCGTATTCGTCACGTCGGGCGGCAAGGTGTACGAGTACGAGATCACCGACACCAGGACTACATCGTTCCGCTCCGAGCGGTCACTCGCCGAGCAGCGGGCCGCGGTACCGGGATCACCGGGCAAGCAGCCCACCAAGGCCATGATCACCGTCTCCACCTGCGCGACGCCGGAGGATGACGCGGCCGGGAACTTCTGGCGCGACGACAAGGGCAACCCCGAGCATCGCATCGACAAGATCGGCGTGCTGGTCTCCTCGCGGACGGCGGCAAGCGAGTAAATAAAGCTTGTGGGTGATGGGCGGCGGGCAGCCGTGTCCGTGGGACGGCCTCGGCCGTTGCTCCGGGCATGATCAAAGCAAAGAGCGTCCTCGCCGTCGCAGCCCTCGCTGCCGGCGTTTCAGCACTCGCCGCCCCTGCCGCGTCTGCGGCCGAGGCCTCCAACCGCCAGTACTTGCTGGACATCCCCAAGGAGCTCGACAATATCGGTGCGCTCGCCGTGCCGGCCGACCGCCGGGACGAGGTGCCGACCGTCACCGGTCAGCTCAAGGGCCTTGGCCAACTGCACAAGCTGAGCGAGCTTCAGCAGTTCACCGGCATGGTTTCGCCGCTCACCGGGCTGATTCCCGCCGTGGAGTAGTGGCCCCCGCCGACGGGCGCGCTCCGTGATCTCGCCACAGCCACGGCAGCGCGCCGGTCAGATTTCAGCGCCGTACCAGCGCTCAAGCTGGGCTCCGTCTCCGCGAGGACCCCGACAGCGGGAACGCTCAGGCGACCGCTACCAGGACGCAGCTGTGGCCGTACTGCCAGACCGGGCCCGCCTCCGCGAACCCCGCCTTCCTCAGCAGGTCCGTGTGGCGGTCGAGGCTCAGGCCGTTGTCGTCGCCGTCCAGGCGCCTGCGGCGGCGCTCCGCCATGAGGCCGGCCAGCTCCGGGGCCGCGTCTGCGGCGGCCCACCAGGACTGCCAGTCCTCGTGGCCGCGAACCCCCAGCCGACCGGCGCGTCGGCGGCCCACGTGCTGGGCGATCGGGGCCACCAGCGGCCCCTCGTGGAAGAAATGGTCCGCATTGACGATCACTCCGCCGGGCCGCAGCGTGGAGTGCAGATGCTCATATACGTCGAGCAGGACGGGCTCGGGCAAGTAGTGGAGAGCCGTTGCGGACACCGCGGCATCCAGCGGTCGCCCCAGAGCCAGCGCGTCGATCCAGCCCGGCGAGCCGATCGGCACATCGACGAAGCGGGCCGCCGTACCGCAGTGTCTGCGTCCCAGCTCCAGCAGCAGCGGATCCGTGTCCACGGCGACGATCTCCCACTCCGGGCGCCGGGCGGCGAGCCGCGCCGTCAGCGAACCGGGACCGCAGCCCAGATCGGCCACCAGAGGCCGCCGTTGTCCCGCCGTGGCGTGCTCGACCACGTCCGCGATGACGGTGAAGCGTTCCTCACGGTCGATCGCGTAGCGTTCCTGCTGGAGGTCCCAGCGCCGGATCCACTCCGCCGCCGCGGACGATGTCAACTGCTCTGTCACGATGTGCCCTTGCTCGCTGTGCTGGTGGTTCTCGGTACGTGTTCGGATCTGGGTCAAGCAGGCGTACGGGTCAGGGGGCCGGCCATCACCCCGTCTGGTCCGGTGCCAAGGGCTGTTCGGCCGGGGCTGCCGTCGGCTGGTCGTGCCCCGCGCCCGCCGGCCGCTCCAGCGCACCCGGCCAGGCGGCCACGCCCGCCGCCACCGCCGTCGCGGCCGCCGCGGCGAGAAAGCCCCACACCGGACCGGACGGCTGGTCCGCGACAACACCCGTGACGGCCGAACCCAGAGCGGCCATCGACAGGTTGGTCGTCGTGAGCCAGGTGTACGCCTCGTTGAGCATCCGTTCCGGGACCAGCTTGCCCACCAGCTCCGCCTCGACCGTCAGCGCGGGCGCTATGACCGCTCCGGTGAGGAAGAGGATGCCGCCGAGGGCGACCGAGCCGGGCATCAGGGCCCACAGCGCGTAACCGGCGGCCAGTGCGGTCAGCAGCCATACGAACCGGCGGACCAGCGGCGCCGCGAACTGCCTGCTGCCGTACCAGATCCCGGCGACGGCACTGCCGATGCTCCATACGGCGATCAGCACCCCCGTCACGCTCCCGGCGGCCGCCCCGTCATGGGCCTTGGTGAACGCCGCGATCGCGACCGGCGCGCCGCCGAAGGAGAAGGCGATGCCCGCCGCGCACACCAGCAGCGCGGGCAGCCCCGGCTCCCGCAGCGGCCCGAGCCCGCGCGCCCGTGCACCGGCGGAGGCGGGGCGCAGTTCGCGCATCGCGCGGCCGCGGACCAGCGCCAGAGTCCCGAAGCCGGTACACAGGGCCGCGCCGGTCAGCGCGGCCGCCGGACCCGCGATGCCCGCGTCGGTGCCGAGGACGGAGCCGAGCGGCCCGCCGATCAGCATGAACCCCGAGAACAGCAGCGGGCCGACCACGAAGACCAGCTCGAAGAGCGTCGACTCGGCCGCCATCGCCGCCGTACGCGCCTCACCGCGGCCGCTCTCCGCACTCGTCAGTACGGTCCACGCCGCCCGCAGCGCGGGACTGATCGCGGGGAACGCGGCGCCGGACAGCGCCGCGATCACGCAGAGCACCGGAACTGGAAGCTCCACCAGCACCGCGGCCAGCAGCCCGAGTTGGAGTGCGGCGTACACAGCGGCGTAGTACGGAAGCACCCGGCCCGCGCCGAAACGGTCGGCCAGCCGTCCGGCCACCGGAGCCGTCACCGCCGTGGCGAGCGAGGTCGACGCGCCCACCAGACCGGCCTGGCCGAAGCTGCCGGTGGTCTCCTTGACCAGCAGCAGCCAGGCGAGCACCGTGACGCCTTGCCCGAGCCGGGCCACCACCCCGCCCACCAGGAGCAGCGGCGCGCCGGGGACGCGCCAGACCGTCGCGTACTGTCCGAACGCTGTCATGGGGTGCTCCCGCAGGGGATGCCGCGGACCCGGAAGTCGCGGGCGGTGGCGACGACGGCGGCTTCGACGCCCGCGCTGGTCGCGCCGCGGAACCGGAAGCGCCCGCCGACGTGTTCGTAGTAGGCGTCGGCCGCCGGAAGGATCTCGCCCGGCCGCAGCAGGGCTTCGGCGTACGGCCCGGGTTCACGCCCGGTCATCGGTGTGACCTCCTGGATCAGGCAGGGCCGGGCGGCCGGCGCGGGTACGAGGAGCCAGCCGCCGATCTCCGGACCGGCGGCCGGCGGACCGGGAGGCTCGTACGGCTGCGGCGGCTGCCCGAGAGCGATGCGGAAGGCCGCCTCCATCAGGTCGTAGCCGTGCACTTCCCGCCACAGGAACGGGATCTCGCTGCCGCCGACGCGTGCCCCGATCTCCAGGAAGGAGCAGCGGACCGAGGAGTCCTCCCGGCTCTCCACGAAGACCTCCAGATGGAACGCCGTGGGTCTGTCGGTGAGCGCGCGCAGCACCCGGCGTGTGAAGTCACCGATCGCCGCCCGCACTTCGGGCCGGTCCACCTCGACCGAACCGAGCGAGTCGCCGCTGCGAAAGCCCAGGCAGGTGTTCAGATAGCGCGAGACCCGCCACGGTCCGAGGTCGCGCCCGTCGAAGACGCCGTCCACGTGATGGACGGGATGCGGGTTGTAGGCCTGTACGAGCAGCTCTTCCGCGGCGGACGCCTCGAAGGCCTGGTTCAGCCCGGCCGCGTCGTCGATCCGCACGACGCCCTCGCTGGAGCTGCCCGTCCTCGGCTTGAGGACCACCGGCCAGCCGTGCCGCTCGGCGAACGCCCGCACCGCCCGCCGGTCCGGCGCGGTCGCGAAGGCGGGCGCGGCGAGACCCGCGCCCGACACCGCCCGCGCCATCAGCAGCTTGTCGCGCATCGGCAGCAGCTCCTGCGGTCGGCGGGCGCGGCAGTTCCACTCCATCGCCAGCTGCGCCGCCACCAGCAGGTCGTCCTCCTTCAGGGCGACGACCGACCGGGGCGCCCCGTGGCGTGTGGCCAGTGCGTCGAGCTGCTTGCGTACGTGGGCCAGGTCGTCGGTCGCCGCGACGACGGCGATCTCCACGGCGCCCTCGGGCACGGCCTCGGCTCCCACCTCCGTCGTGATGTACGAGACCGCGTGGGCGGTGTGGTCGAGATAGCGCTCATAGTGGGCGTAGCGGGCCCGCCAGCGGTGGATGACCACGACGTGCGGGCGCCGGCGGACGCCGGTCATGAGGCCGCTCCCGGCGACGGCTCCAGCTCGTAGAAACCGTGCCCGTCCAGATAGCAGACCGTGGCGAAGTCGCGCGCCACGACCTCCCGCTCGGGATGGGCGAGGCCGATCATCATCGGCTCGGTGGTGTCGTCGACCGTGAGCGGCAGCCGGCCGCCCGGCTCGACGATCAGCTGGACGTTGTGGAAGCTCTCCAGCCGCTCCACCTCGGGCAGCAGCGGGTACGACTTCAGCGTCCCCGCCACGGGCGAGGTCAGGAACGCCATCGCCACATGGCGGTCCACCCGGTGCGCGTCGCGGCAGGTCTCCAGGAAGCGCTGCGGCCGCAGATACGCGTCGACGGTTCGCCCGATCTGCGATTCGCCGGTCGCCAGCCCGGCGTAGTACGCGGTGTCCGCGCCGCAGAGCCGGACCCCTGCCTCGACCAGGCGCGGCCCGTCGGGCGTCAGCATGATCTCCAGATGGGCCGGGCCGTGCAGCACCCCGAGCGCGTCGAGGACCTCGAAGCCGTACGTGACCAGCCTCGCCCGGTCCGGGTCGCCCGGGGGCACCGACAGGGCCCCGCTGATCCTGTTGCTGACCCCGTTGACGGAGATCTTCGTGTACTGCCAGACGTCGGTGGCCCGGTGGTGCCCGTCCCGGCTCACGGTGTTCACGACGTACTCGGTGCCCCGCAGGAACTCCTGGGCCACCACTCCCTCATTGCGGAAGGAGAAGATGTTCGTCGCGTCCACGATCGCGCGGTAGGCGGCCGCCGACTCCTCGGGGGTGTCGCAGAACGACACCCCGTCGTTGCCGGCGCTGCGGACCGGCTTGACGACCACCCGGCCGCCCAGCTCCCGGTGCCACGCGACGAGTTCCTCCTCGGAGCCGGCCAGAACCTGCCGGGACCCGGGGACCCCGGCCGCCTTCACGGTCTCCATCTGTACGAACTTGTCCCGGCGGGCCGCGCTGAGCGCCGTCCCGTTCGTCGCCAGCCCCAGCAACTCGCTCACTTGGTCCGCCAGTTCCACGCCGAGCTCACCGCCGGTGAGTACGGCCAGTGGCTGGTGGGCGGCGACGGCCTTGGCGGTCCGCTCCGGGTCGCCCAGGTGGACGATGTTGTCGAGAAAGGGGTCCGTGCTGAAGCTCGACCGGTAGACCGGGGGAACCTCCGGGGTGCTCTGGACACGTACGACGGGATGGCCCGCGTCCATGAAGGCCTGCGCGAGCCGCATGGTCGGCGCGTATACGTCGACCATCGCGACCGGCGGCTTGGAGTTCAGCCCGTTCAGCCCGTTCTTCTCATTCTGCTCGTTCAGCACGTCACCGCACCTCGCGTCTGCCGGTCGAGCCCGTCCAGCACGTCGAGCAGGCGGTCGACCTCTTCCACGGTGTTGTAGACATGCAGGCTCACCCGCACCGAGCTCTCCTCTTCTCCGGAGCGCGCCTGGCAGTGCCCGTCGGCCCGCACCATCACGTCATGACTGGACAGGATGAATCCGAGGTCGTTGGAGCTGATGCCGCGGTGCCGGAACGTGACGATGCCCTGCCGTCGCTGTACGCCGGAGTCCGCGGCCAGACTCAGTGGGCAGCCCAGCACCTCGTACGACGGCAGGTGGCGCAGGCCCTCGGTCAGCCGCGCGCCGAGCCCGACCGTCCACCGCTCGATCCGCTCGGTGCCGGCCTCCTCCAGCCAGTCGAGCGCCGCTGTCAGGCTCACCACGCCGGTGGTGTTCGGGCTGCCGTTCCAGCCGCCGGGCCGGAACTCGGGTCCGCGTGCGCCGCGCGCCCAGACGGCTCCCGAACCGGGCAGGGCCATCGCCTTGTGCCCGGAGAAGACGACGAAGTCGACGTCGAGTGCTCCGACATCGACCGGAAGGTGGCCGATGCTCTGGGCGGCGTCCAGGCAGATGGGCACATCGGGGCCGACGGTACGGCGGATGCGATGCACGTTCATGTTCGCGCCGTACACATGGTGCACATGGGTGGCAGCCACGAAGCGGGTCCGCTCGTTGACGAGCGCGGCGAGCGCCGTCTGGTCGTAGTCGTGTGACTCCGCCTCGTACGGCATGTCCCTGATGACGATCCGGATTCCCCGCTTGCTCAGCAGCCGCTGCGCCTCCAGCCAGGGCTGGGCGTTGGCCTGGTGGTCGGCGAACGGGACGATGATCTCGTCGCCGTCGCGGAGCCACGAGACCAGCCAGTCGCGGGCGACGGTCCGCAGCCCTTCGGTGGTGCCGCTGGTGAAGTGGACCGTGGAGCGCCCGGAAACCGGGTCCGGGTCGCGCAGGAATCGCTTGACGCGGTCGCGGGCCCGCTCGACCAGCGCGGTCGTCTCGTTCGCCCAGGTGTATGTCCCGCGCCCGGCATTGGCGTTGGAGGTGGTGAGGTACGTCTGTACGGCGTCCAGGACCGCCTGCGGCTTCTGCGCGGTGGCGGCGCTGTCGAGGTAGGCCAGCCCGGGATGGCCGGTGACGATGGGGAACTGGGCGCGCAGCGCGGACTGCCAGTCCCTCAGATCGCCCAGATCGCTCGGATCGCTCAGATGGCCGGGGTCGGCGTGCAGATCGGTGCCGAGTGTCGATGAGGTCGGCATGTCAGTCCCTCACCATCGGCGCGCCCGCGTCCCGCCAGGCGATGACCCCGCCGGCCAGGCTGCGTACGTCGGTGTGGCCCATGCGGGTGAGCAGCGCGGCGTACTTCACGGACTGCTCACCCACCGGGCAGGCGAGCAGCACGGGCTGCTTGCTGCCGAAGGGCAGGCCGCCGTGGAGGAGTTCGTCGAAGAGCTGGTCGACGATGTTGACCGACCCCTCGATGTGGAGGGCGCGGAAGGCGATGGAGCCGCGCAGGTCGATGACCAGCGGACGCTCCTGCTCGATCCAGGCCTGTGCCCCTGCTACATCGACGACGGTGGCGACGGTGGCGGCGGCCAGCTCGGAGTCGCTCAGGGTGGCCACGGAGTTCTGCCGGGCCGGCTGGTTCAGCAGCTCGGGACGCCGTTGCCGGACGTAGCTCATATAGCTCTCGACCCGGTCGCAGACGATGAAGACCGCGGACTTTCGGTCGGTCAACTGCTCGTCCAGACCCTGGAGATGGCGTACGGCGCCGAAATAGGCGGCTCCGCCCGTCGGCCCCGCCAGCATGCCGCAGCGCCGTACCAGCGTGAGCATTCCGTCGATGGCCTCGTCCGCGGTCACCGACTCGACGGTGTCGTACGTCGCCGGGTCGAAGAGCCCCACCTCGTGGACCTCGTCGATGTTGCGGATGCCGGGGATGAAGTCCGACTTGTGGGCGACCAGGCCGATGACACCGGTCGCGGGATCGTGCGCGCGCAGCGCCCGGGCCGTTCCCGTGGAGGAGCCCGCCGTGCCGACGCAGGCCACGAAGTAGTCGGGGGCGCTGCCGCCCAGGTCCTTGATGATCTCGGGCCCCGTGCCGGAGGTGTGCGCCTCGACGTTGAGGGGGTTGTAGTACTGGTCCGTGTGCAGATAAGCGCTCTCGGAGTCGGAGAGCATCTGGTGGATCCGGGTCAGCGGGTCCTCGGTATTCGTGGGGTCGAGGCATTCGGCCTGACCCGGCAGCTCTTCGATTTCGGCGCCGAGCAGCAGAAGGAGGTCCTTGATCTCCGGGACCTTCATCCGGTTCGTGACGCTCTTGAAGGGAAGGCCGTGCATTCCGGCGATGACGGCGAGCGCCTTAGCCGTATTGCCACTGGACAGTTCCACGACGGAATGGCCATTTTGCTGCGCCTCGCCCAGATGGGGCCGCGCCATGTTCCAGGCGGCCCGGTCCTTGACGGAACCGAAAGGATTGAGCATTTCGAGCTTCGCGTAGAGGTCGATGTTCCGCAGTCCGTGTACGGAAGGGTCGATACGGACCAGTGGGGTGTCGCCTATGACCTCGGTGATGCTGTCGTACCTCATATGTGTTCCCCCGTGGTGATGTTGGGCCAGTACTGATCGTCGAGACACCAGCGCCATGAGCCCGCGTCCTCGAAAGCCGCGACTTTGCGCGCTATGGGCTGGTGCAGTGCGTGGTCGGCGCTGAAGTCCATGAAATAGCCCGCCGTATTGGCGAATCCGAGCAGATCGCCCGGGACCGGAAGGCGGGGCAGGAAGACCGTGCGCCGGGTGATGAAGTCGGCTTCCAGGCACAGGTTTCCGATGAGATGTACGCCGACGGGACCCGAGTCGTTGTCGGACGTCGCGGCGGCCCCGCCCGGGCGCGGGACGAGTACGGGATCGACCAGGACGCCGTGCTCCTCCAGGCTGACGTCCCCGGCGTTCATTTCCAGCCGTACGAAGCAGTCGCCCGCCGCCGTACGGCGCACTTCGAGGACCTTCGCGAGCGCGAGCCCGCACTGGTCGACGAGCGCCCGGCCGGGCTCGGTGTACAGGTCGTAGAGATTCTCCAGCAGGAGCGTGGCAAGGGGCCGGCCGCCCAGCGAAGGGGCGGGCAGGGAGAGCAGTTCGTCGAGATAACGCGGGCCGGCGACGGGCCGGTGCGCGGGGTAGAGGCCGAGCGCTCCGCGCAGCGTGCCGCCTTCGCTGCGCAGGCCGTAACCGTGGCCCTGCCAGGTCAGCGGCGACCGCCTGCCGAGTACGGCGTTGGTGAGCTCGGTGGTGTACCGCTCCCACTGCTCGCCGTCGGCCAGGTAGTTGACGCCGAAGCCGCCGCCGATGTCGATGACGCGCGGCCGCAGACCCCGGCTGTGGCACGCGTTCATGACCTTGATGCAGCCTTCGAGGGCGACGGCCTTCTCGGGCAGGCCGATGGTGTCGAGGTGGTACGCGACGCCGATGAGCTCTGTGGTGTCGCGGTGGCTCTCGACGGCGTTCAGCAGGCTGTCCAACTCTTGTACGGAGGTGCCGAACCGGCTCTTGCGGGTCAGCACCGTGGTGCCGGTCGCCTCGAAGGACGAGAGCCGCAGCAGGATCCGTACCCGGGGCAGACCGAACTTGCCGACGAGAGCGGCGAGTTCTTCCAGCTCCGCCCGCGAGTCGATATTGACGGTGATTCCGCTACGGGCGGCCAGCCACAGGAATTCCGGGTTCTTGGGCCCAGTGGCCATGATCCGGTCGGGAGCGAAACCCGAGCCGAGAGCGTGCTGGAGTTCGCCGAGCGAAGCGATGTCGATGGCAGCGGGTGTGGCCGCCAGCCGTCGTACGAGTGAACTCGACCTATTGGCCTTGTGTGCGAAGAAGATGTCACCGCCGAGACGATGACGCCGGTAGACCGAACGGAACTGTTCAAGATTCTCCGCGACTTGATCGGGCAGGACCACATTGAGCGGTGAGCCGAGTGCGGAGACCAGATCGTGCAGGAATCCGGGGGAATCCAGCAGCGAGGTGAGCCTGGATTCCAGGCGTGGGGCAAGAAACAGCGGAGTCGCCATGTGAGACGCGGTCTCCAGATCTTCTCGTAGGTGGATGAACCGGGTCGGAGAAGCAGACACGGATGACACTAGACCATGAAAATCATCCCCATCAAGCTGTTTCTGGGTGTGCCGCGGCCCATGGGAATTCGGATTCCTTCATTCCATCGGCCTTTTGGTGGTGATGACATGCGACGAGCTGCGTGTGGACGGGGGAAAGGCGCTCCAGCTGGGGTTCCCGCTCGCGGCAGACCATTTGGCCCGCCGGGTTGAGAGTGGCGTACAGCAGACAGCGGGTGCGAAACGCGCACCCCGTCGGTCGCTCGGTCGGCCGGGGCAACTCTCCGGTGAGGACGACGCGTTGCCGGTCCCGCTCGGCTCGCGGATCGGTCAGTGGAGCCGCCGAGACAAGGGCCTGGGTGTACGGATGCACCGGCGCGTCCAGCACCTCGGCGGCCGTTCCGGTGTCGACGATCCGCCCGAGATACATGACGGCGACCCGGTCCGCCGATCGGCGTACCAGCGGAATGTCGTGCGACACGAGGAGATACGACAGACGCAACCGGGCCCGCAGGCCGTCCAGCAGCTCCATGATCCCGGAGCGCAGAGAGGTGTCCAGGGCCGAGACCGGTTCGTCGAGCAGGACGACGTCCGGCTTCGATGCCAACGCCCGGGCGATGGCGACCCGTTGCCGCTGGCCACCTGACAGCTGCGCCGGGTGACGGCTGGCGCAGTCGGCCGGCAGGCCCACCAGCTCCGTCAGCTCCGCGACCCGCGCGAGACGTATCGCGGCGGGCACCCGCAGGATCCGCAACGGCTCGCCGATGATCGCGCCCACGGTCATCCGAGGATCGAGGGACGCCGTCGGGTCCTGGAACACGACTTGGAGCCGCCGCCTGATGTCCCTGCGCCCACGGCCGTCCAGTGCCGCCAGGTCACGGCCGAGGACTTCGATGCGCCCGGCCTCCGGAGGCCGCAGCCGGAGTATCTCCGTCAGCGTGGTGCTCTTGCCGCAGCCCGACTCGCCGAGCAGGGCGAGCGCCTCACCGCCGCGCAGCTCGAAGCTCACCCTGTCCACGGCCCGCAGCACCGCCCCGCCGCCGGGGCGCAGCCGACCCGCCCGCAGCGGGAAGTCCCGTCGCAGACCGTCCACCCGCAGCACTACGGGTGCCTCCTCGGCCCGTACGGAGGCGTCCTCCCCTGCGGTCAACGGCTCTGACGCGCTCAGCAGTTCACGCAAGTGGGCGCTGCGGGGTGAGTCGTACAGCTCCTGCACCGCACCCTGTTCGACGATCCGGCCGCGGTGCATGACCGCCATGCGGTCCGCCACGCGCGCCACGACGCCGAGGTCATGGGTGATGAGCAGCAGCGCTGTTCCCGTGGCGCGCTGGACCTCTGCCAGCACATCGAGGATCTGAGCCTGGACAGTGACGTCGAGCGCGCTCGTCGGCTCGTCCGCGATGATCAGCTCCGGCTCGTTCGCCATCGCCATGGCGATGGCCACCCGCTGGCGCATCCCCCCGGAGAACTCGTGCGGAAAGGCCCGGGCGCGCGCCGCCGCGTCCGGTATCCCCACCAGATCGAGGAGTTCGACCGCCCGCGTGCGCGCGGCGGTCCGGCCGACCGGCCGGTGGATGGTGATCGCCTCCGCGATCTGGGCTCCGACGCTGAAGATCGGTGTCAGCGCGGCGAGCGGGTCCTGGAAGACCATGGCCAGCCGGTCGCCCCGGAGACGGGACAGCTCCCGGTCGGACCTGCCCAGCAGTTCGCCGCCTGCGAAGCGCACCGATCCCCGCACCCGCGCCGACCTGGGCAGCAGCCCCATGACCGCCGACGCCGTCACCGACTTCCCCGATCCGGACTCGCCGACGACCGCCACGGTCTCTCCGCGCCGTACGGTCAGATTCACCGCGCTCACCGCGGTGCGCGGCCCCTCGCGTCCCCGGAAGGACACGCTGAGGTCCTCGATTTCGAGGACGGGCGGGCGGTCAGGCGACATGGTTTTCCTCCTGTCCGAGTGCCCGGCGCAGCGCCTCGCCGAGCAGTCCCACCGCGACTACGGCGGTCACCAGGAAGCCGACGGGCACCAAGAAGGCCCACGGGTAGGTGAGCGCCGAGCCGCTGCCGGTGGCGACCAGGGTGCCGAGCGAGACGTCGGGCGGCTGGATGCCGAAACCGAAGTAACTCAGTCCGGCTTCGCTGAGCACGGCGGCGCCGACGTTGATGGTGCAGTCGATGATGAGCAGCGGCGCCATGTTGGGCAGCAGATGCGTGACGATGATCCGGGCCCGGGAAGCCCCCATGAACTCGGCCGCCCGTACGAAGTCCGCCCCGCGCAGGCTCATCGTGCGGGCCCGGACCATCCGCGCCGTCAGCATCCACTGGAACGCGGCGATGATCAGGACCATCAGGATCCAGCTGCGGTCGCGCAGGGCCGGCGAGAGCACCGCCACGATGAGGAAGGGCGGCAGCGTCAGCAGCACGTCCACCAGCCACATCAGGCTACGGTCGGCCCACCGCCCGGCAAGGCCCGCGACCGTGCCGACGAGCGCGGCGAGCAGCGTCGAGACGACCGCCACCAGCAGGCCGATCACCAGAGACTTCTGCAGCCCGCGCATGCTCTGCGCCAGCAGGTCCTCACCCAGCCGGGAGGTCCCCAGCCAGTGCTCGTACGACGGCGGGGCGAGCAGTGCCGTGTGGTCCTGCTCGGTGTGGCCGTACGGATACAGCAGCGGGCCCGCGAAGGCGGTCAGCACCAGCAGCGCGAGCAGCGCCGAACCGATGAGCGCGAGCGGGCTGCCGACGAGCCGCCTCACGCCGCGCCCTTGCGTACCCGCGGGTCGAGGGCGGCCAGCAGGGCGTCCGCGACCCACCCGGCGAGCACCACCAGAACGGCGATGAACAAGGTCACGGTGGCGACGATGTTCGCGTCCTCCTCCTGGATGCCGCGCAGCATCCAGTCGCCCATCCCGTGCCAGCCGAAGATCCGCTCCGTGAACACCCCGCCCGTCATGTGCAGACCGAAGCTGAAGGCGAAGAGGGCGGTCATCGGGATCAGCGCCATCCGCAGCCCGTGCCGCAGCACGGCCGTGCGCCGCCGCAGGCCCTTCGCCCGTGCCGCGCGAAGGAATTCGCTGCCGAGCACGTCGAGCATCGCCGCCCGCTGGTATCTGCTGTAGAAGGCGATCTGCGGGAGCGCGATGGCGAGGGTCGGCAGGGCGAGATGCTGGAGCTGGTCCCGTAACGCCGCCCAGCCGCCGAGGTCCGCACCGGTCGTCGACTCGCCGGAGAAGTAGAGGAGTTGAGTCCCCGCAGCTTCGTTCACCGGCAGCCAGGCGAGCTTGAGGAGCGTGCCGAGTACGAACACGGGGACTGCCATCATCGCCAGCGCGCCGGCCATCGAAAGCTGGTCCGTGGCGCCCCGGGAGCGCATGGCGCCCCACAGACCGAGCAGCACGCCGAAGACCACGGCCAGTACGCTCCCGGCGAGGAAGAGGCGGATGCTGGTCCCGGACCGCCGCCAGACCTCGCCGGAGACCGCGTTGCCGCTCACCGTCTCGCCGAAATCGCCGCGCGGCAGGCCGGACAGCCAGCCCAGGAACCGCTCGGCTATCGGCTTCCCGAGCCCCAGCCGCTCCGCCCTGGCGTCGATGACCGCCTGCGGCGGGGGCGGCTGGTGACCGCGCAGCTCAGCGAGCGGGTCGAAGCTGAGCGAGGCCAGGGCGTACGCCACGAAGGTCGCGGCCAGGCAGAGCGCGACGCGACCGGCGAGCCGGCCGCAGAGGAACGCCGCCAGGTTGGAGGCCCTGCTCACTTCTCGAATCCGGCCCGGGAGAAACCGTACGCACCGAGCCCGCGAGCCCCGTAGTTGGCCAGGCCCGACCGCACGGCGTACGCCCCGGAACCGGCGTACAGCGGCAGATGGTGCGCGTGCTTCCAGGCCAGTACGTCGATCTCGTTGGCGATCTTCTGCCGCTTCGCCAGGTCGAGTTCGGCCAGGCCGCGGTCGTACAGCGCGTCGATCGCGGGGATGTGGATCCGCCCGAAGTTGCTGCCGAAGTCGTCACCCTCGGGCTTCTGGAAGACCGGCCGGTCATGGGCGAACGGCGATGCGGACTTGGTCCACTCGAAGGCGATGAGGTCGAAGTTCCCCGGCAGCAGATAGCTGTCGTAGAACTTCTCCAGTGGTACGGACCGGATGCGCGCGTCGCCGCCGATCGCGGCCAGCTGGTCCTTGATGAGCCCCGATACGGTACGGCCGACCGGTGTGGCCTGCGCGACGAAGCGCAGCGACAGCGTCCGTCCGGCCTTCGCCCGTACCTTGCCGTTCCCCTGCTGCTTCCAGCCGAGCGCGTCCAGCTGCGAGCGGGCCGCGTCCGCGTCGAACGGCAGCGCCTTGGAGTTGTCCCGGTAGCCGGGATCGCTCGGCGGCAGGATGTGGTTGCCGACGGGCTCGGCGCCCGGGACGATCTTCCCCATCAGGGCGGTGGTGACCGCCTTCGTGTCGATGCCCCGAGCGATCGCCTTGCGCAGTGGCTCGTCGCGGAGGAGGGCGCCCCGGCCGCCGTTGAAGGTGAGCTGTCCGGCGAGCCGCTCGGGCGCCTGCCGTATCTCTACGCCGTCGATTCCCCGGGCCCGGGTGAACAGATCCAGGTCCGCGCCGATCGGATAGATGTCGATGCCGTCGTTGGCGAGCTCGTCGGCTCGCGCGGCCGGGTCCAGGACACGCAGGATGACCCGCTGCAACGGCGGTCTCGCCGCCCACCAGTTGGCGTTCCGCTCGAGCGTGATGGTCTTCGCTGTCCGGTCGATCTCATCGACCGAGAACGGACCGGCGGTGATGGCCGGCCCTTCCAGCCAGCCCCTGTTGAACTTCTCGGGGTCGGCGCTGAGTTCCTTGGGCACCAGCAGGTTGAACAGCCCGTGCCACTCCGCGAACGGCCTGGTGAGAGTGACCACCGCCTCTTTGTCCGACGTACCGCGCGCCACCGAAGCGATGTCCTGGTAGCCGACGTTGCTGTACCCCTCGAACCGCTTGTCCTTGCCGCTCAGCGCCTTCCACTGGGACCAGAGGTCGGCCCAGGTGATCGGGCGGCCGTTGCTCCACCGGGCCTTTTCCTGGATCTTGTACGTGATCACCTGGGGCTTGCGGGAGGTCAGCGCGGCCGCGGCGAAGAAGTCCTTGTTGAGGACGTGACCACCGTCGGCCGTGTCGCTGAAGGCGCCGGGAAAGATCGCTTCGGCGAGCTGCCAGGTGACGACGCGGGCGCCGTTGACCTGGACCGGGTTGTAGTTGGTCGGCAGCGCGTCGACCGGAATCCGCAGGTCACCACCGTCCCGGAGCGCGGACGGCGCCCGGGAGTTGATGTCCTGGGCGCGCTGCGCCGGCTCGCGGTCGCCACGGTCCGCGGCGGTGGTGGACGTGCACCCGGTCAGGAGCGCAGCCGCGACTACCGCGCTGACGCCGATTGTTGTGAGTCTCCACTGGGTCATGGACATGAGTAAGACCATATCCATAACGACAATCATTTTCACTAACTTTGCGGCAATGGACGCGCCTGGAGTCCCACTTCAGGGGCTGAGCCAAGCCACCAGGCCGGCTAGCGGAGCTTTGGCTGCTCTGCTTCCTCTTCTTCCTCTTCGTCCGGAAGCTTCACGTCGGAGACCGCGATGTTGACTTCGACGACTTCCAGGCCCGTCATCCACTCGACGGCGGAGACCACGTTCCCTCGCACGGCGCCGGCGACATCCGTGATCGAGACGCCGTAGTCGACGACGATCTCCAGATCGATCGCCGTCTGCTTCTCGCCCACTTCGACCTTGACTCCACGCGATACGGACTTTCCGGTGCCGGGCACGCGTTCGCGTGCGGCCCCGAAGGCCCGGGAGATCCCGCTTCCCATCGCGTGGACGCCCGTCACATCGCGGGCTGCCATGCCGGCGATTTTTTCGACCACACCGTCGGAGATGGTGGTCCGCCCCCGGGCGCCGGGACCGTTCTGCTGTCCGGTTTCGGTCATAGCTGGTCGTTCCCTTCCAAGGAGAGGAGCCTGCTACCCGTCCTTCCACGTTAGGCACGTGACACCGTGCCGCGCAGCCTGGGCGCGATGTGAAAGCAGGGGCCCCCGGTCGTCAGGAACCGGGGACCCCTGCGCTTGGGGTGGGGAAGCGCCGACGCCGGGCGCGCGGTCACACCTTGTGTACGGGCACGCCGGCGGTGGTCAGTGGGTCGGTCGCATCATCCGAGGCGGCCTCGTCGGTGACGATGAGGTGCAGGGCGGAGACCGGGGCGACGAAGGCGAGAGCGGTACGGGAGAGCTTGGTTGCCTCCGCGACGGCGATGACGCGGCGGGCCGAAGCGATCGCGGCGCGTTTGACGGCGGCGTCGTCCAGGTCGTACGCGGTCAGGCCGTCCGTCGCGTTCAGCCCGCAGCAGCCGATGACGGCGGTGTCGAAACGCAGGGCGGCCAGCGACGCCGTGGTCAGCGGGCCGGTCAGCGCCAGCTCGCCCGGTCGCGGTCGCCCGCCCGGCACCAGCAGCGTCAAGTGCGGCGCCGCGCTCAGCGCGTTCGCTCCGTGGAGGGACAGCGGCATCACGGTCAGGCGGCGGTGCTCCAGTGCGCGGGCCACCTCCAGGCAGGTGGTGCCGCTGTCGAGGACGACGGACTCGCCGTCGGAGATGAGTGCGGCGACCTCGGCGGCGATGCGCTGCTTGGTCTCCAGCCCCTCCCGTGCCCGCAGTGCGAAGGGGGGTTCATCGCCGTACAGCAGCAGACTTCTCGCTCCTCCGCGGTAGCGCTCCAGGACTCCCTGGTCGGCCAGGGCTTCCAGGTCGCGGCGGATGGTCATCTCCGAAGCGCCGGTGAGTTCGGCCAGCTCCGCGACGCCCATACGGCCCGCCTCGCGCACGGCATCGGTGATCTGCCTCCATCGGTCTGTGCTCGCCATGGCCCACATTGAACATGGAGTTTGTTTGAAGTGCAAGATTACAAACATTCATATTGTTCGTTATGTTCATAGGCATGGACACATCGCTGCGGGCAGGCCGGCTGGCCACCTTTGCCTACTTCGCCCTGAACGGCTTTCTCATGGGGATGTGGATCATCCATGTCCCCGCCATCGAGCACCGTGCCGGGACGAGCCATGCCGTGCTCGGCTGGCTCCTGCTCCTGCTCGGCGCCGGGGCCTTCGCGGGTATGCGGATCGTCGGCCCGCTCACCGACCGGACCGGCGCCCGCACCGTCGTACCGGTCAGCGCGGCACTGTGCAGCGCCGCCCTGGTCCTCCCGGGCCTGGCTACGAACGCCTGGACGCTGGGGGCGGCGCTGCTGGTGCTCGGCTTCGGCAACGGCTGCCTGGACGTCAGCATGAACGCCCATGCCGTTCAGGTGGAGCGCGGGTACGAGCGCCCCGTCATGTCCGCCTTCCACGCCACCTTCTCCATCGGCGGCGTCCTGGCCGCTCTCGTCGGCGCCCGCACACTCAGCTGGGGTTCGAGTCCGGCCGTATCCCTCGGCGCGGTGGCGCTCTTCGGCGTCGTCGTGGCCGTGCTGGCCGCCCCCGCGCTGCTGCGCCTCGAACCCGCCCGCACCGCGGAAGTCTCCGGGACCGTGGCGAAGACGCGCCGACGCACACCCCGGCGCATCTGGGTACTGGCCGCTCTCGCCCTGATGCTCATGCTCTGCGAAGGGGTGGCCAACGACTGGAGCGCGCTCCATCTGCGGGACGTCCTGGACGCGTCCGCCGCCACCGCCGCGCTCGCGTACGGAGCCTTTGCCACGGCCATGACCATCGGTCGTCTGCTCGCCGACCGGGTAGCCGCGCGCTTCGGCCCGGTGGCCATCGTCCGGTACGGCGCGTCCCTGGCCGCACTCGGTCTGACGCTGGCGGCGCTGTCTCCCTGGATTCCGCTGGCGCTCGTCGGCTGGACCCTGTTCGGGACCGGGCTGTCCGGCTGCATTCCGCAGCTCTTCAGTGCCGCGGGCCACGCCGACCCGGACGCCGCCGGAGCCAACGTTTCCCGGGTCGCCGGCCTCGGTTACCTCGGCATGCTCGCCGGACCCGCGATCATCGGACCGCTCACCCACTTCGTCCCGCTCAACCTCACGTTCCTCCTGCCCGTGGCTTTCTGCGTCATCGCGGCCTGTGCGGCCGGCATCCTGCGGTCCCGGGACAACGCCCCGGCCCCGATCGAGGCTGAGGTCGTATGACCGGCCCCCCAATGTTCCGATCCGTCCCGGATCAGCCGCAGCAGCCGCCGCCGGATCGGCAACCGCAGGTGTCCGCCTCGCCTTTGAGGACCGTGGTGGTGGCGGGGGCGGCGCAGCAGCCCTTGCCGCGCCAGGCGTCGAAGCCCTCCTTGATCGCGATGACGGCGATGACGAGGGCGGCGATCGGATCGGCCCATGTCCATCCGAGGGTGGCATTGAGGACCAGGCCGACGAGGAGGACGGCGGACAGGTAGGTGCACAGCAGGGTCTGCTTGGAGTCGGCGACGGCCGAGGCCGAACCGAGCTGCCGCCCGGCCTTGCGCTGGGCGGCGGAGAGGAACGGCATCACGGCCAGGGACAGGGCCGCCAGCACGATTCCGGGTATGGAGCGGTCGGCCTCGCCGGTGCCGGCCAGTGCGCGGACGGCGTCAACGCCGACGTACGCGGCGAGCGCGAAGAACGAGAGCGCGATGATGCGCAGAGTCGTCTTCTCGCGGGCCTCGCGGAGGGCGTGATCGCGGGCGGAGAACTGCCAGGCGACCGCCGTGGCGGAGGAGACCTCGATGACCGAGTCCAGACCGAAGCCGACCAGTGCGGTGGAGGAGGCGATCGTACCCGCGGTGATCGCGACGACGGCCTCGATGACGTTGTAGGTGATGGTCGCCGCGACCAACAGGCGTATCCGGCGCGCCAGTACGTCACGGCGAGCGGGGGCCGCAGCCGCGTCGAGGGGTGTCCCCGCGCTCATCAGCAGCAGCCCTGCTCTTCCGCGGTCGGGCACGTACGGTCCGCCTCGACCGCCAGCACCGTGGTCCGCAAGGCGTCCAGCGCGTGCCCCAACCGCTCGTCCGCCAGCTCGTAGCGCGTGCGGCGGCCGACGGGCACAGCCACGACCAGGCCGCAGTCCCGCAGGCAGGCAAGGTGGTTCGACAGCCTTGTACGGGAGATGTCCAGGGCGTCGGCGAGGTCGGAGGGGTGGGCCGGGGCCTCGCGCAGGGCGAGCAGGATCCGGCAGCGGATGGGGTCGGCGAGCGCGCGGCCGAACCGCGCCAGCACCTCGATGTCGTCAGCGAGAGTCAGCACCCGCCGGACGGTACACGAAATTCTGAATTCAGGCCATCGTGAATCGATCCTGTGCCGTGGCGCCGTGGCGGCTGACGCCGTTAGCCGAGCCCGCGTCACATTTCGTCATGCCCTGGGCCGATACCGCCTCCTCCACCGGTCGCACCTCACGATGCCTCCGGGATGATCCCGGCGCCGACAGGCAACGGACCGCTCGTTCCCAGCCTCTTCGGGCCTGAAGCCGACAGCCGGCCATGACGAAGGGACACATCTTGGGTACGAGCCATGTGAGACATGGGGCAGTGGCCCTCACCGCGATAGGGGCCGTACTGGCGCCCGTGTCACCGGTGTTCGCCGCGGATCCACCCCGGGCCGACCTGCGGGCGGACGTCAACCGGGACGGACGGGTGGACGCCACCGGCGCGACGGACACCGCCGGTGAGGACAGCTGGTCCCCGCGCACAGGGGCGGTCTTCCTCCCCAACATCGACGACGACACCAAGCGGTGCGCGGTCAAGGGCCCGAACGGCAGGCCGCTGCCCGATGCCAAGCTGGCCGCGTGCAACGACGCGGCCGACACCAAGGTCAACGGCTCCGGCGACGCTGCCGACCTGGCCCGCGTCCGGTCCGTACCGATGACGAACCTGCCCGCGACGGCGACCGGCACGCTGAAGGTCGTGGCCGGTGGCAACAAGGTGCGGGTCTTCGTCAAACGCTCCTCCGGCTGGACCTGGGTGACGGCCGGGACCCGCCTGTCCGCCGCCGAGCTCCGCTCGGGTGTGGAGTTCGGGGTCGAAGGCACAGACGTGATACGCGACAGCGCGGTCTGGGACGGCCGCGCCGTGATACGCCTGACGGTGACCTCCGGCGGGAACAGCACGTCGGACGACGTGACTCTGCGGGTCGCCCCGCTGCTCACCCACCACCACCTGCAGACTGCCCAGCAGTTGATGGTCACCAAGGTGCGGGGGAGTGACGATTACGCGCGCCGGCAGCAGGCGTTCGTCAAGGGCCTCGCGGCCGAGGTCAAGTCGGCCGGCATCAACAAACCGCTGCTGACCTTCGACAAGTACGACGACATCTGGGCGCAGGACTTCGTCGAACCCGGCTACGTCAGCATGGCCGGTCCCGGCGGGAGCAGGCAGGCGATGCGCGTCATGCTGCGGTCCGCGCAGCCGGACCGCGAGGCCGGCCGGGAGCTGTTCGAGAAGCTGCGCGGCAACGGCGTGGGTGTGGTGCAGGTGTCCGGGGTGCGCGACTCGGAGGAGGCGACCCTCAACTCGATGGGGAACCTGGAGACCATCCCCCCGTACACCCACGCCGGCCGGTCCTTCCCGGCCGGGCGCATCATCATGGGGGAGCGCAAGGACAACGGCTCCAAGCCGGCGAAGGCGATGCGTACGCTCCTGAAGGCGCAGGGCTTCCAGGCCCCGCTGCTCCTCGACACCTCGTGGCTGCATGTGGGGCACGTCGACGAGTTCGTTCAGTTCCTCCCCGCGGACACCCCGCGCGGCTGGAAGATCGGAATCGCCGATCCCGAAGCGGGGCTGCGGCTGCTGCGCGAGGCGCAGGAGGCCGGCCACGGCAGGACGCGGATGTTCTCGGTGCCGGGAAGCCCGGGCATGCCCGCTCCCAAGGAGACCATCGACCAGGCGCTTTCCTCGAGGTGGCTGGTGTCCGACAACACCATGGCCGCGAAGCGGATCAAGGCGAACCTGGAGGTGCTCCAGCGCGAGACGGGTGCGACGGACGCCGAGGTCGTACGGGTGCCCGCCCTGTACACCCGCGGTACGGAAGAGGGCGAACGCGGCGAGCGCATGCCACGGCTGACGCGGATGGGCGCGGGCAAGGTGCCGGACGTGGTCCGCGAGTACGGGCAGCAGCAGGAGCTCGCGCGCCATGCCGACCGCGCCGGGGCAGCCCCGGAAACCGTCATGACCAGCGCCTACGTCCCCGGTGCGGTCAACGGGATCGTGCTGGGCGGGGGCCGCTACCTGGCCCCGCGCCAATGGGGTCCCGTGATCGGGGGCAAGGACATATTCACGTCCGCCGTGAACGCCGCGTACACCGGGGCCGGCATGAAGGTGTCGTACCTCGACGACTGGTACACGTATCACCTCGGCCAGGGGGAAGTGCACTGCGGCACGAACACACTGCGCGATGCCTCCGGCGCCTGGTGGAAGCCGTAACTCCGACCGGCTGAGCTGGGCGGAATAGGCAGGTTTGACCTGGTGACGGCTGGGGACCAGCTGGGTAGAGAAACCGTTCTGCGAGATCGGCGGACACCATGATCGTCCTCGGAATCATTCTGCTCATCATCGGTTTGGTGGCCGGCATCGGCATCCTTTGGACCATCGGGATCATCCTCGTCGCCATCGGGGTCCTCCTCTGGATCCTGGGATCGCTGGGGCGGGCGGTCGGCGGGCGACGTCACTACTGGTGAGGCACGGGTGCCCCGGGCCACCGGGGCACCCACCCCGGCGGGCACCCGGGGCACCCGTTCGGCGGCACGCCGGAGGCAGCGGGAGCGCTTGCGGGTACTCGACGGGACATGCCCCTGAAATCCGGTACGCCTCATGAGGGCCGCCCACAGCACGGAGATCGGTTCGAGCGGCTTCAACGACGACTGCGCGACTCGGTGGTCGGGGTCACGTGGAACCGTGGGCGTGAGGTGGAGCTCATGCACCGTGCCATGGGCTTCGCGGCGCTGAGTTTCCTCACCCTGGTGCCCCTGCTGATCGTCGTCGCCGCGGCCGACCTGGCGAGCGGGCAGGGCTTCGCCCGATGGCTGGTGGCGGGGCTCGGCGTGTCCGAGGTGTCGCAGGCGGAGGTCGAGGAGCTTTTCGGCCGGCCGGGGCAGGCATTGCAGCGAACCACGGCATTCGGTCTCGCCGCGCTGGCGACGTTCGGCGTCACGTTCGGTTCCGCCGTGCAGAGCGGGTACGAGCGCGTCTGGTCCCTGCCGACAGCCCGATGGCACACGATGTGGCGCCATGTGGTCTGGCTGGCGCTGCTGGTCGCCGCCCTCCTGATCTTCGTCAAGACACCTGCTCCCGAACAGTCGTCCGCCGTCGTGACCGTGCTGGTCGCCGGGGGCGATGTCATCGGGCTGTTCTTCTTCTTCTGGTGGTCGCAGCGACTGCTGTTGTGCGGCCGGATCCGCTGGCGTGCGCTGGCGCCGGGGGCCGCCCTGACGGCTGTGGGACTGCTGGGGCTGCGGATCTTCTCGCAGTACGTCTTCTCGCCGCTGATCGCGTCGAACGCGGTGACGTACGGCCCGTTCGGCACGGTGCTGGTCCTGCAGTCCTGGCTGGTGGGGGTGGGATTCGTGGTGTACGGCGGGGCGCTGGTCGGGCGGCTCTTCCACGAGTGGGAGGCCCGGCGCAGCCTGAGCCCGGCCCTGAGAGGCACGAACCGGCGGTGGCGGTAGGGCCGAGAGGAGCGTCGGGCGCCGTGCACGGCATCACGGCATCCGACTACGGATTCCCTCGCGTCGCCGTGCTGTGCCGACGGAGGTTTTCGGTCAGCATCGCGGTGGCCTCGCCGACACCGATGCCGCCGGTGTCCTGGGAGGCGGGCAGGCGTCCGTCCGTGGATTTGAGTTCGGTCATGGCCTCCTCCATCGCGCGGTGCGCGGCAAACAGGCACGGCGTGCTGTAGATCGCCACGTCGACGCCGAGCGCTGCCAGCTCGGAGAGCGCCAACCGTGGTGACTTGCCGCCGGCGATCTGGTTGAACAGGAGCGGCTTGTTCCCGATGACCGCACGGATCCGGTGGATCGCCTCGACACTGCGCACCCCATCGACCAGCACCACGTCCGCGCCGGTCGCCGCCAGGGCTTTCGCGCGGGTCAGGATGTCCTCGTCGTCGGTGGCATCAGTCCGTGCGACGACGACCAGGTCGGCCCGGCTCGCGAGGACCTGGTTCAGCTTGTCGAGGTACTCCTCCAGCGGCAGGATTTGCTTGCCGTCGGTGTGGCCGCAGCGGCGTGGGCGCTTCTGGTCCTCAAGGATCACTCCGGAGATCCCCGCCCGCTCCAGGCGCCGCACCACGTGGCAGGCCAGTTCCGGATCGGCGTAGCCGTCATCGATGTCCACGAGCAGGTGGTGCCGCGGAAACGCGCCGCGCAGACGTTCGGCGAAGGCCACCATGTCCGGCCACGCGATGAACCCGATGTCGGGAAGCCCGTAGTAAGAGGCGGCGAAGCCGAAACCGGATACGAAGAGACCGTTGTAGTGCCCGGCCGCGAGGGAGGCGGAGTACATGTCGTACACGCCGATGAGCGGTGTTGTCCCGGCGGAGGCGATCTCGTCGCGCAAGGCTTGTCCGTACAGCATGGGCTGGCTGGCTCCTGACAGTGGCGGGGAGGCCCGCGGGCGGGCGTACGTTGATCACGCGGGCTGATCAACGCGGGGTGCCCGCACCGGTTGCGACAGATCACCCCAAAGGTTTCACCCACGAGCCATTGGCCGACAGTGCGCCGGGGGCAGGTGGAACGCACCGCCGGCGACGCACGCCCCGCGGCTTGTCCGCTCAGGCCGGGGCCAGCAGTGCCTCGGCGGCGGTGCGGGCGACCGCGTCCGCCACGGCGGCCAGTGCCGGGGAGTCCAGCTTCCACTGCTGCCAGAACAGCGGAATGTCCATGGGGCGCCCGGGCGCGAGCAGCGTGAGCGCGCCCGCGCGGAGCAACGGCGCCGCCTGCGGTTCCGGCACCAGGCCCCAGCCCAGCCCGGCGGCCACCGCGTCGCAGAACCCCTCCGACGTAGGCACGTGGTGGCGTACCCGGCCCGCGCCCGTCCCGTCGTTCGTGAGCGAGCGTACGAAGGCGTCCTGGAGGTCGTCACGGCGGTCGAAGACGATCACCGGGGCGTCGCGCAGGTCGCGTTCCAGAGACCCGGACAGGTGACGCGCGGCGAAACCGGGGCTCGCCACCGGGAGGTACCGGGCCAGGCCCAGGCGGCGTACCGTGCAGCCCGCCACCGGGTCCGGCGACGACGTGACCGCCGCCATCACCTGCCCCTCCCGCAGCAGCGCCGTGGTGTGGGCCTCGTCCTCGCGGTGCAGCTCGAAGCAGACCGGCGGGTCCTGAGGTACGCGGGTCAGCGCCGGCAGGAACCAGGTGGCGAGGGAGTCCGCGTTGACCGCGATGGGAAGCCGCGCCGGGCCCTGACCGTCGGCGATTCCCAGCTCCGCCCGGGCGTCCAGTTCCAGCCGGGCCAGCTGCCGCGCGAACCGCACCACGACCTGCCCGGATTCCGTCGGGCGCACCGGCTTCGTCCGCATCAGCAGCACCCGGCCGGTGCGCTGCTCCAGCGCCTTGACGCGCTGGCTGACGGCCGACGGCGTCACGTGCAGGGCCGCCGCGGCCGCGTCGAAGGTGCCCTCGTCCACGGCCGCGAGCAGCGTACGCACCAGGTCCAGAGGAAGCTCGTCCATCACAAACACTAAGGGTACGTTAGAATCTTTAGCTGTACTGATGCCCGGTTGATCCATACCGTCGGGGTCATGAACCACGGAACCCTCACAGCGGCACTCATCGGCTTCGGCACCGGACTCTCCCTCATCGTGGCCATCGGCGCGCAGAACGCCTTTGTGCTGCGCCAGGGAGTGCGCAGGCACGCCGTGCTCGCCGTGGTCGCCATCTGCGCCGTGTCCGACGCGGTCCTCATCGCGCTCGGCGTCACGGGAGTGGGAGCCGTGGTGACCGAGTGGCCCGCCGCCCTGACCGTGGTCGGCCTGGCCGGTGGCGGGTTCCTGATCTGTTACGGCGTCCTCGCCGCCCGGCGTGTGCTCAGGCCCGCACCCGGCGCCGGCCTCAGCACGCAGGGCTCCACGGCCGGGTCGGCCCGCAAGGCCGTGCTGACCTGCCTCGCGATGACCTGGCTCAACCCGCACGTCTACCTGGACACCGTGCTGCTGATCGGCTCCGTCGCCGCCGACCACGGTTCCCTGCGCTGGGCCTTCGGGGTCGGCGCGGTGCTGGCCAGCCTGACCTGGTTCACCACCCTCGGCTACGGGGCCCGCCTGCTCAGTGGCCTGTTGGCGCGCCCCGCCGCCTGGCGCGTCCTGGACGGCCTGGTCGCCGCGACCATGGTCACGATGGGAGGGATGCTGGTGGCCGGCGCCTGACGCGCCGTTCCTCCCGGCAGGCCGGCGCCGTACACCTTGCGGGTGCGCCGTCAGCGGTCTGGGCGTAGCGTCCAGAGATATGTCTCTTGTGGGGCCGCGCGCACCAGCAGGACGGTAATCCATGGCATCGCCGGAGGAAGAGACCGGACGGCCGGAGGTACTGGACCGGCTGCTTTCCCGGGTGCTGCGCGAGTCCGAGGCGTACGGCGGCGGGATCTACGTACTCACGTCGAGCGGCCAAGTGCTGTCGGCCGTGGTGCTCGCCGGAGTGCCGTCCAGCCTCGCGATGCCCTGGGCCAGAGTGGGAATGTCCGCCTCGGGTCCGCTGGCGGAGGCGGTACGGGAGGGCCGCCTGGTCTGGGTCGGAGCCGAAGGGGAGCTCGCCCGCCGCTACCCGCGCATCGGCCTGGCGCTGCCGTACTCCTTCGCCCTCGCGGCCGCGCCGGCGGTCAGCGCGCAGCGGACCTGGGGCGGGCTGGTGTTGTTGTGGCCGGGCTCCCACCCGCTGGTGATCGAACCCGAGCGGCAGAGGGCGATCGAAAAGGCATCCGGATACGTCGGTGCGGCTCTGCGCCGCGCGGAGGAAAGCGGCCATCCGATCCTGCCCAGGCCCGAACCGCGAATCGTTGCGGTGCCACGGCGCCGCATGGTCACGCAGATGGAGGCCCAGGCCGCGGTGGACTTCACCGAGCGGCTTCCGGAGGGCTGCTGCGCGCTCGACCTCGACGGCCGCATCACCTTCATCACCCCCAACGGGGCGGAGCTGGTCGGCAGCACAGTTCCCGCGCTGCTGGGGGCACGGCCGTGGGAAGCCATGCCCTGGCTGGACGACCCCGTATTCGAAGACCGATACCGGTCGGCCGTGATGAGCCGCCACCCTACGTCTTTCACGGTTCGGCGCCCCGATGACCTGTGGCTGTCCTTCGAGCTCTATCCCGACGCACGGGGGATCAGCGTGCGTATCGCCCGCTCCCACGTGGCGGGAGCCGCAGCCGGTGGAGCGGGAGCCGGAGGAGCCGCGTCCCTGCCCCCGCTGCCGGACACCGCCGTGCCACCGGGCGCGGGAGCCGCGCCGACCCGGGTGGGGGTGCTCTACCAACTGGCGCATCTGGCAGCCGCGCTCACCGAAGCTCTCAGCGTGCCGGACGTGATCAAGCTGGTGGTCGACCAGATCGCGCCCAGCTTCGGCGCACACGCGGTCGCCCTGTTCGCCGTACAGGCCGGCAAACTGCGCCTTCGGGGCCACCATGGCTACGGGGCCGAGGAGATGGAACGGCTCGGTGACGTGCCCCTGTCGCCCGACCACCCCAGCGGCCGCGCGGTGACCACGGCCGAAACGGCCTTCTTCGCCTCCCGCCGCGAACTCCACGACGCCTTCCCGCACGCCGTGGACGACGACGGCAATCACGCCTGGGCGTTCCTGCCCCTCGTCGCCGCCGGCCGGCCCATCGGCTGCTGCGTACTGGCGTACGACCGGCCCCATGTGTTCGGGCACGACGAGCGAGCCATTCTGACCGCGTTCGGCGGCCTTGCCGCACAGGCGCTGGACCGCGCGCATCTGTACGACACCAAGAGCGGTCTCGCCCGCACCCTGCAGGCCAGCCTGCTGCCGCAGGCACTCCCGGCGCTGCCCGGCCTGCAGGCGACGGCCCGCTATATGCCTGCCACCCGCGGCATGGACATCGGAGGCGACTTCTACGACCTGGTACGCCTCGACGAAACCACGGCCGCCGCCGTCATCGGAGACGTTCAGGGGCACAGCGTCACCGCTGCCGCCCTGATGGGCCAGGTCCGTACCGCCGTCCGGGCCAACGCCATCGCCGGAGCGACCCCCGACGATGTCCTCGCGCGCACCAACCGCCTGCTGACCGACCTGAATCCCGGGCTGTTCACCAGTTGCCTGTACGCCCAGATCGACCTCGTCCGCCACCGGGTGTGCCTGGCGACCGCCGGCCACCTCCCGCCTCTTCTGCGAGACCCCGGCGGACGTACGGAAAGCGTCGCCGTGCCCCCCGGCCTCCTGCTCGGCATCGACCCCTCCGCCCAGTACGAGGCGATCGAATTCGACCTGCCGCCCGGCGCCGTCCTGACGCTGTTCACCGACGGCCTGGTGGAAAGGGCGGGCAGCGACATTGAGCAAGGGACCGCAGACCTCGCTGACGCCCTCAGCGAGGGGGCGCGCGACCTCGACGCCCTCGCCGACGCGCTCATGCGGCGCTCACGTCCATCGCCGGACCGCATGGATGACACCGCCCTGTTTCTGCTGCGCCTGACGCCGTCGTAACTTCTACCCGGCGCCACGGGCCGACCGCCGACTCCCTCGCTACCGCGCCGGCTCCCTGGCCACGCGCCGACTTCGGCTCCCGAGCGCTGAGCTCGGGAGCCGAAGTGCCGTTGCGACTGGCGAGAGTCAGTTGGCGTTGACCAGGTCATGCGCCGGCACGGTCACCGTGCGGGCACCCGGCGTGCCGCCCAGGACGACCTTGCGCAGAGCGCTGTTGTTGGTGAGGCTGGTTTCCTTGAGCCGCTTCTCGGGGTTGGCCAGCACCTGGATGTAGTAGGTGCCGTTCGGCAGGTTGGAGATGTCGAAGGACTGGCCGGGAAGGTCCTGGGTGTACGTGTCGCCGGAGCCGACGTCGAGCACCTCCCGGACCGAGATGGAGTTCTCCTGGCCGCACGCGGTGGACAGGTCGGTGTTGTTCGGGTGCCAGTTGGCGTTCTCCACCGTGTAGTCGACGGCGTCGGTGTTGGCCAGGCAGAAGGCCTCCTTGCCGCTGCGCACCGACTCCCTCTGGTCGGCCTTGAGCAGCCGGTAGCTGGCGAAGTCGGTGAAGTGCCAGTGTTCGTGCCCCTTGCGCGGGTCCCACTCCATGGTGCCGGTCGGCGTGTAGCCGACCTGCTTCCCGTCGGCGTCGTAGAAGTACTGATAGGCGTCCATCAGCTTCTTGCCGGGGCTGCGGAAGCCGTCGACCACCAGCTGTGCGGGACCGGCGTTCCACACGTTGGCGCTGAACGCCAGGTAGTCCTTGCCCCGAGTGCTGCCCTGCCCCTTGCTGATGGCGATGCCGTAGGCCGGCAGCGAACGGAGATCGGGCTTGGGGACGTCCGGCACTTCCGGCGTGCCGGTCGGGCGCTGCGCGGCGGGCTTCACCGCGGGAGCCTTCCGGGAACCGTCGGTCTGCCCGGTCCCGTCGCCCACCGGACCGGCCCTGAGCGCGGCCTTCTTGAGTGCCCACGGGAGGGCGGGCGGTGCGGGAGTGTGGGGCCCGTGGCCGACGTTGTACGACGGCCCGGCCCCGCTCGTCGCGGCGGCGGGCGCCGGCGAGCGCATCGCGCCGTGACCGGAGTGCCCGGCCGAGTGCGACCCGTGCTTCATGGCGGCGGGTGCGCCCGCGCCCTCCTCATAGCTGCGCTCTCGTACGGTCAGCTTGATCGTCTGAGGCTTGTTCTCCATGCCGAACAAGAGGCGGTATTGCTTCCGTACGGACACCTTGGCGGTGTACTTTCCGGCCGGCAGTGCGACCGGGTTGGAGTAGTAGCCCGCGTACGTGTTGGACGCCCAGCCGTTCTCGACACCCCACACCGAGCCGAGCGTGAACGGGTTCTCGGGACAGCTCTCGGGGTACTTCGACTTGGCCGGGGCATCGGGGCGGATCCGGCCGGAGGCGTTGTTCGGACAGAAGGCCTCGGACTTGTTCACCACGGTCCTGCCGGCCGCGTCAGTGATCTGGATCTGAGCGAAGCCCGGCAGCCCCCCGAAGCCCTTCACCAGGCCCTGGGGAAGGGTTTTGGTCCGGGTCTTCGTGCCCTCGTGGATGATCTGCGTGGCGACGACCGGGTCCTTGTAGGACTTGCGCGTCACCTTGAGTTCGAGGGGCCCGTTCTCGGCGGTTACGTACGTACCGAGGTCCAGGTAGACGCCAGGTTCTTCCTTCCACGAGTCGAGAGTCACCGACGTCGATGCGGCGATCAGGCTCAGCTTCGGCGCGGGCTGTGAGTCTTCGGCATCGGGCGCGGCGGCGACCACACCGGCGGTCACGGTGATGGCCGCACCGGCGGCGATCAGTGAACGCCATGGACGGGCCTGATGGAATCTGCTCATCGTTCCTCATTTTCCGCGTGTTCCGAGTACCTGCTGGGAGGTGGACGATCGCGAAACCGTCTCCGGCCCGTGAGAGTTGGAGGAGGGCAGTATGGGTTGTCTGTGGCTTCGTGGGTCGCTGATCGTTGTCCGAAAACAGGTCGTGGAGGTCGGATCAAGCCGTCTTGGAGCCGTTTCGCCCTGGGCCTTTCTCAGTTGTGGTAAGGGGCGGGTCCGGCGGGCGCGGAAAACCACTTGATCACCGGAATTATTGTTTTCCGCATGACGACTGCGCTCCGCCTGGAGAAGATCACTGCCGACAACTTCGATGACGCGATCGGCCTGCGTGTCCGCCCCGACCAGGAGCACTTGGTCGCTCCAGTCGTGAAGTCCCTCGCCGAGGCCTACGTGAACCCCGGCACGGCGTGGCCCCGGCTCATCGTCGACGGCGACCGGCTCGTCGGCTTCCTCATGGCCTTTTTCGACATCGACTTCACCGGCGAGGGCAAGGGCACCGATATCCGCTCGGGCCTGTGGCGTCTCAACATCGCGGCCGGCGAACAGGGTCGCGGCTACGGCCGCTTCGCGGTCGAGTCCGTGGCCGCCGAAATCCGCCGCCGGGGCGGCACCCGTCTCACCACGACGTGGCACCCGGGCGACGACGGCCCTGAGGGCTTCTATCTGGGGCTCGGGATCAGGCCGACGGGGGAGATGAGCGGGGATCAGAAGGTGGGGGAACTGGAGCTGGATTAGGGACTGCTCCGCCGCTCCGTTTTACACGTGGCACCGCACATGGATCAGGAGGGTGTCGCCGGGCAGGTCCGCGAGATACGCGTCGATGCGCTCCTGGTGGGCGGGGAGTTCAGGCTCGTGCGAACATTGGGCGGGGCTGTGGCAGGCGCCGTGGATTCCCGGCCCGCCGTCCTCGTACCACCAGCCGCCCAGCGTGAGGACGTTGCGTTTCCGCAGGGCCAACTCCATCTGGCGCTCGACGAACTCCTGCCGCCCGGCACGCCCGACCTCGACGGCGGGATCGGTGAAGACGAGGAACCAGTAGGCGTAGCGCTCGGTGGGCAGCGTTGCCACGTAGTCGTCGAAGGCGCGTACGAGGGGCTGGGCGCGGTAGTCGTCCGAGGCCTGGTCCACGGAGTACGTCCGGAACTCGGCCACCGCGCGGTCGTAGTAGACCTCCCAGGGCTGGGCCGACGGCAGTTGGCCCGCCAGCTCCTGCCACCGCTGCCACGCCGCCTCGGCCAGCTCCCGCGCCTCCTCGCGCGAGGCGGAGAAGTCAAGGAGCTCGCGCGGCCCGCCCGCACACCAGCCGAAGTCGTTGAGGACCGGTTCTCCCGAGTTCCACTGGGGCGGCACGTACTCGTGGATCAGCCTGGGGTCCCGCTCCTTGCCGGGCAGGACATTGAATCCGCCGCCGTGCGTCTCGCCACCGGTGATGTACCAGGCGTCCCAGATGTCCAGCTCTTCGCCGCGCGAGTAGTCGATCTCGAAAGGTGCCAGCGCCTCCGCGACCGCCTCTTCCAGCCGGTCCGCTGCCCCTGCCGGTAGACACACCGTGATCCTCATTCCTGCCATGGGGGCATCAGATCACCCTTCAGGCAGATGCACTTCACGGGGGTGCGTGACCGCTGTGCGCCCCGATGTGCTCCTTGTCTTGCGCCAGTGTGCGCCGGTGCGCGCCCGGAGTGAGCCCCGTAGGTGGTTGGCTGGATTTCCCCGTGCGATTCCGCTTTCTTTTCTTTGGTCTACACCACACCCTCCAGGGCGTACGGGATAACCGCTTGCGCCAACCGTCACCTGCGCTTGGGCTCGACAATGGCGGCGGGTTCCGCAGGCGCGAATCCGTCCGTTCGTTCGCCGGTCCGCCTCCCCGACGCGCGTGCCTTTCGCGCCAGGTTTCACATTGCCCTCACAACTTCTCCTCCGCGCACCTCACTATGTGATCCGACAGGGCGGGACAGCGTCGGCACCTCACGGAGCCGACCGCCGCAAGGGGGGCGGGGCAGGCCGGCTGACTGCGGGCTGCTCTTCTGGGGAGGACGCACACCATGAGACGCACCGGGCACACTGCTGCCGTTTTGGCCGCGGCCGCAACGCTGTTCGCGCTCGCAACGCCCACAGCCGGAGCCGCCACACCTGTGCCACGGGTCGACCTGCGGGTCCTGGTGGTGGACGACGGGGGGCCCGCCACCGCCGCGATCGCCGCCGAACTGGTCGGCGCCGGGACGCCGTACACCTCCATCGATCTGTCCAGGGACGGCCGCCCGGTGATCGACGCGGCCTTCCTCTCCGACACGGTCGGAGGGCGGCCGCGTGCCAAGTACCAGGCCGTGGTGCTGCCCAACGACAACCCCTTTGGCACCGGTTCCGCGGAGATGGCCGCCCTCGTCGCGTACGAGAAGACCTTCGCGATCCCGCAGGTCGACGCGTACACGTACGCCCGTCCAGAAGTCGGCCTCGATCCCCCGGCCAACGGCGGCTACAGCGGATCCCTGGACGGCGCCCGCGCCGAGGTGACCGCGGCGGGCAAGGCCGGCCCCTTCGGCTACCTGGAAGGGGCCGTGCCCTTCGAGGACAACGCGCCGACGGTCTCGGAGAGTTACGCCCATGCCGCCAAGCCCGCACCGGGCGCCGACTTCACCCCGTACGTGGACGTGCCACTGCCCGGCTCGGCCGAACGCGGCTCCCTCGTTGGTGAATACCGGCACGACGGGCGCCGCGAGCTCGTCGTCACATTCGTCTACAACCAGCACCAGCAGCAGTTCCGCTTGCTGGCCCGCGGCATCGTCGGATGGCTGACTCAGGACGTGCGGATCGGTGCCTCCCGTAACTACTTCGCCGTACACGTCGACGACGTCTTCGCCGCCGACGACCGCTGGGACAGCCAGCTGAACTGCACGCCCGGCGACGTGGACTGCCCGCCCGGACAGGGTGAGGCCGACTCCATCCGGATGACGGCCGCCGACGCCCAGTACGCCACCCAGTGGTCCCGCTCCAAGGACTTCACGCTCGACATGGTGTTCAACGGCGGCGGCAGCGAGCTCTACAAGGAGGAGAACGCCGGCAGCGACCCGCTCGCACAGCAGCTCGCCGCCGACAAGAGCGCGTACCGGTGGGTCAACCACACGTACAACCACCCCTTCCTCGGCTGCGTCCAGGACGTCAGCGCGGTCCCGTGGAGCTGCGCGAAGAACCCCGACGGCAGTACGCGCTACGTCAGCCGCACCGAGATCGCCGGGCAGATCCGCGACAACCGGCTGTGGGCCGAGCGCACCGGGCTGCCCCTGGTCGACGCCGAGCTGGTGACCGGTGAACACTCCGGCCTGAAGGTGCTGCCCCAGCAGCCGGACGACAACCCGAACCTCGGACCGGCACTCGCCGACAACGGCGTCACCTCGCTCGCCTCCGACAACTCGCGCGACCGGGAGCAGCGCAAGGTCGGCCCGGCGCTCACCGTGCCGCGCCATCCGATGAACATCTTCTACAACGCCGGCCGGACCGCCGACCAGATCGACGAGTACAACTGGATCTACAGCCGGTCCGCCGACGGCGGCAGCGGCATCTGCGAGAGCGCCGCCAACTCCACCTGCCTGCCGGAGCCGCTCGATCCGGTCACCGGCTACGCGGATTACGTCGTTCCGCTGGAATCCCGCATCGCCCTGGGGCATGTGCTTTCCAACGACCCCCGGCCGCACTTCATCCACCAGTCCAACCTCGCCGAGGACCGCATCGCCTACCCGGTGCTCGACCGCGTTCTGAGCGAGTACGCCGCGCTCTACGCGGACAGCGCCCCGCTGGTGAACCTGCGCCAGCGCGACATCGGCACGGAGCTCCGCGACCGGGTCACCTGGAACACCGCCGTCAAGGCTGGCCGGGTGACCGCGTACCGCATCGGTGACACCGTGACGGTGCAGGCTCCGAGCGGTGTCCGGGTCCCCGCCACCATGCCCGCCGGAACCCGACAGGACCTGCTGCTGGGTACGGAAGCCTTCGGCACGCCGTACGCGGGCACGGTCTCGGGCTGGGTCGCGGCCGGCCTGCTCCAGGACCGGGTCAGCCTCACCCTGCCCGCCGGTCCGGCGTCCGCCACGGCGCGGGCCGACAAGAGCGAGCTCGTACGGCGAACGGCACCTCTGATGCCGCTGCCGCCGGGTGTACGTACCCGCGTGCCCTACGGCGTCACCGGCTGACCCGGGCCCTGGCTCCCGCTACGCCCCCGCATCGTCCCCTTCCACGACCCGCATCCCAGGAGAGCACTCCCGCATGCTCCAAGCGCTACCTCCGGCAGCGTCCGGCACGACTCGTGTCACCCTCCTCACCGAAGGCACGTATCCGCACAGCCACGGCGGCGTGAGTGTGTGGTGCGACCAACTCGTCCGCGGGCTCCCGGACTTCCGCTTCGACATCACCGCGGTGACGGGCACAGGGAGGGAACCCCTCGCCTGGGACCTGCCCGCCCATGTGTCACCTCCGGTCGGCGTTCCGATGTGGGGCACGGCGCCGGCCGGCGCCGCCCCGCGCGGCCGACGGCTGCGCATGCTGACAGCGGCGTACGAACGGTTCCTCGGCGCACTGCTCGACCCCCCCGCCGAGGCGGACTTCGCACCGGCGCTGTACGAGCTGGCCGAACACGCCCGCCGGGGAGAGCTGGCACCCGCCCTCCGCGCCGATCCGGCCGTGCGCGTCCTGGCAGGGGTGTGGAACCGCCCCGGCCTGGCCGTACATGCCTCCCGCCCCACCATCCACGACGCGCTTACCGCCACGGACCTGCTGGAACACGCGCTGCGGCCGCTCGCCGCACGACCGCCCACGGACGGTGTCGCCCATGCCGTGAGCGGTGGGCTGGGAGTCCTGCCCGGGCTCGTCGGCAGCCGACTGCACGGGGTGCCGCTGCTCCTCACCGAGCACGGCGTCTATCTGCGCGAGCGCTACCTCGGCTACCGCACCGGTCCCTACCGGTGGCCCGTCAAGGCGCTGCTGCTCGGCTTCTTCCGGCTCCTCGCCGAGGAGACGTACCGGACGGCCGCGCTGATCACCCCGGGAAACCAGTACAACCGGCTGTGGGAGGAACAGGGCGGCGCCGACCCACAGTCGATACGGACCGTCTACAACGGCGTCGACCCCGCGGCCTTCCCGCCCGCCGGCCCCGAACCGAACGCACCCGTCCTCAGCTGGGCCGGCCGGGTCGACCCCATCAAGGACCTGGAGACGCTGATCCGCGCCTTCGCGCAGGTACGGCACGAACTCCCGGCGGCGAGGCTGCGGCTCTTCGGCGGCACGCCGCGTGGCGGCGAGGCCTACCGCGAGCGCTGCGAGGCGCTGGCGGCGGAGCTCGGGCAGGGCGAGTACGTCACCTTCGAGGGCCGGGTGGACGACATACGGGACGCCTACGCGGCAGGCAGCGTGGTCATGCTGTCCAGCATCAGCGAGGGGTTTCCGTTCACCCTCATCGAGGCCATGTCGTGCGGGCGGGCCACCGTCTCCACGGACGTGGGCGGCGTGCGCGAGGCGGTCGGCGACAGCGGTCTCGTCGTCCCGCCGCGCGAACCGGAGGCAATGGCCCGGGCCGTGCTGGAACTGCTGCGCGACCCGGCGCGCCGGGCGGCGATGGGGGAGGCCGCGCGACAGCGCGTGATCGAGCAGTTCACGCTGCGGCAGACAGTCGACACCTTCCGCGACATCTATCTGCGACTCGCGGAAGGCGAACTGGCGCAGGACGAAGTCGCGGACAGCGAACAGGAATCCGCCGGGGAGGCCGTGGGATGAGCGGCCCGCTGCGCCTGCTGCCGGGCGAAGGGGACAGTCTCCCCGCCATACCCAGGTCCCACCCCCGTACCCGCGCCCGCCCGGGCTGGGCGACGGATCCGATCGACGAGCTCGCCGAGCGGCTCGTGGAACAGGTCTCGGGGGCCGTCCACCCGTACGAGGTGGCCGCCCTGCTGGAGTCGGACGGGATGACGGGCGACCGGATACGGGAACACTACGGCCGCGCGGGCCTGTTCGCCCTGGCCGAGGACCTCTACCACCGGGTGCCGCGCCACTACCCCGAGCCACCCCCTTCCCCCGATCCCTGGAAGCCGGACCACTGGCGGTGCGCCCTGCGCGGCCTGGTGTTCGCGCTGCCCGGACTCGGCTACGTGCTGGGCGCGGACCTGTGGCGGGGTACGCCCGACGTCACCGGACTGATCGCCGCCGCGCTGGTGGCGTGGGCGTGGAACCAGGCGCTCAGCCACCGGGCCTACCTGAGGCTCGCGGCCGAGGGCCCGGCGGGCGCCGGGCGGGCGCTGCGGGCCGGCGCCCCGGCGGGCGCGGTGGCGGCGACGGTCGTGGGCCTGCTGGTCTCCGGTCCGGGCACGGCGTCCGCGTTCGCCGCCGGGCAGTCCTGCTACGTGGCAGCGGCGACCGTGCTACTGGTCCTCGGCCGCGAACGCACCCTCGCGCTCACCCTGTTGCCGGTGGCGGCCGGTGCGGTGTGCCTCCTGTGGTGGCGCACGCCGGTCGTCGTGTCCTCGGGACTGCTGCTGGTGACGGTGGCGCTGGCGGCCCTCGCGGCCGGGCACGCGATCCGTGGCACGCTGCGGGCGGCGCCCAGCGGGGACGCCAAGCTACCGGCCCTTCGGGACTCCCTTCCGTACGGGCTCTTCGGGCTCGCGGCCGGAGCGCTGACGATGTTGGGCGGCAGCGGCGGCAGCGGCGGCACGGCAGGGGCTCGCGGCATCGTGGTCCTCACCCTGAGCATGGGTTTCGCCGAGTGGCTGCTGTACCGCTACCGGGGCATGGCCGTCGCCGCGCTGCGGGCCAGCGCCACCGTCGCCGGCTTCACCCTGCGCGCCGGGCGCGCGATGGCTCTGTGCCTGGCGGCGTACGCCGTGCTGCTGCTGGCCGGGGCCCTGGCCGTGGGCGCGGACGCCGTCGCCCTGCCGGCGCTCGGGGCTCTCCTGTGGACCGGGCTGCTGCTGCAAGCCTTCACGCTGGCCTGGCCGCCGGCGCTCGGCTGTCTCGCCGCCGCGGCGGCATCGGCCGCAGGCCGCCCGTACGGCATCGACCTGCTCGTCTGCCCGGCGGCCGCAGCCGTGCTGTTCATCTGGGCCTGGCGGCACCTCGGCCGGCCCTCCGCACACCGCTGAACTCTCCTGCCCCACCGTCACCTCACCACCCAACCGAAGGAGCAACCACCCATGTCCACCCCCTTACGCGTCGCCGTCACCGGAGCCGAGGGCTTCATCGGCTCGCATCTCACCGAGGCACTCGTCACGGCCGGCTTCAGCGTCCGCGCGATGGCGCAGTACAACTCCTTCTCCTCCTACGGCTGGCTGGAGACGCTCTCGCCCGAGGTGCTCGACCACGTCGAGATCGTCCTCGGCGACGTCCGCGACCCCGGCTCGGTCCACCAGCTCGTCGAAGGCGCCGATGCCGTCTACCACCTGGCGGCGCTCATCGCGATTCCGTACTCGTACCAGGCTCCGCACAGCTATGTGGACACCAACGTGACCGGCACCCTCAACGTCCTGGAAGCCGTACGCCGCCTCTCCGTCCCCCGACTGGTGCATACGTCGACGAGCGAGACGTACGGAACCGCCCAGACCGTGCCGATCACCGAGGACCACCCCATCAGCACCCAGTCGCCGTACGCCGCCTCGAAGGCGGGCGGGGACCGGCTGGCCGACAGCTACCACGCCAGCTTCGGCACGCCGGTCGTCACCCTGCGGCCGTTCAACACCTTCGGCCCGCGCCAGTCGATGCGGGCCGTCATCCCCTCCGTCATCGGCCAGGTCGCGGCGGGCGAGCGCGTCATCACCCTCGGGGACCTGCGGCCCACGCGGGACTTCCTGTACGTGAAGGACACCGCCCGCGCCTTCCTCGCGGTCGGCACCGCGCCCGCCGACGCCGTGGTCGGCCGCACCTTCAACGCGGGCACCGGCGGGGAGATCTCCGTCGGCGAACTGACGCAGCTGATCGGCAAGTTGATGGAGACCGATCTGGAGGTACGCGAGGACGCGCAGCGCATCCGCCCCGCGGCATCAGAGGTGATGCGGCTGGTCGCGGACGCCACCCGGCTGCGCACGGCGACCGACTGGCGTCCCGAGAACGACCTGGAGGGCGGCCTGCGGCACACGATCGACTTCTTCCGCGACCCCGCGAACCTCGCCCGCTACAAGACCGGCATCTACAACGTCTGACCGCTCGTCCCCAGTTGGCTCACCAAGAGGAGAAGACGATGCACGCAGTGATCCTGGCCGGTGGCAAGGGCGTACGCCTTCTGCCGTACACCACCGCCTTACCGAAGCCGCTCGTACCCATCGGCGACCAGCACGCCATCCTGGAGATCGTGCTGCGTCAGCTGGCCGCCGCCGGCTTCACCAGTTGCACCATCGCCATCGGCCATCTCGGCCACATCATCCGCGCCTACGTCGGCAACGGATCCCAGTGGGGCCTACGCGTCGGCTACTCCACCGAAGACAGCCCCCTGGGCACCATGGGCCCCGTACTGACCATGATGGACCGCCTCCCCGAGCACTTCCTCGTCATGAACGGCGACATCCTCACCGACCTGGACTTCGGTGACGTGGTCAGACACCACCAGAAGTCGGACGCCCCGCTCACTGTCGCGACGTACGCCCGCAAGGTCGCCATCGACTTCGGCGTCCTCACCACCGAATCCGGGCGCGTCGTCGGCTTCGCCGAGAAGCCGAGCATGGACTACCGGGTCTCCATGGGCGTGTACGGCCTCTCCAGGGACACCCTCGCCGCCTACACGCCCGGTCTCCCGCTCGGGTTCGACGAGCTGGTCCTGGACCTGCTGGCCGCCAAGACCCCGCCCCACGCGTACGACTTCGACGGCTACTGGCTGGACATCGGGCGCCCCGACGACTACGACCGGGCCAACGCCGAATTCACCACGCGCCGCGGCGAACTGCTCAAGGGAGCGTGAGCGTCCCGTGCGCGTTCTCCTCCTGGGCTCCACCGGATACCTGGGCCGGCACACCGCCGAGCGGCTGCGCGCCCTCGCGGACGTGCGGCTGTTCACCGGCGGCCGCTCGCCGTCGGCCGACGTGCCGTTCGACCTGGCCGACGGGCCGGGCGCACTCGCCGACGCGCTGCACGCGACCGCGCCCTCCGTCGTCATCAATTGCGCGGGCCTGGTGACGGGCAGCCCGGTCCGGCTCGTCGACGCCAACGCGCGCGGGCCGGCCGCGCTCTGCGAGGCGCTGCGGGAGGCCGCGCCCGACGCCCGCCTCGTTCACCTCGGATCGGCCGCCGAGTACGGGCCGGGAGCGCCGGGCCGACCGGTCACCGAGGAAGCCGCGACCAGCCCGCTCGGCCTCTACGGAGCGACGAAGCTGGCGGGTACCCTGGCCGTCACCGGATGCGGACTCGACGCGGTGGTGCTGCGGGTCTTCAACCCGGTGGGCCCCGGCGCGCCGGCCGCCGGGCTACCCGGACGGCTCGCCGCCGAGCTGCGGGCGGGCGGCGACGGATGCGCCGTCAAGGTGGGGAACCTGTCGGCCTACCGCGACTTCGTCGACGCACGGGACGTGGCGGGGGCCGTCGTGCAGGCCGCGACCGCGACCGGCGCGCTGCCGCCGGTGCTCAACATCGGCAGCGGCACAGCCACCGCCGTACGCGACATGGCGCACGGCCTGCTGCGGGCGTCCGGTCTGCGCGGCCGGCTGGAGGAGTCGGGGGCCGGCTCGGAGCGCTCGGCCGCGGTGTCCTGGCAGTGCGCGGACATCTCGGCCGCCCGTTCGGCGCTCGGCTGGCGCCCGGACCACTCGCTCGCCGACTCGCTGCGGGACCTGTGGGAGTCGTCGGCGGTGGCGGTCCGATGAGCGGTCAGCTGAGTGGTCAGCTGAGTGGTCAGCTGCACGGGCAGCGCCGATGACCCTGCTCGTACCGATGTACGCGCACCCGGCCGTGGACCCCGACGCCTGGGCCGCTCTGGCCCTGTCCGCCCCCCAGCTGTACGGCGTGGTGCTCAACGTGGCCGACGGCCCGGGGTCGCGTCCGGACCCGGCCTTCACGGCCGCCGCCCGCACGCTGCGGGCGGCGGGCGTCCGGGTCCTGGGCTACGCAGACACCGACTACGGGCGCCGCCCCTTCCGCGCCGTACGTGCCGACTTGCGGCGCCACCGCGAGTGGTACGCCGCCGACGGTTTCCTGTTCGACCAGACACCGGCCGACGCGGCGGGGATGCGCCACTGCAAGCGGCTGGTGCGTGCGGCGCGGGCCCTCGGCGGGCGTACGGTCGTCCTCAACCCGGGAGTCCATCCGGCAGCCGGCTACGCGTCGTTCGCCGACCTGCTGATCACCTTCGAGGGCGACTGGGCCGCGTACTGCGCCGCTCCCGCGCCACCGGCATGGACGGCCGCCCATCCGCCGGAGCGTTTTTGTCATCTGGTGTACGGGGTCCCTCCGGGACTGTGCGGGCTCGCCGGCCGCACAGCGGGGCTGCGGCGGGCCGGCGTGCACTGCGCGGTGCCCGGCCACGGCCCCAACCCGTGGTCGGCTGTGCCGCCCGGCCTCGTGCCGGCGGCCGCGGGGGAGGAGGCGTGAGTCGTCGGCGGGGCGTACTCCTCCTGCTTCTTCTCCTCCTCCTGGCGGCGGCCTGCTCGGCTCCGGAGCGCCGGTGGCAGCCGAAGCCGGGCACCGCGTGGCAGTGGCAGCTCGACGGCAAGGTCGACCCGAGCGTCGATGTTCCGGTCTACGACATCGACGGGTTCGAGAACGACTCCAGCACGGTACGCCGGCTGCACCGGGACGGGCGCAAGGTCATCTGCTATCTCAACGCGGGCGCCTGGGAGTCGTTCCGTCCGGACCACCAGGACTTCCCGGCCGCCGTCCGCGGCCGCGCCAACGGGTGGCCGGGGGAGCGGTGGCTCGACATCCGGCGCCTGGACGTACTGCGGCCGCTGATGGCCAAGCGCTTCGACATGTGCCGCGAGCGGGGCTACGACGCGGTCGAGCCCGATCTGCTGGACGCGTACCTCGAAGACACCGGGTTTCCGCTGACGGCCGGCCATCAGCTGGCGTACAACCGCATGCTCGCCTCACTCGCCCATGAGCGCGGCCTGTCAGTGGGGCTGAAGAACGATCTGCCCCAGATCCCCGAGCTGGTGGACGACTTCGACTTCGCGGTGAACGAGGAGTGCGCGGAACTGAACGAATGCGCGGAACTCACCCCGTTCGTACGGGCGGGAAAGGCGGTGTTCCATGTCGAATACGCCACCCCGTTGGGCGAATTCTGCGCGCAGTCCCGCGAGCTCGGGCTGAGCTCCATGCGCAAGCGGCTCGACCTGGGAGCGTGGCGCAGGCCTTGCTGAGCGTGGGGTCGCGAGTTTCAGGAGGGGACGGAACTCTCCGCGCGTCTCGTACCTCTGGCGGGGGCCGGTGATTGACTGGGCGGCATGCCGCTCGACGACTACGGCGTGCTGTCAGGAACCCTGCACCGCCACTTCCGCGACCAGCCCGACACACAGGGCCGCTGGTTCCACGTCAACCTGGAGGTCGACGCGCCCGCCGGGCGGTACCGGTGCGCCGTCGACGTGGACAGCAAGCAGTCCAGCACCGGCGTCCAGTGGAAGGCCTTCACGCTGGACGCCTCGGCGCTCGGTCCGGTGGCCGCACTGGCACCGGGATACCACGACCTCGCCCGCACGCCCGAGTCGGGCGCGCTCGACTTCGTACGGCACCCAGCCCTGCTGAACCGCTCCGGGTGCGTCTTCGTGAGGCGGCCGCCGGCCTGGCTCAGGGCGATCCTCGACAGGCTGAATCCACCACGCCCATGGATCTCGGGTTCCAACCTGGACGCCGCACAGGCTCTCGAGCCCATTCTTGTGCCCGGCCGGGCGATCATGGTTTTCGGTGAGCCGTTCAACCAGGGTCTTGGCATGCACAACATCCACCAGAACCAGGGCGACCCCTACGGAAGCCAGTGGTGGCAGGAGAACGGTATCTGGCAGGACGGGGCGACCCTGACCCGGAGAGGCGACGGCCGGTTGGACGTGTTCCTGTCCAAGTTCACCACCCAGGCCGACCGAACCGACGACGACGGTCACCCGGCATAGGAGCGACGACGGGTGGGTCAGGTGACGGCGTGGACGCGTTGTGAGTGGAGCTCGTAACGGGCGCCGACGATCGCGAGCTTCCCCGTACCCACCCTGTCGGCCAGGTCGGGATCGGCTGCGAGGCGCGTACGGATCATGCCGACGTTGCGGGTGATGGTGGAGTCGATGCGGGCGTCGCCGTGCCGGCTTTGGTCTATGGCCGGGCGTATCTGATCAGCCACGTACTGTATATGTCTGGGAAGTTGCTCTCCCGTCTCATCCGCGCGAACGGCGGCGGAGACCGCGCCGCACGACTGGTGCCCGAGAACCAGGATCAGCGGTACGCCCAGTTCCAGGACGCCGTAGGCGATGCTGCCCAGGACGGCTTCATCCAGGACCTCGCCGGCCGACCGTACCGTCATGAGGTCTCCGAGCCCCTGATCGAAGACCAGCTCCGGCGGCACCCGCGAATCGATGCATCCCAGGACGACGGCGAACGGGTTCTGCCCCGAGACGAGCGACTCGCGCGCGTACGGCGTCTCGTGAGGATGCCGCTGGTGGAATGTCCGCCACCGCCGATTGCCGGCCGCCAGCTCGCGCAGCGCCTCGTCGGGGCTGCGGGGCGTGCCCGTCGCCGTGGCCGGGGGCGCGGCCGTGGCGGACGCGGCGCCGAGTGTCATCGCTGTTCCGGCGGCGGCGGTTGCGGCAGTTCCCGCTACAGCGGCCCGCAGCAACGCCCGACGCCCCGTGCTCGCCGGCCTGGATGAGGTGTGTCGATTCAAGGTCACGAGGGGAACGTAGCGGTCACGTTCTGGCCTGAGATTCATGATTGTGATCTGTTGGCGTGTCCTTGAACAAAACATGGGCAGTTGCCTAGAGGCTGCTGACCCTCACAACCCTTTAGAAGTTCCCGTAGTTGACCTGCCAGGTGGGCAGCCCCATGCGGCGCCACAGCGCGACCACCCGGTCACGGTCGTCCAGCGACACCCGAACCGCGTACCGGTGACGCACGTGACGGTCGAACAACTCGGCCTTCACGACATCGTCGCGGCGCCCGTCGCCCGCCTCGCGCATCCACAGCTCGTCGTAGGGCACCTCGTGCCGCCGAAGCCACGCCTCTGTCTGCGGGCGGTACTCCTCACCGCGTCCGGACAGGAGCACGATGATGTCGCTGTCGGCGCGCCGGAAGGAACACAGAGCCTGCCGCACCGGCACGTTCAGCAGGTCGACGTCGCATCGCGTGAAGTCGTACGGCCCACGGTCGCCCGTCAGGGCCAGCGTTCCGTCGATGTCGCACATCACCGCCGCCGGCAGCGCCGGGTCGGGTACGTACGGCTCGACGGGGGGCTGGTCGTTCAGCCACGCTTCGGTGAGCCGCCATCCGCCCCTGGTGGCCCGTGCGTGCTTGTCGGCCAGGATCCGGATGATGTCCTCGGTGACGGGCCTGTCCCGCTCGCCGTCCCGGCGTACGCACTCCTCGACCGGTACGCCGGTGAAATCGTGCACGACAAACGTCGCCAGACCGGCGGCCGCGGCCTTCAGACGCTTGGGGATGTGGGGCGTCAGATGCGTGTTGTCGACGACCACGTCGAAGCCGTCGTCGACGGCCGCGCGCACCGCGGCGTCCTGGATCGCCAGCACCGTCTGCTCATGCGCACGCGACCTGCCCCGCTCGGCCGCCGGCAGGTCGAGCATGGCCCGCAGGTCGTCGAGGCTGACGCGGCGCATCCGGCCTTCGGCGTCCGCCTGCAGTTGCCGCGCGGCAGTCGTCTTCCCCGACGCGGGCAAGCCCGTCATGACATGTACTACGGGCACTGGTCAGTTCTCCTCATCGGTCTTGAACGGGTCGGACGCCTCCGGCCGCACGGCCCGCCACACGACCAGGTCCGTCGGGCGTCCGTCGAGCCGCAGGAACATGGCGGCCCGGATCTGCGAGTCGGGCAGTTGCCGGACCGCGCGGGCGAACGCCCCCCGGTCGGCGGCCAGATGGGCCACCGTCCCGAACGCCTCGTCGATGGCGCGCTCGCGCGCCGCCGCCTCGGCCTCCAGGCGCGCGATCACCCCGCGCACCCAGGCGTCGAACTCGTCCGGCACCTGCTCCAGCAGGGCGTCCAGCGGCCGCCCGCCCGCCGCCGTGATGCCCCCGAGTTCGGCGCGCGAGCAACCCAGGCCCTGAGCCAGCCGCTTCGCGGACATGCCGGCGAACCGCTGGATGCCGTGGCTGCGCCAGATGTCCCGCTCCGTGACGCCCGTCAGCACCTTGTGCAGTCGTACGTACTCCGAGAGCTTCGCCTTCGCCCGTACACCGGAAGCGAAGCGCAGTACGAAGCCCTCGGCGTCGGTCCCCGAGGCGGACCGGCCGCCGGGCATCGTGTTCGACGTGGTCAGCGCGATCAGTTCGGCGATCGGCATGGCAGGCCACCTCGTGACGACGGACCCGACGCCCTGCCACGCGGCCCCGGCCTCGGCCATGGGTATCTCCGCGCCGTCCTTGCCGAACGCCGCGAGGAGCACCAGGTCCCGGCGGTCGCCGTAGTCCACGACGATACGGTTCTGCGGGTACAGGATCTCCGCCAGGTACGTCACCCCCGGCGACAGGGCCGATGTGTCCCTGCCGTCGAGCCGGCGCTGCGCCCACCGCGCCTGCGCGCTGATGAAGGACCCCTTGGACGCGACCTGCCACCGGCCCGCGTAGTGGAAGACCACCGCGAGGCTGCCGTCGACCTTGTCGTACACCTCGAACGGCTCGTCCGGCAGGGCAGGCGCGTAGGGCTGACCGGCCTCGTGCTCACCGACGTTGAAGAATTTCGGCAGGGGAAGCGCGATGACCTCGCCCGTGATGTCGTCGGCGACGAGTCCGCGGCAGCGCGTGGTCACCCGGTTCCAGATCCGCTCGTACTGGCACGTCCGCGTGTACGTGTAGATGGACAGCGGCAGTTCGGGGTGCGGCTTGCGGGTGACGTGCCCGGCGTCGAGGGCTGCCGCCAACTCCGCGGGCGGCAACAGCTCTTGAAGCGTCAGATGCGTCTGCTTTTGCGTCTGCGTCTGCGCGTGCGCCTGGCTCATGGGTCCCTCCCGGTTTCTGATGCTCCATTCTTTCGTGCGGGAGGCCGCGGCCGGTAGCGAATATGTGCGGACCGCCGTCGAGAGGCGCAGGTCATAGCGGGGTCACGGCGAGGGAGCCCCGCACCGCGTGCTCAGCGGCGGGTGTTCCGGCGATGGTGGTGGTTCCGCACGATGGCGCTGTCAGCAAGCGCCAGCAAGGCCAGAACGGCGAAGAGCAGTGCGACAGCTCCCAGGGCCCAGGCGTTCGGAGCGGTGCCCGCTTGCGACCGCCACGCCCATACGCCGAACAGCACGGCAAGGGCCAGGTACAGCGGCATATGGACCGCCGCCAGAATGCGGCGCAGCCTGTGCTCGCCCTGATCGGGATTGTAGTCGCGCATCGACCGCTCCCAGGGGAAGGATCCCTGTGACCAGGGTAGTCCTCTCCCCGGACCGACTGAGGGCGCGACGGCAGGTAAAACGGCGCCCCGACACTTGCCCGCGGCGGCGGCGAGATGCCGCTGACCGGGGACGATGTCGCTCTGGTGGACGATCTGGCCCATCGCACCGCGCCGGCTCGGCGTACGGGGCCGGAGTGGGTCAGCCGGCGGCCATGGCCGGAAGGGGCAGCCAGTCGGCGGGGACGTCCCGCATGACCAGGGCGCAGTCCAGGGTCGCGCTCCCCGGCGGGAAGCGGTCCGGGTCGGAGAAGAAGGAGGATGTCGCGGAGCGAATCCGGCCGGCTTCCACTCGCCAGGCGTCGGTGAACAGTTCCATGCCGTCGAGGTGGCGGCCGGAGCTGGTCGCGGAGAACCCCTTGGCGCCGCGGCGGAAGAAGGCGGAAGCCTCCTCCAGGTCGGCGAAGAGCTCACTGCCCCGCAGCTCGTCGGCTACGTCGACAGTGACGTCCACCCGGGTGTCCCCGTCACGGGTCGCGAAGGAGACGCGCAGTTCGTCCGGCGTCTCACGCACGTCGAAATCGGCACGGCCGTGCTCGCCGGGAAAGACGCGGCCTCCCGCCCAGGTGTTGATGCGCGAGGCGGTGTCACGACGCGGGATGTACACACCGGTCTCGATGCCGTCCGGGCCGTCCCATTCGACGGCGATCCGGTGCGCCGCGTTCTCGCTGCGCAGCCCGACCGCCTGGGGCGCCCAGGCGGGCCGGACGTTTCCCAGTCGCAGGAGGCAGATGCCGGCGACCGCGTAGCCGTGGACCAACTGCGGGCGCAGCGGGGCCGGAAGCAGGGGTGCGGCGATGTCCGGGTCGATCCGGTAGTTCACCAGGAGCCGTCGTTCGACGACGCTGGACAGGCGCGGTTGCTTCATGAGTCCTTGCTCTCACCCGTGGCTTGCCACTTGGTGTGGCGCAGCACGATCTGCTCGGGACAGACCGCGCTGAGGAACCGGCCGAGGCAGAGGGCGAGCCGGTCCTCGGCCAGCGTGTAAAGGATCCGGTTGCCGTCCCGGCGCTCGGTGACCAACCCGGCCCCCTTGAGTACGCCGAGGTGTCGCGAGATGGACGGCGCGCTGATCGCGAACCCGTCCGCGATCTCCCCGGCCGCGAGCTCGCCGCCTCTGAGGTTCTCCAGGATCTGGCGCCTCGTCGGGTCGGCGAGGGCGCGGAAGGCTCCTGCCTCGTCTTGGTCTGCTGTCACGCCCAATATTTAGCACATTAGCTAAATGGCTAACAAGGGGTGGTAGCGCCGGAATCGGTTACCGCTGCTTCATGTTCTGCCGGTCCAGCCCCAAGGTCGACGTGGTGTGCGCGAAGGTGTCCGTGTCGACGACCGGACCCGGGCCGAGCACGGGCTCCGTCTGCCGCTCCATCAAGTGGGCGAGGTCCATGGAGGTTTTGGTAAGGGTGTCCGAAGCGCTGAGGGCGAACTGTTCCGGGCCCGCGGCCTGCGCCGAAGCCGCACTGCCGAGTACAAGGAGATTGAGAGCCGCGGCCGTGGCCGCTGATCGAAGTTTCATGGAGACCACCTCTGTTGCAGGGACGTTCGCGACGACCAACGAACGCGCCGGGTGAGCGTTACGAACCCACCGCCGTACGGGAGCGGCCATGGGCGCCGGGAGTGTGGCCGAAGGCCCGGCGGAAGACGTCGCTGAAGGCACTGCGTCGCCCTCAGCGGGGTCAGCGGCTCCTACCCGTTGACGCTGGCCGCCGTCGCCCTGTCCGGAATCGGCGTCGCCGCCTACCACCCCGAAGCCGCCCGCATCGCACGCGTCACCGGCGGTGGCAGCCACGCCGCCATGGGCTGGTTCTCGCTCGGCGGCAACATCGGCTTCGCCGCCGCGCCCCTCATGGTGACCGCCGTCACCGCCACCGGCGGCCTGCACGCGTCCCCCCTGCTGGTTGTTCCGGCCCTGGCAGGCAGCGCCTTGTGCGTGGCCGCGCTGCGAGCGACCAAACGGCCCACCACAGCCACAGCCACACCCACTGCCTCCCGCCCGAACCACCCGGCGGGTACCGACGACTGGGCGTCGTTCTCCAAGCTGTCCGGGGCCATCGTGTGCCGCTCGATCGTCTTCGTCGGCCTGAGCGTCTTCATCTCGTTGTACGCGCGCCAGCGCACCGCGGGCGGCGAAGTCGCCGGCACCGTCGCACTGTTCGTGCTCTACCTGGGCGGCGCTGCGGGCACCGTGGCCGGTCCTACGCCCTCACGGTCCTGGCGGTCGCCGGTGTCGTTTTCGTGCCCGGCCCGCTCCTCTACTTGTTCATCGCCCTGACGTCGGCGAGTCTGTACGTCCCCTTCTCCCTGCATGTCACCCTCGGCCAGGACTACCTGCCCCGCCGCGACTTCCCTGCAGGCCGCACTCACGCCACTGATCGCACTGCCCGCTCTCGGCTGGCTGTCACTACGTACGCTGCGAGAGCCCGACATGCCTCCCGCGTGGGGGCTCTGATCTCGCGCCCTGGTAGTGGCCGACAGCCAGGCCTTAACCGATGAGGGCGTGGGTCAACTTCATCAGCTGTTCCCGGGCATCGGCGTCGTACGCCTGGTCGTGCGCCCGGGTGTCGACGAACTGGTCGAAGTAACGGCCGCTTACGGACTTGAGGTCCGGGTCGGTGATCAGGCGTACGGTCGGCCGTACCCCCTCGTCGATGCTCGTGACCGGAGTCAGGCCGTACTCGCGGACCCCGTCGGTGTCCATGAGGTGGGCCGGATGGAGGGTGTTCACCGTAACGCCACTACCGTCGAGTTCGGCAGCCAGCTCGAAGGTCGCCATGATCATCGCGAGTTTGCTGCGGCAGTATGCGCGCAGTCCTTCGTAGTCCCGCTCCAGCATGACGTTGTCGAAGTCGAGGGCCTCCTGGCCGATCGAGGCGACATTCACCACGCGAGCGGGCGCCGAGGCGGTGAGCAGCGGGAGCAGGCCCCGGGTGAGCGCGTAGGGGGCAAGGTGGTTCACGGCGAACCGCAGCTCGTGCCCCTGCCGGCTCAGCTCCCGCCGAAGTGGCTGCGCGCCGCCGCCCGCGACGGCGTTGTTGACGAGTGCGTCCAGTCGGGGTTCGGCCGCACAGATCTGGGCGGCCATCGCGTGCACCTGGTCCAGGTCGGCCAGATCGGCGAGGTAGGTGCGGACGGTGGCGTCAGGAGCGACGGCCCGTACCTCCGCTGCGACGGACTCCAGACGGCCGCGGTCGCGGCCGTGCAACAGGAGAGTGTCGCCGCGCGCGGCGAGGTCGAGTGCGATGCCGCGGCCCAGGCCCTGGGTCGCGCCGGTGATCAAGGTGGTGCGTGGGTTCATGCCGGTCATCCTGGTGTACGGCGCGGCCGTACGGCAGGGTGTGCTGAACCTGGTGTCACCACCACCAGCCGACGCCCGGCCGCTTCATTCTCCCGGGAGGCGGAGTTCCGAGACGAGGGCGCCCCGCAGGAGTTCGCGGGCGCGGCTGAGCGAGGTCGAGCCGCTGAGCCAGCGCTCGCTGAGACCTTCGACGAGCGTCGTCAGGCGCTCCGCCGAATCCGCTGCGATCACCTCCGCACCCACGGTGCCGGCTTCCTGCGCCTTGCGGATGAGTTCGGTGGCGTACTCGACCCACTCGTACGTGGAGTTCCGGAGCTGCTCGCGCAGATCGGATTCGAAGACGGCGGTCGCACGCAGCTCGCCCCAGGCACTGCTGTTCTCCACCACCGCGGGTACGTCCTGGAGCTCGAGCAGCAGCATCTGCTCCAGGTGTGCCCGCGGATCGGACTCCGGACTGGCGTCGGGTTCGGTATAGCGCTCGGCCCGGTCGCTGATGAACTCCAGGGTCCGGCGCATCAGGCCGGCACGGTCGCCGAAGTGGTAGTAGATGAGCGCGGTGGACACCTGGGCTTCCGCTGCAAGCTCTTCCACGCGCAGGCCACGCACACCGCGCCGGGCGATGAGGCGAGTGGCGGCCTGAAGGATCAAGGTTCGGCGGTCTGACACAGTCCCTCACCGTACCGGCAGAGCAGTGTTAGCCTGGCATTCCTGACTGAAATTTCAGTCAGGACGACATTCATTCTGCTGGTTGGAGACAGTTGTGAAGGAACGCTCCCGGCGGGCACTGCTCAGGTCCGGCACCGCTGCCGCGCTCGGCGGAGCCGGCTTCCTCGCCTCAGCCTGCGGACCCGCCTCCAGCCGTGAACCGGCCGGGGGACGGACGTCGCCCGACGCTTCGACGGGGCGCCGGATGCCTGCCGAGTCGCAGCGGCATGAGCGTACGTTCATGGCATGGCCGCCGTCGGATTCGGTCTGGGAGGACGCCGCCCCCGACGTCCAGCGTGATGTGGCCCGCATCGCCCGGGCCATCGCCGAGTACGAGCCGGTCACGATGCTGGCTGCCCCGCGGGAGGCAGCCGGGGCCCGGCGAGCATGCGGAGCCTCGGTCGAGGTCGTACCGATCGCCGTGGACGACTTGTGGATGCGCGACAGCGGCCCCACCTTCGTGACCGGGCCGGGCGGCGAAACCGCCGGCATCGACTTCCATTTCAACGGCTGGGGCGGCAAGCAGGAGCACCGGCGCGACGCTCACGTCGCGGAGCAGGTCCTCGGCCGGGACCGTGTGGAGCGGATCAGCGCGCCGATCACGGCGGAGGGCGGCTCCCTGGAAGTTGACGGTGCCGGCACACTGCTGGTCACCGAGAGTTCCCTGGTCAACCCCAACCGCAACCCGGGCCGCTCCCGCGCGGACATCGAGGAGGCGCTGAAGGATCTGCTGGGCGTCACCACGGTGATCTGGTTCGAGGGCGTACGGGGCAAGGACATCACCGACTACCACGTCGACGCGCTGGCCCGCTTCGCCGAACCCGGCGTCGTCGTGCTGAGCCGGCCACCGGCCGGAACCAAGCCGGATGTGTGGACGCGGGCCTACGACCAGGCACGTGAGGTTCTGAAGTCGGCGAAAGACGCACGCGGCAGGCGACTGGAGATCGTCGAGATGCCGGAGCCGGACCCGGCCGCGCTCGGCCAGCGAGGGCCGGACTTCCTGGGCTCGTACGTCAACTACTACGTGATCAACGGCGCGGTACTCCTCCCGCGCTTCGGCGACCGCAAGGCGGACGACCGTGCCGCGTCGATCGTCCGGGAGCTTCACCCCGGGCGGACCGTCCTGCGACTGGACATCGACACGCTCGCCGAAGGCGGGGGCGGCATCCACTGTGCCACCCAGCAGCAACCGGCCGTCTGACCGCCGCGGCGTCCGGGTGGGGCGGGGCTCACGTTCCCAAGGCGGGTACTTCTCGGCATATCGCGCACCGGTCCGTGCCGTCCCACCCGTCCCACCCGAAGGCCTCGGGTGAAAGGGACCGCCCCTCAAGCTCTTCGCGCACCGCCACCCGGTAGACCCACACCGAGCCTATATAGGGGTGGTAGGCGTCATGGAAATCCGCGGACGAGATCGAAGCCCCTGCGGCGATGGCCCGCTGGAGGCCACGGAGCCGCTCGAACATCGCCTGTCCGGCGCCGGCGACGGCGGCCGTCGCATCGATGAACAGCCTTTCGCGGGCTTCATAGATACCTGCATCGCTCAGTGCCGCACGAGTGGCGGAGTCCAAGTCGGTCTCGGCTACCGGGTCCTGGGCGATATGCCGCAACCGCGCATGGCAGACCCCGGCAGCGCTGATGAACTCGATGTACACCTCGCGCCTGCGGGCCCCGATACCGCTGTCGTCCTCGTGGCGATGGCGCAGGTAGTCGGCCAGAACGGTGCCGGTGATGGCGATCGAGCCACCACTGACCGTCGCGACGAGCACTCCCCAGTCCATTTCTGCTCCCCCGTAGTGATCTTAACGGTCGAAGTCCGAATGTACGGATGTCTCCTCTCGAAGGTCGGTGGTTACCAGGAAAACGACAGAAGGGCTGGGACGGAGACCGGATTCCCCGGTGCCCGCCCCCTGCTCACTTGCTCAGTGCGTTCGCGGCGATGATGAACAGCCCGAACAACATGTCCACGCCGCCTGCCCGGCATGCCGCCGCCCAGCTGCGGCCGGCCACTCGGGTGGCCCACAGTCCCCACCCGAACAGCGCCACTGTGTTGACCGCCAGGGCTGCCGCGAGAGCGGAGCTTTCACTCCACCATCCCGCCTGGGCGCTGAGTAGCGCCGCGACGGTAGGGGTTACTGCGGCCATCAGGGGCCACTCCGCCAGCACGGACCGGAACGTGCTGACAACCGCTGGGTCGTGTGCCACTCGGTGGGCGAGGGCGTGGGCGTAACCGTGCGATGCCGCGGCGGCCACGGCGGCTACCAGGACCCACAGGGCGTCGTACCCGGGATTGGGCGGCCCGTTGTCGTTCTCCAGAGCGGCGGCCAGAGCGCTGGCGAAAACCGTCCCGTACACGCCGCCGAAGAGCAGCCGCTGCAAGGGCTCCGCACGCCGGGCCGGACGGGGAGGACTGCTGGAGGTGCCTGACAAGACGTCATCTCCCAAGAAAGGTCATTCGACTTCGAGAGATGTACCAGCATGACAGTGACTTCCATTGAAATTTGCGGACAAAAATGCTCGGCGGAATCCGGGCCAGGTGTGAGTTCACTGCCCGCACACGTACGTACCTCTTACCGGATGGCTCGCGGCCACCCTGCGGTTGGATGCTCACGCCCGGCGATCGGCATGGTGCCGACAGTAAGGAGACCTTCATGAGTGCGAACCGTCCTGTCCGCTCGGCGGCCCTGATCCTGGGCACTGCGTTATCCGTAATCGCCGCCCTCGCACCCGCCCAGGCGCGCACCCACGCCTCCGAGGCGCTGCCCGCCGTCACCCCGAGAGCCGAAACGCCCACGTTGTACGACGACGAGGCGGGCGGCAGCGCCAACGCCGACGACCCCGCGATCTGGCGCAACTCCGCCGACCCCGACGCCAGCCTGGTCATCACCACGGCCAAAGAGGGCGGCCTGCGGGTCTACGACCTCGACGCCCGGGAGGTGCAGTCGATACCGGCGCCTTCCGCACCCGGCCCCGACGACGCTCCCGGCCGGTTCAACAACGTCGACCTGGTCCACGGCCTGCGGCTGCCGACCGGGCGCGCCGACCTGGCGGTGGTCAGCGACCGCGGCCACGACCGGCTGCGGATCTACCGCATAGACCGGCGCCACCGCGGTGGCCCGCTCACGGACGTCACCGACCCGTCCGCCCCACACGTCTTCTCGGCCAACCAGGACGAGGTCAACGACCAGCAGACTGCTTACGGTCTCGCGATCTGGACGGACTCGGCGAGCGGCCGCTCCTATGCCCTGGTCAGCCGCCGAAACCGTACCGCCGTCGCCCTGCTGGAACTCCTCTCCACCCCCGACGGCGCGGTCACCTATCGCAAGATCCGGGATCTCGACCTCCCGTCCACTTTCAGCCTGCCGAACGGCACCTCGTGGACGCCGTGCGTGGAACCCGGAGAACTGCCTCAGGTGGAGGGCATGGTGGTGGACCCGGCCAACGGCACGCTCTACGCCGGACAGGAGGACGTCGGTGTCTGGCGCGTGCGCGCCGACCTCACAGGGGCGCCGAAGCTCATCGACAAGGTCCGCGAATACGGCATTCCGGGCGCGTACGACGAGGAGACCGAGGAATGTGCCCCCGGCTCCGACCCCGGCTTCGGCGGCGAGCGCCTCGCGGCGGACGTCGAGGGGCTGACGCTGCTCACCGAGACCGACGGCGACGGGTACATCCTCGCCTCGAGTCAAGGGGACGACACCTTCGCCCTGTACGACCGCGAGGTGCGGGACGACAACGAGTACGAGGGCGGATTCCGCGTCGTAGCCACCGGCCGGACCCTCGACGGCTCCGAGGAATGCGACGGCGCCGCCGTCCTCAACGCCCCGCTCGGCACGAAGTACCCGCGTGGCCTGCTCGTCGTCCAGGACGGCCACGACACGCCATCGGTCCCCGAAGGGAGAGAAGCGACCGGCTTCAAGTTCGTCGACCTCGGCCGCGTCATGGACCGCATCGACGACTGACGAGTGGATCTCTCGCGGCGCTCCCGCCGCCGCCCCCGGCCACTCGCCATAGAACGCGTGTGCTTTTCTGTTATCCCCCTCCCCGCAGCCGGTCTCCCTGGTGTCGGACACAACAGCGAGGAAACGGGCGCAGCCCGAGGAAGAGAGCCGAGTGTGGGCAGCGAACGTGAAGCCGCAGTGGTCAAGGCGGCGCAGGGCGGCGACCAGCGGGCGCAGGACGAGCTCGTCACCGCGTATCTGCCACTCGTCTACAACATCGTGGGCCGGGCGCTGAGCGGGCATGCCGATGTCGATGACGTAGTGCAGGAGACGCTGATCCGCGCGCTGGGTGGCCTCGGCTCGCTGCGCGATCCGGCCACCTTCCGGTCTTGGCTGGTGGCCATCACGATGAATCAGATACGCGACCGCTGGCAGGCCCGTCGAGTGGACCAGGCCGGCAGCGAGCTGGCGGAGGCCCTCGAGCTGGCTGATCCCGGCGCGGACTTCGTGGACCTGACCATCGTGCGCCTGGGCCTGTCGGGGCAGCGCCGGGAAGTCGCGGAAGCGACCCGCTGGCTGGACGCCGACGACCGGGCGCTGTTGTCGCTGTGGTGGCTCGAGGCGGCGGGCGAGCTCACGCGGGCCGAGGTGGCTGCCGCGATGGAACTGTCACCGCAGCACACCGCGGTGCGGGTGCAGCGCATGAAGGCGCAGCTGGAGACGGCGCGCGTCGTCGTACGCGCCTTGTCGGCGGTGCCACGGTGTGTACTGCTGGACGATGGCCTGTCCGTGTGGAACGGCGTACCGTCCGCGCTGTGGCGCAAGCGGCTGGCGCGCCACGCTCGTGACTGCACGGTCTGCTCCGGGTACGGCGCGGAACTGGTGCCGGCCGAAAGACTCCTGGTCGGCCTGGGGCTGATCCCGGTGAGCGCCACGCTGGCCGGTGCGGTCATGTCGGGCGAACCCGAGGCTTTTGGCCTTGCCGCGCACGGTGACGCCCCCGTCCAGCTCGTGCCCGCCGGACGCCTCCAGGAGCGGCGCGGCCGACGGTCGCGGCGCCGGCGGGCGGTCGCGGCCTCGGCTGCGGTGCTGCTGGTGGGTGGCGGTGGGTACGCCGGCTGGACGACGCTGAAGCCGGGCGAGGCCTCGGAGACGACCCGGTCACGGGCAGCCGCCGATGCGGCCCTCCCGCCCGTCGTCGCCTCGTCGCCGACTGCCTCCCCGACGACGTCGGCGCCCTCATCGCCTTCCGCCGCCCCACGCACCTCGGCCAAGGCCTCGCCAACCAGGAAGCCCGCGAAAGCGACTCCTCGGCCGACTCCGAGCAAGCCCTCCCCCAAGATCTCCTCCCAAACCGCCCCGCGCCCAGCGGCCCCGAAGCCCCGCCCCACGACCCAGTCGGGCGCAAGCCCCTCGTCCTTCAACCAGCAGGTCACTGATCTGGTCAACGCGGAGCGGGCCGACAGCGGTTGCGGCCCGGTCCGCCAGAACAGCCGCCTGAACACGGCAGCCCAGCGCCACTCCGCGGACATGGCCGCCCGTGACTTCTTCGACCACACCAACCCGGACGGCGCGGGCCCCGGCGAACGCATCACAGCCGCCGGTTACGCCTGGAGCACGTACGGCGAGAACATAGCCATGGGCCAGCGGACCCCAGCCCAGGTGATGGAGTCCTGGATGAACAGTTCCGGCCACCGGGCCAACATACTCAACTGCTCATTCAAAGAAATAGGCATCGGAATCCACGACGCCTCCGGTGGCCCTTGGTGGACGCAGGTCTTCGGCGCATCGCGCTGACGCGGCCGTTGTCTGTAGCCCTTGCGCGGCGGAAGAGTGCCGCGCGTACCGCGGTTACTCGAACCGTGCGGTGTCGCCTGCGCCTCGGCGTACGATCTCCGCCTCGCCGCTGGAGAAGTCGATGACCGTGGTCGGCTCGGTGCCGCAGTCGCCCGAGTCGACCACGGCGTCCACCACGTGGTCGAGTCGTTCCTTGATCTCCCACCCTTGCGTCAGCGGCTCGTCCTCGTCGGGCAGGAGCAGGGTGCTGGAGAGCAACGGCTCGCCGAGGTCGGCGAGCAGGGCCTGAGTGACGACATGGTCGGGAATGCGTACTCCGACAGTCTTCTTCTTCGGGTGGAGCAGCTGGCGGGGCACCTCCTTCGTCGCCGGCAGGATGAAGGTGTAGCTGCCGGGCGTCGCCGCCTTGATCGCGCGGAACACGTCGTTGTCGACGTGCACGAACTGACCCAGCTGCGCGAAGTCCTGGCACACGAGGGTGAAGTGGTGACGATCGTCGAGGTTCCGGATGGAGCGGATCCGGCCGAGACCCTCACGATTGCCCAGCTGGCATCCCAGTGCGTAACAGGAGTCCGTCGGATACGCGACGAGCGCGCCGGACCGGATGCTGTCAGCCACATTGCTGATGGTGCGCCGCTGAGGATTCTCGGGGTGCACGTCGAAATACTTCGCCATCCGCCGAGTCTAGGTGATCAGGACGGCGCCGCCGGGCCGAGAGCCCCCGCGCTGACAGCAGAGGTTTGATCAGATCGTACGAACCCGCAGCTAACGGCTCGATGACGGTGGCGTTGCAGAAGGGATGCCGGACGGTTCCGATGCTCCGGGCCGGCCGTTGGTTCGGACATGGAGGCATTCGGTAATGACCCTGTCCCGGAGTTCGGCGCTTCATTGCTGGGTGCGTACTGGCTGGACTCGCCGCTGCATGGAGATGGCGGCAGTGACTGTGTGTGGTGTGCGCAGATGCGTCAGGGCAGCAGCAGCACCTCAGCTCCACATGCCACTACGGCTGTTGAGTCGGAGCGGGCCGCGAAGGACTCCGCCCCCGGCGTGTGGCTGCGGTCTGCGGGCGGCCGACTGAGCGGGCCGGTGCGGATGGTGATGCTGTCCGTTGCTGTGTGCACGGTCGTTTCGGCGATGCTCACCGTGGTCCTGGCGTAACCATGCATGGGCCCATTGGTCTATACCTTGACTCGGTCATGGCATCACGCTTGAGTGTGGGACACAGCCCCCCACCACGGCCGTGACCGGGAGACCAACTGCGTTCTCTGGTCGGGCCGTTGCGCTCAAAGGAGTGATCGAGTGCTGAGAACACGCCTAATGGCCATGCTGGCTGCGTTCCTCGTCGCCACAGGCCTCGTCGTGGCGCTGACGCCCTCGGCGTCCGCGACGTCCGCGGTGACCGTCTGCGACACCGCGCCGAACTGGCAACAGGGCGCCTGGTACACGACTGGCAACGTTGTCAGATACAACGGCGCGTACTACATTGCCGAGCACTACAACCCGGGCTACGACCCGACCGTCAGCACCTGGTACTGGAACCCGCACACCTGTGGCGGCGGCAACCCGTCCCCGTCCGGCTTCGTGGTCAGCGAATCGCAGTTCAACCAGATGTTCCCGAACCGGAATTCCTTCTACTCCTACAGCGGCCTCACCGCGGCCCTGAGCGCGTACCCCGGCTTCGCGAACACCGGAAGTGACACGGTGAAGAAGCAGGAGGCCGCGGCCTTCCTGGCGAACGTCAGCCACGAGACCGGCGGACTGGTCCACGTCGTCGAGCAGAACCAGGCCAACTACCCGCACTACTGCGACTGGAGCCGGCCCTACGGCTGCCCGGCCGGTCAGGCGGCGTACTACGGGCGAGGGCCCATCCAGCTCAGCTGGAACTTCAACTACAAGGCCGCGGGTGACGCGCTCGGCATCGACCTGCTCAACAACCCGTGGCGTGTCCAGAACGAGGCCGCGGTGGCCTGGAAGACGGGCCTCTGGTACTGGAACACCCAGAGCGGCCCCGGCACGATGACCGGGCACAACGCCATGGTCAACCAGGCCGGCTTCGGCCACACCATCCGCTCGATCAACGGCTCGCTCGAATGCGACGGCAAGAACCCGGCGCAGGTCCAGAGCCGTGTCAGCAAGTACCAGCAGTTCACCCAGATCCTGGGTGTCCCCACCGGCTCGAACCTCTACTGCTGAGAGACCGGTCAACCCCCTCAACCGGCTGCGGACCGGGGAGACACCGTCCTCCGGTCCGCAGCCGCACCATACGCCTTACCGCCGCTTGCTGCCGCGGACCCCACCAGTCAGGATTCCGGTACCTGATAGCGTGTACGTCGCTTGACTCGTCCTCAAGTTCAACTGCGCAGCCCAGCGACCGGATGACGGTCCGCAGCTCGTCGTGTCGGACCCGGGGCGCGAAGCTCCCGTATTCATCTGAGAGCGGCGACGGCACGATGCTCTCGGAGCGGCCGTGGAGCAACCGGTGGCTCTTCACGCCGAAGGCGACGCAGGACATCGGCCCTTGAGGCGCCGGCGAGAATGTCACCTCCACGAGCCCGTAGTCCCGCCGCAGGAGCCCGCCACTGATCTCCTTGGCTGCTCTCCTTGGCCGGTCGTCAGCCCGTGGCTACCATGGTTTCCTTCGCCAGTTCGTACGCCGGCAGCATCTGCTCGTGCTCCCACGTGTCCAACCCGCCCAGGTGCAGCACCACCGCGCCGCGCGGGGTGCTGACGGCGAGCGCCCGTTCCTTCTTCGGCTCGTCCGCGAGCTCGGTGGTGCGGAGGTAGGTGACCTCGGTGGCGGGGAGGTCCCCGGCCTTCGTCTCGCGGTAGCGGACCGTCGTGGCCTTGGACTCCTCCGCCATGAATCCTTCGAGAACCTTGCGCGGGGTGCCGGCGTCATCACCGGTCCAGACGCGCAGGTAGCCGATGTATCCGGTGGGCTTGGCGTCGATCTCACAGACGAGCTTCACGGTGCCCTGTCTGGCGATCGAGCCGAACACGGGGTCGTCGCCGGCCTTCACCTTCTCCGCCGTCCAGTCGGCAGCGGTGGTGAACGAGACGGGCAGGACGCACGGCGTACCGGTGCGGCCGATGCTCGCACCCTTGGCCGTCGCCTCGGCCTCCGCGCTCTGGCTCGGCTGCTTGGCCGACTTGTCCCGTACGGCCGTACCGCTGTCCGGCGCCGCCGAACAGCCGGCCAGCGTCAGTACGGCCAGCGCCGCCGCCGGGACGATGCCCCGCGCCAGGTCCTGCCCCATGAAGTCCCCACCCCTGAGCGTGAATGATCACCGCAGGCTACCCCAAGCACGCGATCTCACGGTCGTGCACCAGGCGCCCTTGGGCGTAGGTGGCCGCGACGGCGCGTTCGTCGCCGAGGATCATCAGCGCGAAGAGCCGTTCGGTGAAGTCCTTGGCGACGTCGGTGCGGCGGGCGAGGGTTTCGGTGGCGGTGAAGTCCAGGACGGTGAAGTCGGCTTCGTTGCCCGGTCGGAAGTTGCCGATGGTGTCGTCGAGGTCGAGTGCCTGAGCGCCGCCGAGTGTGGCCAGGTAGAAGCCGCGGTAGGGGGAGAGGGTCCTTCCCCGCAGGGCGGTGACCTTGTACGCCTCGTTGAGGGTGGTCAGCAGGGAGTAACTCGTGCCGGCGCCGACGTCGGTGCCCAGTCCGACACTCACCTTGCTCCTGCGGGCGGCGTGGAGGTCGAACAGGCCGCTGCCGAGGAAGAGGTTGGATGTGGGGCAGAAGGCCACCGACGAGCCGGCCGCAGCGAGGCGGGCACGGTCGGTGGCGTCGATGTGGACGCAGTGGGCGAACAGGGAGCGTTTGGTCAGCAGGCCGTAGCGCTCGTAGACGTCGATGTAGGAGCGGCCGCCGAACAGCTTCTTCACCAGCGCGACTTCGTCCTTGTTCTCCGCCGCGTGGGTCTGCAGCCACAGGTCGGGGTGTTCTTCCAGCAGCCGGCCGGTCATGGCCAGCATCGGCTCCGTCGAAGTCGGGGCGAAGCGGGGCGTGATGCTGTAGCCGAGGCGGTCCTTGCCGTGCCAGCGGCCGATCAGCTCACGGGTCTGCTGCTCGGCCTCGGCGACGCTGCGGTCACAGAGATAGGCCGGTGCGTACGGCTCCCGGTCCATCAGCACCTTGCCGCACAGCATGCGCAGCCCCCGCTGCAGGGACTGCTCGAAGAACGCGTCCACCGAGGCGGGATGGATGGTGGGGAACACGCTCGCGGTCGTGGTTCCGGCCGCCAGCAGCCGGTCGAGGAAGTATCCGGCCAGCGCCCGGGCGTGCGCCGCCCGGTCGAACTTCGCCTCCGCCGGGAAAACGTACGTCTCGAGCCACTCCAGCAGCTGCTTGCCGTAGGAGGCGATCACGTCCACTTGTGCGGCGTGAATGTGGGTGTCGACAAATCCCGGCACGATCAGGTGCCCGCGGTGGTCGATCGTCCGCGCACCACGGCGCAGCCGCTCAGGCAGGTCACTGGCCGGCCCGGCGTAGGCGACCTTGCCGTCCCCGCCGATCGCGAGTGCTCCGTCCTCGAACAGTTCCCACGCCGTGGGGTCGGGCGGGTCACCCGGATCCTTGAGGAAGTGCAGCACGTGGCCGAACACCACGCTCGGGCCTGCCTGATGCTGCCCGGTAGGGGACTGCGCGCGAACCGTCCGGCCGATGGCATGAGCCGCAGGCGGGGCGGAAAGAGCCATGACCGGAACGGCGGCCGCGCCCATGCCGGCCAGCAGGCTTCGACGACCGGGCCCGGAGGTGTGTGTTGCTTTCTCGTCACTCACAGCCCGAGCTTCCTCGGATCCGGCGCTCCACCGTCGCAGGACTCCCACGCGCCAGCGGTGTCTCACCCGTATGCGCCGCCCCCGGCCGCGGCACGTAGTTACGGAACCGTCTCCTTCTTGCGTGCAACTCCTGCGGCCATTTCGCCGTCTACCAGGCAGAACGTGAATTGCGCGCTCACAAGGAGGGGACAGCCGTGAGTGACATACGCCGAAGAGGAATTGTCATGCTCGGGATCACCGCACTGGTGGCCCCGCTCACTGTGGTCATGGGAAGCACGACGGCTCAGGCCGCGTCGTGCACGACGCGGACCGGGACCTACCAGAAGCAGGTCGAGAAGTTCCTCGGCCGCCCGGTGGACGGAAGGCAGTCAGCCGCCGACTGCAAGGCGATCCAGGCATTCCAGACGAAACACTCGATCAGCCCCAATGCCGGGTTCGCCGGCCCCATCACTTGGGGCGTCATGGACCTCATGAACAAGCAGAAGGCCGTCGGTAAGAACCCGAACAGGGCCGGCAAGTGCCCGACGAACAAGGGCCGTATCGCCTGCGTCGACCTGACGCTCCAGCTCAGCTGGATCCAGGACGGCAACGAGCTGGCGTACGGACCGGTCCCGGTGCGTACCGGCCGTAACGGCTACGAGACCCGCACCGGCCTGAAGAAGGTCTACTGGCGGAACATCGACCACGTGTCCAGCCTGTACAACGTGCCGATGCCGTACAGCCAGTTCTTCGACGGCGGACAGGCTTTCCACTCGGTCGGAATCAGCGTCTGGGCGCCGCCCGGCTCGCACGGGTGCGTAAACATGACGAAGAACGACGCCGCGAAGTACTGGAACATGCTCCGCAACGGCGACGACGTCTTCGTCTACGGCCGGAAGTCCGGCACCTGAGCCCGGCTGTTTCCCGCCGGCGATCCGGGGCATCCGCCAGAGGGCGAGCGGCCCGGCGCCCGTGGCGCGCCGTGGCCGTCGCGCGACGCGGGCGGCGTCGACGGAAAGGAGAGTGCTCTCCATGTGCCGATGGCTTGCCTACTCCGGAACCCCTGTTCTGCTCGGTGACATTCTGTACAAGCCCGCCCACTCCTTGATCGACCAGAGTCTCCATTCGCGGATGGGGGTCGAGACGACCAACGGCGACGGATTCGGCATCGGCTGGTACGGATCCGACGCGGGTACGCCGGCCATCGTCCGGGACACAGGTCCCGCCTGGAACAACCGCAACCTGCAGGAGATCGCGGACCACGTTCGCTCGCCGCTGTTCTTCGCTCATGTCCGCGCGTCGACCGGTGCGGCCGTGCAGCAGACGAACTGCCACCCCTTTCGCCACGGCCGGTGGATGTGGATGCACAACGGTGCGATCACCGATTTCCACCGGATGCGGCGCGATCTCTGCCTGGCCATCGACCCCACGCTGTTCTCCCTGCTCGAGGGGTCGACGGATTCGGAAGTGATGTTCTACCTGGCGATCACCCTGGGCCTCGACCAGGACGCACCGGGTGCGGTGGCCCGGATGGCCGGGCTGGTCGAAAGGCTGTGCCGGGAGCACGGGGTGGAGTTTCCGCTCCAGATGACCATCGCGGTGACCGACAGTGAGCGGCTCTGGGCTTTCCGGTACTCGAGCCAGGGGACATCGCGGTCGCTCTTCTACAGCAGCCGGGCCGACGCCGTGCGGGCGCTCCACCCCGACCTCGAATTCCTGCGAGGTGTCTCCGCGGAGACGCGCCTCATCGTGTCGGAGCCATTGGGTGATCTTCCGGGCGTCTGGAACGAGGTTCCCGAGAACAGCTGCGCCGTCGTCCAGCCAGGCTTGGACGAGCTGCTGTCCTTCGCGCCGCAGCCGGTGTAGGCCGGTGCGGCGGGCGGCCCGGCGGACGGCCCGGTGCCGCTGTCGCGCTGGACGCCAAGATGTTCGATAAAATGCAAATCTGTATGTAAATCGCCTTTCAGGGCTTTTGGGTGGAGCATGCCTCCAGATCGAGACGGCGACGAAGAGCGCCCCCGCCGCCCGCAGCGCCTTTCCGCACCGCGGGCCATGCGGTCGGCTGCGCAGCAGCTGGAGGGCCTGCTGGGGAGGGCGCCAGAGTCCGTCTCCGCGGTGCGGCCCACCGATGACGGGTGGGAGGCCGAGGTGGAAGTGCTGGAACTCGAGCGCATCCCCGAGACGACCAGTGTCATGGCGAGCTACCGGGTGACGCTCGACAAGGACGGTGAGCTGATGGCGTACGAGCGGATCCGCAGGTACACACGCGGCCAGATCGACCGGCGTGGCTGAGTGATTGGCCCAGTGCCGCCGGAATCTGTGCCCATACAGGTGAACACAGCCGGAATGGGGCGCACCAGGGGTGTTGCCCACGAAGGGAGGCACCATGACCGTGGTGCCGCAAAGTGGCGGAGGCGGCGTAGCCCAGGGCGGTAGTGGCTCCGGATCGCTGTACGACGTCCTGGAATTGATCTTGGATCGCGGGCTCGTCATCGACGTCTTCGTCCGGGTTTCGCTGGTAGGCATCGAAATCCTGAAGATCGACGCCCGTGTCGTGGTGGCCAGCGTCGACACCTATCTGCGCTTCGCCGAGGCCTGCAACCGGCTCGATCTCGAGACCGGGCGCAAGGCGCCGAGCCAGCTGACCGACGTCGTCGGCCAGGTCACAGAAGGCGGAGCAAAGGGCAAGAGCAAGGGCGCTCTCACGGGTGCGGTGGAGGCATTCACAGACTCCCTCCAGCAAGGCCGTGAGGAAGAGCCTGAGCCGGCAGAGGAGCGGGAGAGGTCACGGCCCTCGCGCCGTCCTTCCCGGCACCGGGAAGAGTGAGCCATGGCGGTCTATGTCTACGCGATCACAGCTGCGGCCCATCCCCTGCGCCTGGAAGGCGTCAATGGTGTGGGCGAACCGCCGGAGAAGCTGCGCACCGTCAATGGCGGGTCGCTGGCCGCCGTGGTCAGCGATGCGCCGGACGGGCTGAAGGCCAAGCGGCGCGACGTACTGGCGCACCAGTCGGTACTGGAGCGCCTGATGGCCGACGGCAGCGTGCTGCCGCTGCGTTTCGGTGCGGTGGCGCCCGATGAGGAAGCAGTGCAGCAAGTCCTGGAGGAGAGAGCCGAGGCCTACCGGGAGCGGCTGTCGGCGCTGGACGGCTGTGTGGAGTTCCACCTGAAGGCGTCGTGTGCCGAGGAACCCCTGCTGCGGGAGATTCTGCTCCAGTCCGAAGAGGCGCGCCGGCTGAACGAGGAGATCCGCAGCGGCCGCGGTGGCCAGGATCTGCAGATCGCGCTCGGAGAGCTGGTCGCCGGGCAGGTCCAGCTGCGCCACGAGGCCTTCGCGGCGGAAACCGTGGAAGCGCTACGCCCGCTGGCGCGTGACATCCGCATGTCGGATCCGACAGGCGAGGACTTCGTCAGCGTCTCGTTCCTGGTGGAGCAGGCCCGGCAGAGCGACTTCGCCGCTGCGGAAAGAGACCTTGCCGAACGGCGCGGTGAGGACTTCGACTTCCGCCTCCACGGGCCGCTGCCGCCCTACAGCTTCGTCTAGATACCTGAAGCACTGGAGATGTCGCCATGGGTCTGGTCAGCCAAATTCTGACCCTCCCGCTGGCCCCCGTGCGGGGGGTCGGGTGGGTGGTGCAGCAGGTCGTGCGGGCCGCGGAGGAGCAGTTCTACGATCCCGGTCCCGTGATGCAGGAGCTCGCCGAGCTGGAACACGCACTGGAGGCCGGCGAGATCGACGAGGAGACGTTCGACCGGCGTGAGGACGAGCTGCTGGAGCGGCTCGATGAGATCCGCCGCTACAGGGAGGCCCAGGGAGCATGAACAAAGCAACCGCAGGTGCGGCGCTTTTGGGCAGTTACGCGCTGGGACGAACGAAGAATGCCAAGTTGGCCATGGCTGTCGCCGCCTGGGTGATCAAGAAGAACGTGGATACGAAGAAGATCACTTCCGCGATCACCGGCTCCCCGGCTCTGGAAGCCGTCAGCGAGCAGGTCCGCAAGGAGCTGCTCAGTGCCGGAAAGGAAGTCGCGACCGCGGTCGTCACCGCCCGCGCGGACAAACTGGCCGATTCGCTTCATGAGCGCACTGTCAGCCTCCAGGAGCAGACAGCCTCCGAACTGCCGGGGAAGCCGGGGAAGCCGCGGCAGGACGAGGAAGAGGAAGAGGAAGAGGACAGCCGGGAGGAGGAGGCAGAGGCTCAGGAGGAGGAGCGCCCCCCTAAAGCCGCGAAGCCGGCACGCAAGAAGAAGGCAGCGGACAAGTCCGCCGCGCCGCGCGGTGACCGGGCCGGCACTGCCAAGAAGAGGAGGCAGGAGGGATGACCGACAGCAAAAATCCGCTGGCCGGCGACGCGGGGACTCGGCTGATGGAAGAGCTCCAGCAGTACCTGCAAGCCCGCGCGGAGCGGACCGTGACAACCATGGGCCGGCGCCTGGGCGAGGCCACCAAGCAACTCGCCGAACCCGACAGCTCGGTGAGCGACACCCTGGGCACTCTGGCCAAGGGCGGCAAAGCACTTGGCCAGGGCAAGTCACCGGCCCGGGCGGCCGGGGCCATGGGCCTGTCCACGTTGACCAGCGGCCTCAAGGAGAAGGTCTCCGGTCTGTTCGGCAAGGGCGGCAAGGGCGGCAAGGGTGAAACCAGGGCGAAAAGCGTCGTCATCATCGAGGACATCGACATAGGTGTGCCAGTGGAGCAGGCCTACAACCAGTGGACCGAGCTCCAGAAATTCAGTCGTTTCGCCAAGGGCGTGGTCAACGTCGATCAGTCCGACCAGACCACTTACAACTGGCAGGTGAAGGTGGCCAAGGCCGGCCGCAGCTGGAAGGCGAAGGTCACTGAACAGGTACCGGACGAGCGCATCGCGTGGACTTCCGAGGGCGCCAAAGGCACAACAAAGGGAGTGGTCACCTTCCACCGGCTCGGTGACAACCTGACCAAGGTTCTCCTGGTGGTGGAGTACTTCCCCAAGGGGCTGGTCGAGAAGACGGGCAACCTCGTCCGCGCCCAGGGCCGCCGCGTTCGGCTCGATCTGAAGCTGTTCCGCAAGTTCGTCACCATGCAGGAAAAGACCGCTGAGGGCTGGCGCGGTGAGATCCGCGACGGCGAGGTGGTACGCGAGCGCGAGGACGAGGACGAGGAGGGTCGCGGAGAAGGAGAAGCAGAAGCAGAAGCCGACGAGCAGGACGAAGCCGGCGACGGGGAAGAGGAAGACCAGGACGGAAGCTGGGACGAGAGCGAGCGCTGGGAGGAGGACGAGGAGCCCGAGGGCGAGCCTGCGAGGGCACGGAGGGCGCCCGAGGAGGCAGCCGACGAAGAGGACGAAATCGAGGAGGAGGAAGAGGAGGACGAAGAGCCCTACGAACAGGACGCGGAACCGGAGGGAGAGCCGTACGAAGAGGAACGCCCGCGCCGCCGCGCCGCGAGTCGACGCTGACCGACCCTGAATCGAGGTCGAACGGCCGTGACCGAAAACAGCCTCGGCCCATTCCCGTCGCGAGCTTCCCCCGCCCAGGGGCAGGGCTCCTCGGCCAACCTGGCCGACATCCTGGAACGGGTGCTGAACAAGGGCATCGTCATCGCGGGTGACATCCAGATCAACCTCCTCGACATCGAACTGCTCACCATCAAGCTGCGCCTCCTGGTGGTCTCGGTCGACAAGGCCAAGGAAATGGGCATCGACTGGTGGGAGCACGACCCGGCGCTGTCCTCCCGCGCCCGAGGCACCAATGAGCTGGCCGAGGAAAACCGGCTGCTGAGGGAGGAGATAGCCGCCATGCGTGACGCCCAGGCCCTGCCGCCGGCCGAGGACCGTGCGCAGGCGCAGGCGCAGGAGCGTCCGCGGCGCACGGCGAGCACGGCCAAGCCCCCCCGGACCGGTAACCGGCCCGTTCCGAGGACCGACCGATGACTGCGACGGTCAGCTACCTGTACGGCGTGGCAGCCGCGCGCACCGGGCTGTCCGACGCGGTAGCGGCCCTGCGGGGTGTCGCCGACGCTCCGGTGCGGCTGGTGGCGGACGAAGACGACGACCTGGCAGCGGTTGTCAGCAGCGTCCCCGCAAGCGACTTCGAGGAGGCGCCGCTGGCGGCCCACCTCGAGGACATTGACTGGCTGGAGGCGGTCGCCCGGGCGCACCACCGGGTGGTCGACGCGGTGGCGGCCCGTACGACCGTTCTGCCGCTGCGGCTGGCGACCATTTACCGCGACGACGACCGTGTCCTGTCCATGATGGGAGCCGACCGTCTGGCGTTCGAACATCGCCTGGCCCAGCTGGCCGGCCGGGTGGAGTGGGGCGTCAAGATCTACTTCGATCCGCCCTCGGTCCCTTCGGTCTCCACGGCCGCCCCCGCTGCCGAACTGAGTCCCGGCCGCGCCTACCTACGAGCCCGCCATCAGGAGCGGCACACCCGCCAGGACGCCTACCGGGCGGCCGAGCAGGCCGCGCAAGGCGTCGAGGCCGCTGCCCGTACTCATGCCGTCGCCCACACACGCCACCGCCTGCAACAAGGCCCCCTCACCCACGGCGCGGGCGAAAACATCGTCAATGACGCCTACCTTGTGCCCGAGGACCGTGCCGACGACTTCCGGCACGCCGTCCAGCGCGCCGCCGAGGAAAGCGACACGGTCCGCGTCGAGATCACCGGACCGTGGGCGCCGTACTCCTTCGCCGCGCCCCGCCAGGATGAACACGGTGAAAAGAGCCAGGAGGTGATCACCTAGTGACGGCCGGTTCCTCGATGTCCAGTCATGCGGAGTCCGGCTCGCCGGACCGCCGGGCTCTGCCCGACCGCCAGGTCGCGCTCATCGATCTGCTGGACCGCCTGCTCTCCGAGGGCGTTGTCATCACAGGTGACGTCACCTTGTCCATCGCCGACATCGACCTGGTCCGCATTTCCTTGCGGGCCCTCATCGCCTCCATCAACGCCGAGACCCCGTCCCCCTGGGACCGTGGCGGACCCGTCCCCCTCCCGCCGCCCGGCCCGCGCGGCAGCCTCCCCTCCCCATGACGCCCGACGCACCGGACCCGGACCCCCGCAGCCGCTACGACGAAGTGGCCGACGCGGCCGTCCGCGCCTTCCGCCTGTTCCCCGCCGCCCCGCAGGACCTCTCGCCGCCGGGTCGCGACCGGCCAACTCGCCCCGGCGCCAGAATCAACGCCGATCCCGACACTGTGGAACGAGACCTGATCAAGCTGGTGCTCACCCTCGTCGAACTCCTCCGCCAGCTCATGGAACGCCAGGCCCTGCATCGGGTGGACGTCGGCGACCTCACCGAGGAGCAGGAGGAGCGCCTGGGCGCGACCCTCATGGTCCTGCACGACCGCATGAACGATCTCTGCGCCCGCTACGGCCTGACCATGCAGGACCTCAACCTCGACCTCGGGCCCCTCGGCACGCTGCTCCCACCTTCAGAGCCCACCGACTGAGATGCTCAGGGCTGCCGGTCGCCCAGGAGTTCCCGCGCTTCGAATCCGCCGTGCCCGTCGAACCGCACCTCCATCACGGCGTCGAACCCGTCACAGAGCGCGGGCTTGCGCAGCCTCTTGAGCGTGGCGAAGATTCCGACGTCCGGGACACGGTCCCGTCCCTCCCGCGCGGCATTGCGTCGCAGGGAGCCCTCGACGTCCGGGGGAAACCAGTACGCCGTCACGGTCGCCTCGTGGGCGTGAGCCACAGCTACCAACGGTCCCCACTCGTCCGGCGACGGGTTGGTGTTGTCGAGCGCCACTGATCTTCCGGCGGTCAGTGACTCTTCCACCAGGCGCATCTGCCGCTGCTGCTTGTTGCGGGCGCCGCGGGGGAACAGGTCCTTGCTGACCAGCGTGTGACTCCCAGAGAGGTACTGCCCGTAGAAGGTGGATTTCCCGGCCGCCTGCAGCCCGACGAGCACGGCCACGTCAAGCCCTCTTTCCGCCTGCATCCGCGAGACACACCTCCTCGTAAGAAACGTACTTCTTTGTGTCACGGAACAGCCATACCGGCACCACGCACCCGACACCGAAGGCACGATGCTCCCCTCATCAGCAGGAATCCCAGGGGGGATCATGCACACCCGCACCGCCGCCCTCGCCCTCGCCGCCGCAGCGCTGCTCACACTGACCGCCTGCCAGGACACCACCCCGGCGTCGCCGGACAGCCCCACCAGGAGCGGAGCTCCTGCCCCCGCCAAGCCGGGGAACGACGACGACACGAAGCCCGCCACACTGCCCGACATGGTCGGCAAGGGCCTCCAGTCCGCCCAGGACCAGGCGCAGGCAGCAGGGTTCTATGCCCTCACCTCCCACGACTCCCTCGGGCGCGCACGAAACCAGGTCCTCGACCGGCAGTGGAAGGTCTGCACCCAGACCCCCAGGGCCGGCGAGCACCCGGCCGACACCGAAGTCGACTTCGGAACCGTGAAGCTCACGGAGGACTGCCCCGCCGCAGACCAGGGAGAGCCGAAGGAAGCCGGCGCTGCGATGCCAGACTTCGCGGGTAAGTCGGTCAAGGCCGCGCGGCAGGCCCTCGACAGTGCGACCAGCCTCACCGTGACCGACCTCTCCGGTGCGGAGCGGATGGTCCTTGTGGAGTCGAACTGGAAGGTCTGCGGGCAGGATCCGAAGGCGGGCGTCAAGCTCGACGGGCAGCCGGTCACCCTTACCGCGGTGAAGTTCGAAGAGAGCTGTTGATGCCAGGGCTCGGCGTCTCCCTCTGCCGGCTACAGCGCGTCCACCGCTGAGACCTTCCAGGCCTGCGGGGTGCGTACGAGCGTCATCCGCACCCGGTTGAGGTCGAGGCGGGGGCCCGAGACCTGGGTGCTGGTGGTGAGCTGGTTCATGAAGATCAGGACCACGGCCTTGTCCGGGGAGGCCGACACCACCGAGGCCGCCGGGGTGTCGCCGCCCGGGGGCTTCGCGACCGTGGCCTTGACCACGCCCCGGTACTTCTTGGCAGTGGGCGCGACCACGGCCTGGGTGGTCTTGCCGTACTGGTCGAGGAACGGGGCGGTGAGGTGGCCGCGGGCCGCGGCGAAGTCGCGGTCCAGGTGGCGGTAGTCGTACGACAGGATCACCGGGGCCGCTTCGCGCGCCGCCGCGAGCGCGCCCACGCGCGCCTCGGCCGTGCGTTCGGCCTCTCGGTACCGCAGGCCGAGCGTGGCGGTGGCGACCAGACCCACGAGGGTGAGGACGGCGAGCACCGCGCTGAGAAGGCCGGGGCGGCTGCGGTTGCGGCTGGGGGTCGGCTCGGCGGGCGGTGTGTCCGCCGGGTCCGGGGCCGGGGCGGGCTCGGTGGGGCGCCGCGTCCTCTCGGAGCGTTTGGCCGCGGCCCGGGCGGCGGCGGCCACGGAGCGCTGCCGGGGGGCGCCGGTGCCGCCGCGGCCTCGGAGGGTCGGGTTCGCCACGGTGTTTCTCCTCACGGGGGTGGTGCGAAGTGCCAGGGGAGGGGGGGTGCGTCAGCCGACGAATTCGACGTTGGACGTCAGCCACCGTCCGTCCTCGAGGACGAGGTCGAGCTGAAGGCGGTAGTTGCGGGACGTGCCCTGGGGAGCCGCCACGTTGGTGACCTTGCTGTCGGCCACCACCAGGACCCGGGCGGAGTGTTCGTCCGCGTCGGCGATGCCCGCGTCGAGGATCTGTCCCTCGGACACCGACTTGTTGCCGGCGACGATTTTCGTCAGCTTCTCGGTCTGCGCCGAGAACTGTTTCTCGAAGTCCCCGGTCGCGCCCTTCAGTACGTTCTTGCTGTCCCGGTCGTAGTGCCGGTAGTCGAGCGAGGTGAAGTTGAGCGCCGACTGCCGGGCGGCGACCAGGATGTCCTGGTGCCGCCGCTCCGTCGTGTGGCGCTCGTACACCTGGATGCCCAGCCAGCCGGAAGCGGCCGCGAACACGGCGGCCACGACGGCCAGTACCGCCACCGCGCGCCGGTGGCGCAACGGCCGTACCGCACGGGTCAGGAGTACGCGGATCATGCCATGGGTCCCACCAGCAGCCATTGCCAGGAGTCCTTTCCGAAGAGGCTCTGTGCTCCGCCCGTCGAGCCGATCTGTACGGGCTTTCCGTCCGGGCCGCTCGCGGCGCCCGTCTCGGGGTCGTAAGCGGTTACGTGCGATGCCCGGCCCGAAGTCCCGCCCGCGCCCGGGGCGTTCTGGGCTCCCCGGACCGAGGTGTCGCCGCCGCGCGGGGCCGTGCAACGGGCACCGGTGTTGGCCGCGCGTTCCGTGGTGTCGGCGGGGTCGCGGCGCTGGGTGTCGTAGCCCTGGCGGCAGGGCGGCGGGTCGTCGGCGTTGGTGACCATGCCGAAGTGGGTGGTGCCGTCTCCGGGGAGCACCGTGTAGCTGCCCGAGACCACCACGGGGAAGGTGACCAGCGCCTGTTCCACACCCGGCAGGCGGGCGACGGTGACCTGGCCGCCGCTGATCAGGTTGCCCAGCAGAACCGGAAGGTGCGTCCGGTTGTCCTTCAGGAGCGCGTCCACTTGGCGGGAGGCCGAGGTGCCGTTGTCCATCAGGGCGCGGATGTCACCGTCGCTCGTCTTCAACTGGGCGCTCAGCGCCGCCAGATCGCGGGAGAAGGACTTGATGGCGGAGCCCTGGTCGGCCTGTGTCTTCAGGACCTTCCGGGAGTCCTCGATCAGCGCGATCGTCTGGGGGAGCGAGTCCGATGCCGTCTCGACCAGGGCGTTGCCCGAGTCCACCAGCCGGCTCAGGTGCGGGCCGGTGCCGGCGAAGGCTTTGCCCAGCTCGTCGACCGTGACGCGCAGGTCTTTCTTGTCCACCGAGTTGACCAGCCGGTCCAGGCTGAGGATCAACTCAGTGGTGGGTACGGGCACCCGCGTGTTCCGGCGCGGGATGGTGCTGCCGTCCCGCAGCCCGGGGCCGTCACCGGAGCGCGGTTGCAGGTCGACGTACTGCTCGCCGACGGCCGAACGGTTCGCCACCACGGCGAGGCTGTCCGCCGGGATGCTCGGGGAGTCCTCCAGATCCAGCGCCACCGATACGCCGCCCGCACCGGTCAGGCGGAGATCGCCGACGCGGCCCACGGGGACCCCGCGGTAGGTGACCTCGGCGCCGGAGTAGATGCCTCCGGAATCGGCGAACTCGGCCCGTACGGTGTAGCCGCGGCCCAGGACGCGGTCGACCAGTCCCGTGTACTCGACGCCGACGTACGACACCCCGAGGGCGGTGACGATCGCGAAGGCGAGCAGCTGGAGCCTGACCATGCGGGTGATCACGGCATCATCCCCTTCATCAGCAGTTCCGCGAGGGACACGTCGACACCGCGCGGATAGCCGCTCCCGGCGCCCGCGGAGGGCGTCGAGTACGCGGCGTGGGTGCCGGTGCACAGCGGCAGGCACCCCAGGTCGCCGTCCCCCGCCCCCGGCGGATCCGAAGGAGGCGAAGGATCCGAGGGGACGGGAGGTACCGGCGGCGCCGAAGGCGAGTCAGGCAGGCCCGGTGTGTCCGGCAGCCCGGGGGTTTCGGGGAGTTGAGGGGTATCGGGAAGGGCGGGGACCCCGGGGATGTCCGGCGTGGGCGCGCCGGGAAGCTCGGGCTTGCCCGGCTTCTTCGGGTCGTCGGCGAGATTGCCGTAGATGCTCGCCAGGTCGAGATCGGCGGTCACCTTGAGGTTGACGTAGTCACCCTTGATCGCGTCCACCACATTGCGGGGGAACGGATACGTCGTCATCAGCTCCAGCGCGTTGGGCAGATCGGCGCCCGCCTTGTTCAGCTGGTTGAGAATCGGCTGGAGATGGCGGAGATTGGCGATGACGTCGGCCCGTGACGCCTTGATCACCCGGGTGCCCGTCTTGCCGAGCTTCGACAGCGAAGTGAGCATCCTGGTCAGTTTCGTCCGCTGGTCGGCCAGCACCTTCAGCGCGGGCGGCATGGTGGTGAGGGCCCTGTCGATCGTCTTCTTCTCCTTGGCCAGGGTCTTCGACAGCTTGTCGATGCCCTCCAGCGCGCGGACGATCTCCTTCTTCTGCTTGTCGAGGCCGCCGATAAAGGTGTCCAGCTCCGTGAGCAGGGACTTGACGCGGTCCTCGCGGCCGTCCAGGGCTTTGTTCAGCTCCACCGTGATCGTTTTGAGCTGAGCGACCCCGCCGCCGTTGAGCAGAGCCGACAGGGCCGACAGCACCTCCTCGATCTCGGGATTGCGTCCGCTGCGGGAGAGCGGGATCTTCGCGCCGTCGGTCAGCCTGCCCACCGGCTCGGTGTCCGTCGGCGCCGAGAGGGCCACGTACTTCTCACCGAGCATGCTGGTCTGCCGCAGCCCGGCGATCGCGTTGCCGGGCAGCTTGACCGAATCGGAGATGCGCAGCCGCACCAGGGCGTGCCAGCCGTGCAGTTCCACTTTCTCGACGGCGCCGACGGTGACGTTGTTGACCTTCACCGTGGACTGCGGGACGAGATCGAGGACGTCCTGGAATTCCACCGTGACCTGGTAGCTGTTGCCGTCCGCGGCGGCGCCGCCGGGCAGCGGGACGTCGTACAGCCCGTCGAATTCGCAGCCGGTGAGCAGTAGGGAACCGGCGGCCGCCCACAGGGCTGCCTTCCGTGGAGCTGTCATGAACGGGCCTCCAGGATTCCGCCGAGCGTCTTGTCCGTCGAGCCCGTCGAGCCCGTCGGCACCGCTCCGGTGACCGCGTCGGCCTCCGGCAGCTCGGGCAGGGAGTCGAACAGCTTCTTCAGGTCCCGGCAGTCGGCCGTCTTGCCGGCCGTCTCCCCGGTCGTCTTCAGCAAGGAGCAGAGAAGCGAGGCCGGGTCCTGGTGGAGCTGTTCGGCGTTGTTACGCGTGTCGAGCGTGCCGGATTCGGGGTTGTAGGCGTTCTGGAGGTTGGACAGACCGGCGGGCGCCACCTCCAGGACCTCCTCCAGGGCCGCGCGCTGCGTGACCAGCACGCTGGTCACCTTGCTCAGACCCTTCACATTCGCGGTCAGCGCCTTCTCGTTCTTCTTCACGAAGTCCGACACATCGGCGAGCGCGGCCGCCAGGTGCTTGATGGCGGCGGCGAGGTCCTTGCGCTCACCGGCCAGCTGATCGGCGACCTTGGCCAGGCTGTTGTTGAACGACCGGACGCTCGCATCGTCGGTCGCCAGCACGGCGGTGAACTCCTGAAGGTTCTCCACCGTCCCGAAGAGGTCCTGCCGGCCGTCGGACAGCGTGGTGACGGCCTGCGAGAGGTCCTCGACCGTCCGGTGCAGCTTCCCGCCCTGCCCCTGGAGGTTGTCCGCACTGACGGCCAGGAGCCGGGACAGCGAACCGTCCTTGTTGGCGCCCCGGGGACCGAGCGCCTCCCCTGTCGTACGCAGGCTGTCGAAGACGCGGTCGAGCTCGACCGGCACGGCCGTGCGGTGCTCGGGGATCACGCCGGCGTTCTTCATGGCCGGGCCGGAGCGGTAGACGGGGAGCAGCTGGAGGTAACGGTCACTGACCACCGACGAGTTGATGATCGCGGCCTTGGCGTCCGCCGGGACCTTGTACTCATCGGCGTACTCCAGCTCGACGCGCACCCGGTCACCCTGCGGCGTGATCTTCTTGACCTCGCCGATCCGGATGCCGAGCACCCGCACGTCGGACCCCGGGTAGATGCCGACCGTACGCGGGAAGTACGCCGTCACCCGGACCACCGGCGACTTGGACAGGTGGACGAAGGTGAGGACGGCGCAGACCACGAGGACTGTGGCGAGCGCGATGCGGCGTACGGCTTTGATGCGGTCGGTCGTCATCGTGACCCTCCCGTCCGTGGTTCCACCGGTGTCGGGGCGACCAGGTTCTGGATGTAGCTGTCGAACCAGCGGCCGTTGCCGAGGGTGTTGGTGAAGACCCGGGTGAAGGGCGCCAGCAGCTTGACGCTGCGGTCGAGGCTGGCTTGGTTGCGTTCCAGCATCTTCACCACGGTGTTCAGGCGGCTGAGCGCGGGCCCGATCGCCTCTCGGTTGTCCTTGACCAGGCCGGACAGCTGAATGCTCAGCGCGACGGAGCTCTTCAGCAGCGCGTGGATGACCTGCCGCCGCGCGTTGATCTCCTCAAAGAGCTTGTCGCCGTCCTTGACCAGCTTGCTGAACTCACCCTTGCGCTTGGCGAGCACACCGGTGACGCCGTTGGCATGGCGGAGGAGTTCGCGCAGCGACTCGTCACGGGAGGACACGGTCCGCGAGATCTTCGACAGCCCCGCGATGGAGGCTTTGACTTCCTCGGGAGCGTCCTCGAAGGTGGCGGAGAGGGTGTCGAGGGCTGTAGCCAGCCGCTCTTTGTCGATTTTCTCCGTGGTGGTGGTGAGGTCGCTGAAGGCCTCCACCACGTCGTACGCCGGAACGGTCCGGCTCAGCGGGATCTCGCTGCCCGGCTCCAGCAGTCCGGAGCCTTTCGGCTCCAGCGCGAGGTACTTCGCGCCGAGGATCGTCTTGACGCGGATGGACGCACCGGTCCGCGTCCCGAACTCCGGGTCTCCCTTCACCCGGAAGGTCACCTTGACGTGCCCGTCGTCCAGCCCGACGTCATCGACCTTGCCGACCTTGACGCCGGCGATCCGTACCTCGTCGCCGGGCTTGAGCCCGCCGGCCTCGGAGAACGCGGCGCTGTACTTCTCACCGCTGCCGATCAGCGGCAGATCCTGGACGTTGAACGCGGCGGCGATCAGCAGCGCGATCGTGGTGAGGCCGACGGTGCCGATCACCACGGGATTGCGTTCACGGAAGGGAATCAACGGCCGCACCTCGCTCGCGCGACATGGAGTTCCGGAGTGATGACTTCGGCGGTCTTCGGCAGCACGATCCGGCCGTCGAAGTCGCAGAGATAGAAGTTGAACCAGGATCCGTACGAAGCTGTGCCGGTCAGCTTGTTGAGCTTGTTCGGCAGCCTCTTCAGGACGCCCTCCACGGTCTTCTCGTGGTCGTTCAGCGTCCCGGTGAGCTCGCCGAGCTCAGCGATGTCGCTCTTCAGCGGCGGGCGGGCGTCCTTGAGCAGCCCCGAAGTCGCCTCCGCGAGGCCGTTGATGCCGGCCAGCGATTCCCCGATGGGCTTCCGGTCGGCCGACAGCCCTGAAATGAGCCGCTGCAGTTGGGAGATCAGGTCGGAGAAGCGGGTGCTGCGCTTGTCCACCGTCTTCAGCACGGTGTTGAGGTTGTCGATCACCGACCCGATCAGCTTGTCCCGCTCGGCGAGCGTCGTCGTGAGCGAGGCGGTGTGCGCGAGCAGACTGCGGACCGTACCGCCCTCGCCCTGAAGGGTCTTGACGATCTCGGTGGCGAGCTGGTTGACATCCTTGGGGCTCAGCGCGGCGAACAGCGGCTTGAACCCGTTCAGCAGTGCGTTGAGATCAAGCGCCGGCTCGGTGCGGGCCAGCGGGATCCGCCCACCGGGCCGCAGCGGCGTCGCATCGCCCGTGCCTTCCATCAGCGCGACGTACCGCTGTCCGATCAGACTCCGGTAGCGGATGGCGGCGCGCGTGCTCGTGAGCAGCGGCCGGTCGCGGGAGACGGTGAAGGTGACCTCGGCCAGCGTCCGGTCCTTGATGTCGATACTTTCGACCTCGCCGACGCGCACCCCCGCGACCCGGATGTCGTCGCCCTCCTCCAGGCTCGTGACATCGCTGAATACGGCGGAGTACGTCTCCTTGGGGGTGAAGGAGAGGTTGACGATGGTCGCCGCGAGCACGGCGGTCGCCGCCACCGTCACCACCGCGAAGATACCGAGCTTGATCAGCTGGGGAGCTGTCGTCCTGGCGTTCGTACGGCTCATGCGACACTCACCGCCGTTCCCCGTGCCATCGGACCGAAGAGCAGCGTCGTGACCGCCGGCACCTCGTCGGCGGGCACGCCCATGGCCGGGGCCACGAGCGAGGCGACGGCGTTCTGTTCGGCCGGCGTCCCGGAGACGGAGGGCACAGCACCGCGCGGGCTGTGCGACGCCGACGTACCGTCGTTGAGCTTGGTCGGAGGTGCGGGAACGTGAGGGTGGGGAAGACCTCTGCAATTGGGGCCGGAGCGGTCGGCATAGCGCGGTTCCTCGCCGGGTCGGTAGGAGGGACGTTGGGGAACAAATTCGAGGGTGATGCGCATCTTCCCGCCCTTGAACGCCTCTTCGGACGCCGCTTCCTGCCGCACCAGCCCGGCCAGCAGGCACGGGTACTCCGGTGAGTAGCGGGCGAACAGTGCCAGCGTGGGACGGGAGACGCGGCCCAGGGTGATGAGCCGCTCCGCGTTCTCGTCGAGTACGCCTTCGGTGGTGTCCGCGGCGGTGGCGGTCGAGGTGAGGACCGACGCCAGCTGGTCCTCCTTCTCGACCAGGGTCCGGCTGGTGGTGAGGGTGTTGCGCAGGACCCGCAGCAGGTCGGGGGCGGCTTCGCCGTACACCTCGGCCACATCGGCGAACCGGGAGATGTCCTTCTGGAGGGACGGCATGTGCGGGTTGAGCCGGCGCAGGTACTTCTCCAGACGTACGAGGTTGTCGCCGATCTTGTCGCCGCGCCCTTCGAGGGCCGTGGAGAAGGCGGACAGGGTGGCGTTCAGCTTTTCGGGCTGCACGGTGCGCAGCAGCGGCAGCAGGTCGTTCATCAGCTGCTGGAGCTCGATGCCGACCTTGGTGCGGTCCTGGGTGATGACGTCACCGGCCCGGATGTGCCGCGTGGAGGTGTGGGGTGAGGCCACCAGGTCGACGTACTTCTCACCGAACAGTGTCTTCGGCAGCAGCCGGGCGTGTACGTCGGCCGGGATGAGGCGGACGTGTTCCGGCTTCAGCGCGATGCCGAGGGTCGCCTTCTCGCCGTCGGCCCGCACCTCGCGGACCTCACCGACCAGCAGGCCGCGCAGCTTGACGTCGGCGCGCGGCTCCAGTTGGTTGCCGAGGGTGTCCGCCTCCAGAGTGATCCGCACGACCGAGGTGAAGACCTGCTGGTAGACGGCGACCGTCAGCGACAGCAGCAGGGCGATGACCGCGATGAACACGATGCCGTACAGGCGGAGTTGGGTGGGCCGGGCGAGAGTCACCGGCATCTTCGGTATTCGTATGCGCATCGGCCCGCCTACCCCGCTATCCGTACGGTCGTGTTGGCGCCCCAGATGGCCAGGCTGAGGAAGAAGTCGAGGATGTTGATGGCCACGATCGACGTCCGTACGCCGCGCCCGACCGCCACCCCGACGCCGGCCGGGCCGCCGCTCGCGTAATAGCCGTAGTAGCAGTGCACCAGGATGATCACGACGGCGAAGACGATCACTTTGCCGAAGGACCAGAGCACGTCGACCGGTGGCAGGTACTGCTGGAAGTAGTGGTCGTACGTTCCGGTGGATTGCCCGTAATAGCCGGTGGTGATGGTGCGGGCGGCGAAGTAGGAGGACAGCAGCCCGACGACGTACAGCGGGATCACCGCCACGAAGCCCGCGATCATCCGGGTGGTCACCAGGAACGGCAGCGACGGTACGCCCATCACCTCCAGCGCGTCGGTCTCCTCGCTGATGCGCATGGCGCCGAGCTGGGCGGTGAAGCCCGCGCCGACCGTCGCCGACAGAGCGAGCCCTGCGACGAGCGGGGCGATTTCGCGGGTGTTGAAGTACGCGGAGAGGAACGCCACGAAGTTGGACGTACCGAGCTGGTTGAGCGCGGCGTACCCCTGAAGGCCGACCTCGGTGCCGGTGAAGAAGGACAGGAACGCGATGACGCCGACCGTGCCGCCGACGACCGCCAGCGCGCCGCGACCGAAACTCACCTCGGCCAGCAGGCGCAGCACTTCCTTCTTGTAGCGGCGCAGGGTGCGGCCGGTCCAGGCGAGGGATCGCCCGTAGAAGACCATCTGCGTGCCCAGCTCCTCCAGGGAGCGCAGCGGGCGGTCGAGAAGTCGCACAACTAACCTCTCTGCGGGACGATTTGGAAGTACACGGCGGTCATCACGAAGTTCGTCACGAACAGCAACATGAAGGTGATGACCACGGACTGGTTCACGGCGTCGCCGACGCCCTTGGGTCCGCCCTTGGCGTTCAGGCCCTTGTACGAGGCGACGATCGCGGCGATGGCGCCGAAGACCAGCGCCTTGAGTTCGCCCGCCCACAGGTCGGACAGCTGGGCGAGGGTGGTGAAGGAGGCCAGATAGGCGCCGGGGGTGCCGTTCTGCATGATCACGTTGAAGAAGTAGCCACCGGCGACCCCGACGACGGAGACCAGGCCGTTGAGGAGGACCGCCACGAGCATCGTGGCCAGTACGCGCGGCACGACCAGGCGGTGGATCGGGTCGATGCCGAGCACCTGCATGGCGTCGATCTCCTCCCGGATCTTGCGTGCCCCGAGGTCCGCGCAGATCGCGGTGCCGCCGGCCCCGGCGATGAGCAGCGCCGTAACGATGGGGGACGCCTCGCGCAGTACGGCGAGCACGGAGGCGGCGCCGGAGAACGACTGGGCGCCGAGCTGCCGGGTCAGGCTGCCGATCTGGAGGGCGATGACGGCGCCGAAGGGGATGGAGACGAGGGCGGTGGGGAGGATGGTGACGCTGGCGATGAACCAGGCCTGCTGAATGAATTCTCTGAGCTGGAAGGGGCGCCGGGGGAGGGTCCTGAGGACGTCCAGGGCCATGGCGAAGAGGCTGCCGGAGTGTTTCAGCGCTCCCGTGGGGGACAGACTCACGCGTCCGTCACCTCCTTCTTCTCCTTCGTCTCCTTCTTCGGTTGGTGGAGCGCCGTCTCGCGTTCGGCGATCGCCTCCCAGCGGGGCGGGCGGGTGACTCCGGGGCTGGGCAGCAGGCGCGGGGTCATGACCGTTGCGGACGTATCCTCCGCGCTCTGCCCTGCGCCGTTGCCGAGCTCGGCCAGCTCCTGCTCGACCTGGGCGGCGTCCTTCTCCTCCGCCATGCCGATCGGCCCCTGCATACGGCCGTTGAGGAACTGCCGTACGACCGGTTCGTCGCTGGTCAGCAGCTCCTCGCGAGGCCCGAACATCACCAGTTCGCGCCGGAAGAGCAGCCCTATGTTGTCCGGGACCAGGCGGGCCGAGGCGATGTCGTGGGTGACGATCAGGAAGGTCGCGTCGATCTGTGCGTTCAAATCGACGATCAGCTGGTTGAGATAGGCCACCCGCACCGGGTCGAGCCCCGAGTCCGGCTCGTCGAACAGGATGATCTCCGGGTCGAGCACCAGCGCCCGCGCCAGTCCCGCCCGTTTGCGCATCCCGCCGGATATCTCGCCGGGCAGCTTGTCCTCGGCGCCGATCAGACCGACCATGTCCATCTTTTCGAGGACGATCCGTCTGACCTCGCTCTCCGGCTTGCGGGTGTGCTCGCGCAGCGGGAAGGCGATGTTGTCGTACAGGCTCATCGACCCGAACAGGGCGCCGTCCTGGAACAGCACACCGAAGAGCTTGCGCACCTCGTAGAGGTCGCGCTCGCGGAGCTTGGTGATGTCCTGCCCGGCGATCGTGATCGAGCCGCGCTCCGGCTTGAGCAGGCCCACGAGCGTCTTGAGGAACACCGACTTTCCCGTACCCGAGGGGCCGAGCATGACGGACACCTCACCGGCGGGCAGCGTCAGTGAGACGTCCTGCCAGATGACCTGGTTGCCGAAGGATTTGGTCAACCCTTCCACACAGATCTCGACACCCATCCGGTTCACCCTTCAGCGGGGAGCAGCTCTGACATCTGCTCTACGGGGAAGGGCGGCGGATCCGTCGCGAAGAAGTCGAGAAATTTTTACGAGGCGGAAATCAGGGGCGTACGCCGGTGTGCGGGGCCTCGTCCAGCACGTCGGTCGGTACGTCCGCAGGTACGTCGGCGGGTGTGTCGGTGGGTGTGTCGGTGGGTGCCTCGGCGGGAACGGCCCCGACGGCGTCCGGTACGGCGGTGGCGTCGGGGAGCGGTGGTGCTGAGGGCAGTGGCGGTGCGGCCGGGATGCGTGGTGTCTCCGGGGTGGCCGGCAGCGGTGGCGAGACGTCCGGCAGAGCCACCTCCGGCACCGGAACCTCAGGCATCGGAACCTCCGGCAACGGCGTCGGGAGCCCCGTGGGGGAGACCTCACCGCTCCGCGCCGCGGCGCCTGCGGCGTCGGGGCGAACGGACGAGGCCGGAGAGGCGGGGGAGGCCGGTGAGACGGACCGGGCAGCCGGGTTTTCGGAGTAACCCGCCGTGTCCACGTCCTCCGTCGCCTCCGATGTGCCGGACCGCACAGGCCCCGGCGGAGTCGGCTCGTACGCGAAGGGCACGATCAGTCCCACTACGGCCAACGTCGCCGCGGCCGACGCTGCGGCCAGAGCCTGGGCATGCCCGCCCGCCTGACTCGCCTGACCCGCCTGATCCCGGCCGCGCCCGATCAGCCACAGGCCGAGTGCCAGCGTGCCGGCCAGGGAGTTGCGGAGCGTGCGCCGGGCCCTGGCCAGCAGTGACTCGACCGCCTCGTAACTGAGATCCATCTCGCGGGCGATCTGCCCGATGTCCCGGTCCTCCGACTTCAGCCGGAGTGCCTCCGCCTGGCGGGCGGGCAGTTCCTTGCTCTGGTACGCCACCCACCTGGCCTCCGCCCGGTCGCACACCGCCTCCTCGACCGGGACAGGGCCGGGGGCGGTGAGCGTGCGGGTGCCGGACACCTGGGCCTCGCGGTGGACCTGCCGGTACCGGTCGACGCACAGGCGCATGGTCACCGTGGTCAGCCATGCGCCCATCCGTGCGTCGTCGAGATGCGTGTGCTGCGCGCCGCGCAGCATCGCCTCCTGTACGGCGTCCTCGGCGTCCTCCGCGCTCATGGACCTGCGGCGCGCCACCTTGAGCAGTTGCTCGCGATGGGCCCACATGTGCTGCCACCGCAGGTGGGCCGCTTCCTCGCCCGGTCGCGACGCCAGGTATGAAGGATCCATATCCGTCGCCATGAAGCCCCTCCTCGCGCGTACTCCTGATCGCCCGGAGGTTACCGCCCGGTATTCGGAGTTGTGGAGGGGTGAGGCGGGAGTGAGTCCTAACCGTTGCCGGTCAGCGTCCCGCCGTCCGCGTCCGGAAGGACGCCTTCACCGTCTCCCGGCAGCCCGATGCCGGTGCCGGGAGGGGTGGGCAGCGGTGCCCTGGGCTTCACCTCGTCCGTCGCCCGCTCCGACGGCGAGGGCTTCGGAGCGGGCTTCGGCGTGGGCTTCGCGGAGGGCTCGGGCGAGGACGAGGGCGGCTCGGACGCCGGCCGCGAGGGTGTGGCGCCGGTACGCGGGCCGGGACCGCCCGGCTTGCTCCGCGCGGTGCCGGGCGAGCCCGGCTTCGTACCAGAACCGGAACCGGAACCCGAACCGGCGGCGGAACCGGAACCCGCATCGCTGCCGTCCGGCACCACCTGGTGCCCGTCCCTGAAGTAGCCGTACCAGGACAAGACGACACGAAGGTATTCCCGCGAACGGTTGTAGGACAGGATCGCCCGGTCGAGGTCCTGGGCCCGGGAGAGGTCGCGCCCGCCCGCGCACAGGTAGCGGCCCGCCGCGAGTGCCGCGTCGTAGACGTTGTGGGGGTCCGCGCTGCCGTCGCCGTTGCCGTCGGCGCCCCACCTGGCCCAGGTCGACGGGATGAACTGCATGGGCCCGACGGCATGGTCGTAGGACGTGTCACGGTCGTACGCGCCGCCGTCGGTGTCCCGGATCTGGGCGAACCCCTGGCCGTTCAGCTGCGGACCGATGATGGGCGCGTACGTCGTACCGTCCGCGTCCACCCGCCCGCCCCGCGCCTGACCGGACTCCACCTGACCGATCGCGGCGAGCAGCTGCCAGCGCAGATCGCACCCCGGGGCACTTCGCGCGAGCGCCGCCTCCGCCTTCCGGTACGCGGCGAGGACCGTGCCCGGCAGCGCCGCGCGGCCGACCGCGACGACGGGGCCGCCCGAGGACGGCTGTGCGGACGGGCCCGCCATGTAGCGCACCCCCAAGGGGGGAAGTTCCCGATAGTAGTGCGTATCGCCTGAAATCTCCTGGTCCGGTGATGTGTTGGCCCCCTCGGGCGCGGAGGCCCCCGCCGCGAGCCCCGGTGCCTGCGAGCCCGTCAGCGCCGCCATGGCCGCCGCCGCGACCGCCGTCCCCGTAACACCTCTGCGTATCCGCCCCGACACCCGTCCTGCCAACTGCCCGGCCCACTGTCCAGCCAACTGTCCAGCCATACGTCAGACCCCTCCCCATCCCGCTGCCGCGCCGAAGGGGCGCGGACACTGTCACCTGTCTCTACGGGGGGAGGCGTCCGGTCCGTCGCGCCAAGTCGCGTCACAGACCCGCGGCGCGGTGGGTGGGGCGGCCGTCGAGGACCGTGAGCAGCACCGGGAGCTGCGGCAGGTCGGTGGACGGCGTGGTCAGAGGGTTGTCGGCGAAGACGGTCAGATCGGCGCGGTGGCCCACGGCGAGGAGCCCGGCGTGCCGCTCCTCGCCCGCGGCGTACGCGGAGTTGACGGTCATGCCCTGGAGCGCCTCCAGTGGCGTCAGCGCCTGTTCGGGGCCGTGCGGAGGCTGTGTCACATCACGGCTGGGGCGACGATGACGTGCGCCGGCCATGACGGCCAGCGGGGGATAGGGAGCGATGGGCCAGTCGGAGCCGAGGACGACGGTGGCGCCGGAGTCCCACAGGTCGCGGCAGCGCCAGGCGCGCTCCTCGCCGATGCGGCGCGACCAGTTGTCGGAGTGATCGGCACGCGTGAAATCGCAGCAGTGGGTGGGCTGCATGGACGCGACGACGCCGAGCTCGGCGAAGCGGCGCAGGGTGTCGTCCGGCACGGTCTCGATGTGCTCGACCCGGTGCCGTACCCCGCCGTCCCCGGTCGCCAGGGCCTTTTCGACGGTGTCGAGGACATGCCGTACGGCCGCGTCACCGATGGCGTGGGTGGCGGTGGGCACTTGGGCCCGGTGGAGTTCGCCGATGATGTGGGTGTACGCCTCGGGGTCGGGCCAGAAGGCGTGCGTGGACTCGCCGTGACAGTCCGGGTGCTCCAGCCAGGCGGTGCCGTTGTCGATGGTGCCGTCCATGAACAGCTTGACGCCCTCCGTTCGCCACAGCGTGCCGCCGCTGCCCTGCTGCTCGATGAGCGCGCGCAGCGTGTCGGCGTCGGCGCCGGGCTGGCACCAGGGCGCGACCCGCAGCCGCACTGGCAGCTCTCCGGCCGCGTCGAGCTCGGCGTAGAGCGCGAGGCTGTCGCCGTTGGCGTCCATGGCGTGACCCCCGGTGAGCCCGGCGGCGGCCATGCCGCGCAGGGCGGCGGCGAGCCGGTCGCGGCGCTCCGTGTGCGTGGGCTGCGGGGCGGCGCGCTCGACGAGTTCGCAGGCGGCGTCCTCCAGGAGCAGCCCGGTGGGCCGGCCCGCGTCGTCGCAGACGACCTCGGCCGCCTGGGTGAACGTCCGCGGCCCGTCGACGCCGGCGAGTTCGAGCGCGCGCGGGCTGGCCAGCATGGAGTGGGCGTCGAAGAACTGGAGGAGAGCCGGTACGCCGTCGAGCACCGGGGCGAGGGCGGCGGCCTCGACGGGCCGGTCGCCGAAGGCGTTCGGGTCCAGGCCCCAGCCGTGCAGCCACGCGCCGGGCACGAGGGTACGAACCGCGCGGGCCAGCGTCTCGCGCACCGCGTGCAGGTCGGCGCAGCCCGACAGGTCCAGTCCTTGGGTGAGTTCGGCGCCCGAGACGGGGTGGACGTGCCCGTCGACCAGGCCTGGGGTCACCACGGCCCCCTTGAGGTCGATCACCGTCGTCGAGGAGTCCGCGAGCGCGCGTATCGGGCGGTCGGCGCCCAGCGCGGAGATCCGCCCTGCGGAGACGGCCAGTGCGGTCTCCGGAAGGAACTCGCCCGTGACCGGGTCGAGCAGGCGGGCGGAGAGCAGGACGAGACGCGTGCGCACGGAGACTCCTCGAAAAGCCGGTGAAGGACGGTCAGTTGGGGGTGTTGGACGAGGCGGCGGCCGGGTTCTCGCCGGACTCGGCGGAGGTGTCGACGGGGCGGGTGAGAGTGCCGCTCGTCAGGCCGAGTTCCCGCTCCGCCGTGGTGACGGCCATGCGCGTCACCGCCTCGGGGCGATTGCTGGCGTCGGTGTTCGCGTGGGCGCCGAGGCCGTCGAGTACGACGAGGATCTGGATGGTCGTCACCTGGGGATCGTCCGTACGGAATTCCGCCTGCTCGACGCCGTGGCGGATGAGGTCCGTCAACCGCCCGCGCCAGGCGGCCTCCTGCTCTGCGACCCGGTCGCGCAGCACGGGCCGGTAGCGGCTGAGGTGGCGCGCGTTGATCCACAGGCGGCTGATGTCGTCGTACGCCGGTCCCGTCGCGTGTGTGAAGAACCGCGCCAGGTGCTCCGTGGGGGTCCCGTCGGGTCTGTCGGCCGGCAGGAGGATGTCGAGCTCGGCGCTCGCGGCCGTGCCGAACGCCTCCGCCACGAGGTCCTCCGCGGCGGGGAAGTAGTGGCTGATGAGGCCCGGCCGTACGCCGAGATCTTCGCCGATCCGCCGCAGAGTGACGCACTCCAGCCCCTCGGTCAGCGCGACGGCTGCGGCCGCCCTCTGCGTGAACACGCTGTACACGGGTCCGCTCGCCCACGCGCTGGGCGGTGTGGACCTCGCCCTGCCCGTCGGCATCGTCACCGCGTCCGCCGTCTACGCGATCCTGATGCGCGGCTCCCGCGACAGCCTCGGCACGGCGGCGCGCGCATGAGCCGACCGGGCCGCGCCGGGTGACGGCGATCTGCACCACTGGCGGGCGGACGGTTCTGCTGTGCCCGTCAGCTGTCGTGCCCGGCAGGTCGGTGCTGTTCGGCGCGGTGGGCGAGCGCGTCGAGGATGCGTTGCCATGCCGGTGATGTTTCGGAGATCCGGGAAGAGACCAGCTTCACGTACCCGCCCCGGTCGCTGAGTCGTTCGTGTTTGATCTTCCACGCGTCCAGGTCGTCGATGAGCCGGTCCAGGCGTGGATCGTGCGGCTCCCAGTCGACTGATTGATCACAGGCGAGATACAGGCGCGTCGTCTCGGGGTCGTCGAAGCTGGCGTTCTTGTCCCGTATCCGCTGCGGCATGACGTGCGGTTCCAGTGCCTGCATCAGGATCCACGCGTCGCGCTCGAGTCGTACCCTCCGTTCGCTGACTCCGAGACTGCGCATCCGGTTCAGGATGGCGATCACCTCGGGGGGCAGGAAAAGCCTTTCGCCGCCGGCCAGTTCGGCGATCCTGCGGCGGTATTCGGTGAGCTGGTCGATCTTGCGCCGCAACTCGGCGTCGATGTCGGTGATCGCCGCGGCGAATTCGGTCGGCTGTGCATGCAGCAGCGCGTCGATACGGGCCAGTGGCACCCCCGCATCGGCGAGGGTCCTGATCCGGATGAGATCCACCGCCGCTTGCGCGCCGTAGCGGCGGTAGCCGGAGGCATCGCGCTCGGGCTCGGGCAACAGGCCGACGTGGTGGTAGTGGCGAACGGTGCGCACGGTCACGCCGGCGGTTGCCGCGAGCTGGCTGATCGTGAGCACCGTCCTCCTCGGGTCTTCGCGCAACGTGGTCGTGCCGAGTCTAGGGGCGAGCTCGGTCGACGACGTCGCGGATCGCCTGGACCACGGCATCGGGCCGGTCGAAGCAGAGCCGGTGGTGGCTGGTGTCGGAGATGACGCGTTGTTCCCCGTGCGAGACCGCGCTCACCAGGGCCGCGTCCATTCTCCTCTTGCCGTCATTCATCTCTCGCAACGTCCGTTCCGACGTCAGCGCCTGCACGGCGGGGTCGGTGCCCACCACGGAGAGAGCGACCACCGGGACGTCGGGAATGCTCGGCCCGGACCGCAGTTCGGTGGCGACTTCGGCCAACTTGGTGCGCTCGGCGATACCGGAGCGGGTCCATTCGTCACTCGCTTTGGCATCGATCAGCGCCTGCCGCATGTGCTCCGGGTAGTCCGCGAGCAACTCGGCCCTCATCTCGCGCAGGGCCGGGCGCATTTGTTCCAGCTGCTCACGATCAGGTGCCATCTGCTCGATCGCGGCCAGACCCGCCGCGGGAGGCATGAAGTCGTCCCAGTCGCGGTGGAAGGCGTCCAACCAGACCAGCCCGGCCACGTCCTGCGGGTACAGCTGCGCGAACCGATGCGCGTAGAAGCCGCCGAGGGAGTGCGGCACCAGAACGTACGGGGCGGGGATGTTCTGGGCGCGCAGCAGCTCGCGCAGTTCCGTGGCGACCGCGGCGGCGGTGCGCGGCAGTGTGAGGGGATCGCTGTAGCCCGTGCCGCCACGGTCGTACACGACGGCGGTGGTGAACTGTGAAACCCCTTGCTGGACACCGAAATAGTCCAGGCCGACCGCGCTGGCGCCCGGCAGAAACACGACGGCCGGTCCGCCGCCGCCCGACCGATGCACGAAAACGCGGCGGCCGTCGATCTCCTGGAACCCTCCGATCGGCGGGGCGAGCCGAGCCGAGGAAGTGCTGTTGTTCGTCATGTGACAAGGCTCCAACCCTGACGCAGGGGCAGGGTCAATTCCGCGAAGTCGTGCTTGCCCCGCACTTAATGTCAGGTAACCTGACGGAGGAGGGGCTTTCCAGCCGGCCGTATCAGGAGGAACGATGACTTTCGAGTACGCGACCCAGTACCGCCGGGCCTCGCAGATTCCCGCGGAGCCGGGCACGCCCTACTTCATCGAGAAGGGCATGGGCGACCGCGCGCACCTGTTCGGCGACCTGATCACCATCTACGCCGGGGGCGAGCAGACGGAGAACGCCTTCAACTTCTTCACCTGCGAAGGGCCCAAGGGCGACCTCATCCCGGCCCATCTGCACCCCGACACCTACGAGGTCTTCTACGTCACCGCCGGAGCGGTCCGGGTGTTCGTCGAGGATGTGCAGGGGCAGCAGTACGAGAAGCTCCTGGGCACCGGCGACTTCGGGTTCGTACCGAAGAACTGCCCCCACGCGTACCGCATCGAGCGGCACCACAGCCAGATCGTCGGCGTCGCGGCCGGCCCGGGTGGCACCTTCGAGCGCTTCTTCGAGAACCTCGGCATGCCGACCGACGCGATGGGCCTGCCGCAGCAGCCGGTCGTACCCGAGCCGCACAAGTTCGCCACTGTTCCCCAGCGGTACGACGTGCGCTTCCTGCCCGAACACCAGTGGCGCACCGGGAGCTGAGCGCGCGATGGCCTATCTCAAGGCGCTGCTCGCCGGAGTCCTGGTCGGCGTCCTGTACGCACTCATCCGCGTGAAGGCGCCCGCCCCACCGGTGATCGCTCTGCTCGGCCTGCTCGGCATGTTCCTCGGGCAGGCCGCCCTCACAGTCCTGTGAACCCCGTACCGCCCAGGAGGCGACCGCCCATACAGGCAACCGCCCACCGCGCCCTCGTGGCCCTGGCTGCCGGAATGCTCATGGGCGCTGTCTACTGGTGCCTCGGCATCGATTCCCCCGCGCCCTCCTTCCTCGGCCTGACCGGACTGCTGGGCATCGTCATCGGCGAGGCAGTCACGCAGGCCGCGCGCCGGAAGCTGACCGGGCGCCACGGAGCCACGGCTGACCACCGCCACACCCAAGAAGGCAGCACTCCATGACCATGACCGCGCCCTCCGTGCCCTCCGCACCCTCAGCGGCGGAGGTTCCTGGCTTCGTCGACGTCCACGCCCACTTCGTCACCGACTCCTACATCGACGGCGCCCGCGCCGCCGGACACGAGCTGCCGGACGGCATCCCCAACTGGCCCTCCTGGTCAGTGGCCGAGCACCTGGAACTGATGGACCGTAACGGCATCGACACCGCCGTCCTGTCCATCTCCTCACCCGGAGTGCACTTCGGCGACGACGCGGCCGCCCGCCGGCTCGCCCGCGAGGTCAACGAAGCCGGCGCCCGGACAGTGCGGAGCCACCCAAGCCGCTTCGGCCTCTTCGCCTCCCTCCCGCTGCCGGACACCGACGGGGCCCTCGACGAGATCGCCTACGCCTTCGACGAACTCGACGCCGACGGTGTCGTACTGGAGACCAACAGCCACGGCGTCTACCTCGGCGACAAGCGGCTCGAGCCGGTCTTCGCCGAACTGGCACGCCGCCGGGCCACGGTCTTCATCCACCCGACCTCACCCGTCTGCTGGCAGGAGTCGGCCCTGGGCCGCCCGCGTCCCATGGTGGAGTTCATCTTCGACACCGCCCGCGCGGTCATCGACCTGCTCTTCGCCGGCACGCTGGAGCGCCATCCCGGCCTGGAAGTGATCGTGCCGCACTGCGGTGGAGCCCTGCCGGTGCTGGCCGACCGGATCGACGGCTTCATGAAGCTGTTCATGCCGTCTCAGGACGGCCGGGCCCCGGACGCGGTCGCCCAACTGAGGCGCCTGCACTACGACATCGCCGGCCCCACCGTCCCGCGTCAGCTCCCCGCACTGCTCCGGCTGGCAGACCCCTCCCAGCTGCTCTACGGCAGCGACTACTGCTGGACGCCGCCCGCCGCCGTCGACAGCCACATCGCCTCGGTCAACGCGGCCCCGGTCCCCGTCGACGGCGCCACCTGGCAGTCCCTGACCACCGGCAACGCCCTGCGACTGCTGCCGCGCCTCACCTGCTGACCCCGCCCTCCCCGGACGCGCGCCAGAAGCGGATCTGCTGCTCCGAAGAGCGTCAGCCGGCCTCAGCCGATGTCTGTCGGCTGAGGCCGGGGCGCGTTGCCGATGCGGGCCGTGAGCAGAGCGATGTCGTCGTCGGCGGATGCCGGGACCAGACGGGTGATCAGCAAGTCGCAGAGTTGGTCGAGCGGCCGCTGGGGTTCGGTGAGCAGGCGGGTGAGGTCGGAGAGGCGTTCGTCGATGTCACGGCCGCGGGCTTCGATCAGGCCGTCGGTGTAGAGCACAAGGATGCTGCCGGGGGGCAGGGTGATGTCGGTGGTCGTGAAGTCGATACCGCCGACACCGAGCGGGGCGCCGGGTGGGGTCTTGATCAGGTGGACGGTGCCGTCGGGCTCCGCCGCGGCGGGCGGGGGGTGGCCGGCCCGGGTGATGGTGCAGTGTCCCGTGGCGGGGTCGCAGACGGCGTACAGGAAGGTGGCGAGCATCGGCTCGGCCAGGTCGGCGAGAGTCGCTTCCAGATGGTGCAGCAGATCGGTCGCGGGCATGTCGAGGCGGGCCAGAGCCCGGACGGTGGCGGAGAGCCGTCCCATGACCGCGGCCGCGGCGATGCCGTGACCCATGACGTCGCCGATGAGGAGGGCTGCTTTGTCGTCGGGGAGATGCAGGACGTCGTACCAGTCGCCGCCGACTTCGTTGACGTCGCTGGCGGGCAGGTAGCGGTGGGCGACTTCGATGCCGGGCGGCGGGGTGATGTGCTGCGGCAGCATGCTGCGCTGGAGGACGACCGCGGTCTCGTGCTCACGGTGGTAGAGGCGCGCGTTGTCGACGCTGACGGCGGCCCGGGCGGCGAGTTCGCCGGCGAGGGTGACGTCGTCGGCTCCGAAGGGGCCGACGGGCCGGGTGCGGTAGAAGGTGGCGATGCCGAGGACCAGGTCCCGGGCGACGAGCGGAACCATCATGAACGAGTGCACGCCCGCCTTGAGCAGCTGGGCCGGTGCGGTGGAGTGGCGGGCCGCGGGGGCGATGGCCCGCTCGTCGAGGCGGGAGATCAGGAAGGGCTGGCGGGCGGCGAGAGCCTGGGTGTACGGGGCCGCTGCGGGGAAGCCGAGGGTTCTGCCGAGCGGAGCGAGGATGTCGGTGATGCTGGAGCCGGTCAGGGGTGCCTTGCCCAGGCGCCGCAGCGCGACGCCGCCGATCAGCCCCACGTCCGGCTCGTCGCCGCGGGCAAGGGTGTCCAGGATGTCGACGGTGACGGCATCGGCCAGGTCCGGGACGGCGAGGTCGGCCAGCTCCTGCGCCGTACGCTCCAGCTCCAGGCTGGCGCCCATGCGGACGCTGGCCTCGCTGAGCAGGGCGAGCCTGCGGCGGCCCGCCTCCGCCTCGGTGTGGGCCCGCTGCTGCTCGGTGATGTCGAGCAGGGAGGCGATCACGCCGATCGGCCGGCCGGCGGGATCTTCCACCCGTACATACGAGCACGACCACACCCGGTCGTGCTCCGGATCCGCCGGCGTTCGCCCGGTACGTCGCCGGTCAAGGACAGGCTCCCCGGTGTCCAGCACCTGCCGCATCGCCTCCTCCATCTCGCCCGCGTTCACCTCGGGCAGCAACTCGGCCAGGCGACGGCCGACGTGTGCGGACTCCGCGAGGCCGTTCATCGCTTCGAGCGCCGGGTTGACCTGCAGAAACCGCAGATGCGTGTCGAGGACGGCGATGCCGACGGGTGAACGGGAGAACAGCCCGTCCCACACCGCCGACGACCCTCGGATACGGCGCGCCGCGTGGGCGTCGGCGGCGAAGACCAGCACCGCCGAGGCCCCGTGCCGCCCACTGTGGACCGGGCAGGCCCAGATCTCGAGCTCCAGGGGGTGTCCGTCGCGGTGCCATGCGGTCACCGTGCCCATCACCCCGCGCCCGGTGGCGGCGGTCTCCCAGAGCGACCGGCCCAGGCTGCTGTCGGCCCCCGGGTGCAGAAGATCGGCGATGTGCCGCCCCACCACCTGCGGCGGGGTGTAGCCGAGCAGTTCCTGGGCGGTGTGGTTCCACCGCACGATCGTCCCGTCGGCACTGGTGGCCACCTGCGCCACCTGCAGGGCACCCAGCCACCCTCCGGCGTCCTGGGCGGCGCCGCTGATCAGCTCATTGACCGGTATCTGCTCATCCATCCGCAACCTGCCCCCTCTCGGGCAGCCACAGGCAGCCGCCGCGACATGCCGCTGCGCACGGACAGGAAGCGGGGCCCTTCCCTCACATACCCATCCTGGTCCCGCCGGTCCCGGACCGCCCCCTGGCCGACCGAGCTGTGTCGGCCGGACTGGCGTTTTGCCGTGCGCGGCGGCTTATTCGTGGGCGACGGTGGTTCCGTTCGGCCGGACCCGCCGGCGTTTTGAGGAGGCACTCATGAACTGGACACTCGAAGTCGTCCCGGTCCCTGTCACCGATATGGACCGGGCGAAGGACTTCTACGCCGACAAGATCGGCTTCAAGGTCGACCTCGACAACGAGGTCGCCCCCGGTATGCGCATCATCCAGATGACCCCGCCCGGCTCGCGGTGTTCGATCGCGATGCTCCAGGGGATGCCGGAGGCGCCAGATATGAAGGAGATGGCCCCGGGCACGCTGCAAGGCCTACAGATCTGCGTTACGGACATCGAGGCGGCCCGTGAGGAGTTGCTGGGCCGAGGCGTGGAGGTTTCTCCGATCCGCCACGTCGGCGCGACGGGCTGGGAGGACGGCAAGGGTGACACCTGGAACTCGTTCATGACCTTCGAGGACCCGGACGGCAACGGCTGGGTGGTCCAGGAGGCCCCCTCGGAGCTGTCGGAACGCTGACCAGGCGCTGAGGGGGTAACGGGCGGGGTCGGAAGCCGGCCGCCTGGCTTCGGCGGCCCCGCCCGTCGCCTCGGTCCGTTCCGGTGGACTTGCCTCAACGGAATGGCTCCAGGAGCCCAACTGGGCCTTGACCAGGCGGCCTCGACGGGAAGGCAGACACAGAATTGACCCATGATTAAGGCATCAGAATGCACCCTCTGCCAGGTCGCTTGGCTGCCTAGAGTCGTAGTCACAAGGGCCGCCGGAGACGTCGGCGGCCGAAGCTCAGCACAGGGAGTACGACTATGAACGCCGCCGCACTGACGCCGGTTCTCGCCCGCGCCGCCTCCGCCGAGACCACCAGCGACCCCAGCAGTGTCATGACCCTGCTGGCCGACTGCGGCACCGACGGCAGCTCGCTCACCAGCTACCGCTCGCAGTTCGCCAAGGGAGCGGTGGGCGCCCCGGCCCACTTCCACACCCGGGCATCCGAGCTCTTCTTCGTCATCGGCGGCTCGCTCCAGGTGCTCATCGACGACGAGGTCAAGATCCTCGATGAGGGTGACTTGCTGCTCGTACCCCCGCACACCCCGCACGCCTTCGCGGCGGCTCCTGGAGCCGAAGCCGACGTGCTGTTCGTCTTCACGCCGGGCATGCCCCGTTTCGACTACCTGCGGCTGCTGGGCCGGGTGATGCGGGGCGAGGCAAGCCCGCAGGAGATCAAGGAGTCCTCCGAGCACTTCGACAACCACTATGTCGACAGCCCGGTGTGGCGTGCCGCCCTGGAGGCATCGGCGTGATCGGCTCCACGACACGCGGCGTCGATCAGTAGCTGAGGCAGTCGAGGTCGTCGGCGTACGAGCGGACGTTGGAGTCCGGGTGGGCACGGGTGGCAGCGATCACGTGGGTGAACGCCGGGTGCGCGTGGGGGTGTTCTTCCAGCAGTCCCACGGCGGCGAAGGCACCGCATTCCGCGGTGTCCTCGTCAGTCGACCGCACCAGTCGCATGCAGATCTCGGCCGCGTGGGTCGGTTGCGCCATGGCGATGAGGGTCTCGGCCAGCGGGTTTTGCGACCAGCGCCATTCCTCACCCCTGATGACGTCGCCGTTGAGCACGCCGTGCACCCACGCCTCGGTGACGGCTGCCGTCGCCTGGGCGCTCCACGGCAGCCCGGCCTGGGCGATCCCCCAGGCTGCGGCGGCGCGTACGGCCGGGGAGTGGACGGGTGACAGGGCGCCGGACAGCCAGACGGCGCAGCCTTCGGGGGCCCGCCGGGCGACGGCGCCGGTCATGACCGCCGCGACGAGCGGGTCCGTCTCGGTGAGGGCGCGCTCGCATAGCGCGGGCACGACGAGGTCGTCGTGCCCGGTCCGTATCCCGGTCAAATAGGCGACGCGGTGCCGCACCTCGCGGACCGGGTCGGACAGGAGCGGGAGCAGGCGTGGCGTCGCCCGCGAATGCGCCACGCGGACCTCGTGGTGTACGGATTCGGTCTCCGCAGCCCCGGTGACGATGCCGAGCAGCAGGTCGGCGAGGCTCGCCCTCCCCGGCGCCGCGGGGTCGAGCAGGAGCTGTGAAGGACGCCGACGGCGTGTTCCGCGCGTTCGGGATCCGGTCCGCAGGCGTCGCGGAGCCACTTGACGGTGTCCGCGCCGTCGCCATAGGCGTGGCCGGCTTCGGCCCGGTCGGCGTCGTTCAGATCGATCGGTGACCGCACGGGTGTTCTCGTCCCCTTTCATGTCGGGCGGGGCAAGGTTGGAGAGCGCCAATGCGCCGGGTGGCTGGAGAAGCCGGTTGCGGTGCCCGGATACCGTCGGCTGGACGCGACGTGTGGGCGTTCGTCATTCCGAGTAGACCGGCATCGCCGTGACGCTTCCCCCGCGTGAGATGAAGACCCGGTTTCCGTCCGCCGCGAGCCGGTAGGTGCCAGTGCCTCGGGCCTTGTAGGAGAAGAGAATCCGGCCCATCGTCTTGTGCACGACAGCCAGGGCTCCGCCCTTGATCTCGGGGATCCAGACGGTCGCCCCTTGCACCGCGGGTGCCGTCGTCGAGGAGCCCGTGGGCTCCAGTTCGTAATAGCCCCAGTCCGACGCCGCGACGTCGACGTCAGGGATGGTGTGATACCGGCGGGCCACCCAGCCTTCCATCGCGAACACGATGTCTTTTTCGGCGAACGGGTTGCTCCAGCCGCCGAGGGCGAGGGACGACTTCGCCTTCTCGGTCCAGAGTTCGGTGCCGGTCTTCAGTGAGCGGGCCGTCAGAGTCCGGCCGCCCAGGTACACGATGCCGCCGGCGATGGCGGGGGTGGTGCCCTGCGTTCCCTGGTTGGGGAGGTCCCAGACTTCCACGCCCGTCTTGGTGTCGACGGTCCTCACATGGCCGTCGCTGGGAAAGAGGACCAGGCGGCCGCTGCCCACAGCTGCTGTCGCCGGGTTGTCGTCGGGGTCCCAAGGCAGGGGGACGGACCAGGAGGTCTTCCGGGTCCAGGCATCGAGGGCGAGCAGGCGGTTGTCCTGTGTCATCACATACACGGTGGAGTCGTCGGCGGCCAGCACGTACTCGGCGGATATGTCGTCCTTCCAGGCGAGTTGGCCCGTGGAGGCGATGAAGGCGTGCAGTACGCCGTCTATATCGGCCGCGGCGACGAGGCGGTCCGCGACGGAGACGTAACCCGCCGGCGCGTAGACGTCGGCGGCGCGCCACCGTTCGCGGCCGTCCGTCACCCGGTGCGCGACCAGGCCGCCACCCTTGGCGTCGAGGAGCAGCACGTCGCGCACGGGAAGCGGCGCGCGAGGCGTGTTGGTTGTCGTTACGTCGATCGGGCCCCACAGCGGGGCAGGTGCCTCGCCCGGCTTGGAGTCGATCAAGGAGGCGAAGGCAGCCACGGGCGTCGCCACGGCTGCCGGGACGGCGACCTCGGGGCTCCGGGTCACCCACCAGGCGCCTGCGCCGCCCGCCGCGAGGAGGCCCGCACCCGCGGCGCCGGCCGCGACGAGGAAGCGCCGCCGGGTGGAGGCCCCCGGCACGCCTGTGTCGTCGGTCGCGACCAGCCTCTTCGCGGCCGCCTCCCGCTGGGCGATGTCGTCCGCCAGCGGGCCGCGGCGCCAGGCCCGGTCCGCGCCCTTCGGCGGAGCGAACGCCGCGGCGATCTGAGTGCTTACGGGCCGCAGCGCCGGGTCCTTCGACAGGCACGGGCCGATCAACTGCAGGAGGGCCGGCGGCACCCGGCTCACGTCCGGTGAGCCGTGCACGACTTCGTACTGGACGGCCGCGACATGCCCGCCGTCGAACGCGCGCTGTCCGGTGGCCGCGTACACGAGGACGGCTCCGAGCGAGAAGAGGTCCGATGGTGGGCCGACCCGCTGCCCGAGAACCTGCTCGGGAGCCCCGTACCCCGGTGTGACAGGAATCTGGCCCGTCGTGGTGAGGGTCAGGCCGTGCTCGGGGCGGGCGATGCCGAAGTCGATGACCCGCGGACCGGACGACGTCAGCACGATATTGGCCGGCTTGAGGTCGCGGTGTACGAGACCGGCGCTGTGGATGTCGTGAAGGGTACGAGCGAGGGCGGCGGCCAGTGCCCTGACTGCCGGATCATCCATCGGCCCGTACGCGCCGATCGCCTCCTCGAGCGTAGGGCCCGCGAGGAACTCCGTGGCGATCCACGGCCGGCCGCCCTCCGTCTGCGCGCCCAGGACCCGCGCCACGCCCTTGCCGGTGACGGCCGCCGCCATCTGGGCCTCGCGGACGAAGCGCTGGGCGAGGTGCTGGTCGTGGGCCAGTTCGGGGCGCAGCACCTTGACGGCTGCGGTACGGCCGCCACTGTCCTGGCCGAAGTACACCTTGCCCATGCCGCCTTCACCCAGTACCCCGGCCAGGCGGTAGGGGCCGAGGCGGACTGGGTCGCCTGTGGCGAGGGGCTTCATGCTCTGCGCTGCCTTCTGATTCGACTTGATTCAACGGTCCGGCGGTCCCGCGGTCCTGCGGTCCGGCGATTTGGTGCTTCCGGGAAGTGAAGCAGCGGTCACGCCAGTGGGAACGCGACCGCCGACGTCTCCCCCGCGCCGATGATGCGCGTCCTCCCCTTGTCCACGACGTACCGAGTGGCGTCGGTCGGGAAGACCCATTGCGACGTGCGCGTCGCGAGGTCGACCGCGCTCAAGCCACCCATGACCGGGGCGTAGACATACTTCTTCCCCACGACCGGAACGGTGTTCAGGACGGGCGTCAAGTCCCGTGCGGCAGGCGCCTCCTCCCACTTCCGTTCCCCTTTGTTCGCGCTCACGGCGATGAGCCCGCGATCGCCTTCGGTGACGTACACGAGGCCGCCCGCCACCGTCGGTACGCCGTAGAGGGCTTTGCCCTGGCCGACCTCCCAGGCGCTGCTGCCGTCGGTCAGGCGCAGCGCGCGGAGCCGGCGGCCGCCGACGTAGACGTGCCGGCTGTCCGTGGCGAGCTGGCCGGGGATGAGGAAGTAGTCGTCGGGGGACACCGGGATGCTCCGCTGCCAGAGTCTGATCCCGGTACGCGTGTCCCGGGCCTCCATCTCGAAGTCGGTGCGTTCGCCGTTGAGTTTGCCGAGGATCAGCCGGCCGCCGACGACCTTCGCGAGGTAGAGACGCGACTCGTTCTCGGGCAGGTGCCTCGGGATGGGGCGGCGCCAGGCCTCTTTGCCGGTACGCAGGTTCACGGCCACCAGGTGCCAGCCGGTCTCCTTCTTCTCGAACGAATCGTCGCTCTTGCCGATTCTCGACGCGGCGAAGAGCAGGCCGCCGGCCGCAGTCAGGAGCTGGGTGCCGAACCCGGATCCCTCGAACCCCTTGAGTTCGATGACGCGGCCCGGTGCGGTGCCGTTTCGCGGGGCGAACGTGTGGATCGCCAACGCGTTCTGGGCGGTGTTCGACCGCGATCCGTAGAAGTGCGTCCCGTCCGAAGCGATCTCCTGGGGATCCGTGTGCAGACCGCTGGTCCAGAGTTCCTTGCCGTCCTTCGGGTCGAGGACCCTGAACTCGGCGGTCTCCATGAAGCCCACCACGTCACCGGCGAGGAGCGGTGTGAGCGACTCCTCCCGGTCGAATGCCTCCGTCTTCCAGAGCGGTTGCCGGTCACGGCCTTGAGCGCTCTTGGCCGACGGGGACGCCGGTGAGGCCGTACCGCCGCCTTGTGGCGTCTTCTCAGCACCGGGGGCCAGCCATGCCCAGGCCCCCACTCCCGCCGCCCCTACCCCCAGTACCGAGCCGCCGCCGACCGTCAGAAGCCTGCGGCGGGACAGGGAGCGGGGGCCGTCCGGTGTTGTCGGGGCCAGAGATGACTCGGCCGGGGCAGGCAGGCGGTAGGGCTGGTGGTGCCAGACCTCTGTCGCGCGGCGCGCGATCTCCGCCAGCAGCAGGTCCGGGAGGTGGTCGGCGAAGTCACCGTGACCGTCGTGGAGTTCGGCAGCGATCCGGTGGGTCGTGGGGCGCTGGGACGGGTCCTTCGACAGGCAGGCGGTGAGGAGCGGGAGCAGGGACGGCGGTACGTCGAGAAGGTCCGGCTCGGCGTAGCGGACGCGGTAGAGGAGGTCCGCCGCCTGGCCGCCGCCGAACGGGCCGTGGCCGGTCGCCGCGAAGAGCAGGACGCCCGCGAGGGCGAAGACGTCACCGGCCGGGGTGTGTTCCCGGCCGGTCGCCTGCTCGGGGGACATGAAGGCGGGGGTGCCGGCCGCCGCGCCCGTACGTGTCAGACGGTCGTCGCCGGCCGCGCGGGCGATGCCGAAGTCGATGACCTTCGGGCCGTACGCCGTGATCATCACGTTCGACGGCTTCAGGTCCCGGTGGACGACGTCCGAGGAGTGGAGCTGGGCCAGTGCGCCGGCGAGGGCGGCGCCCAGCGCCCGTACCGACGGCTCGGGCAGTGGGCCGCACAGCTCCACGGCGTCGTCCAGCGGCGGTCCGAGCACGTACTCCGTTGCCAGCCAGGGCGTTTCGGCCTGCGGATCCGCGTCGAAGACCGCCGCGCCATGGCGGTCGCCGATGATGCGGGCGGCATCCGTCTCCAGGCGGAAGCGGCTACGGAACGTGGGGTCGGTGGCGATCCGCGCGTGCATCGTCTTGAGCGCGACCGTACGGCCCGTGGCGGCGCGGGCCAGATAGACCGTGCCCATGCCGCCGCTGCCCAGGCGTGCGATCAGGCGGTACCCGTCGAGCGCGGCCGGGTCGTCGTGGGTGAGAGGGGACAGCATCGTGTCAGTTCCAGGTGGGAGTACGCGGTTCGGCGGCCAGGACCGAGGCCGACTGGTGGGCGATCGCCGCGACGACGCGGCCGGGGAGCCAGCCGGCGGTGAGGAGGGAGCCCGCCGAGTTCAGGACGGTGTTGTGCGGGGCCGGCGGGGCCAGCCCGGCGAGGACAGCGGCCGCCGTGGGGCGGTCCGCCGGGTCGCGGGACAGGCAGCTCGAAATCAATGGGCCCAGCGAGGGCGGGAGTTCGCCCCGGTCGGGGACGGTGTGGCCGGTCGAGGCGTACGCGAGGACCGAGCCCAGCGCGTAGACGTCACCCGGAGGCCGGGGCCGGCCGCCGGAGGCCTGCTCGGGGGCGAGGCTGCCCGGATCGATGCCCGCCACGCCGGTCCGCTGTTCACCGTCGGGCGCCGCGGCCCGTACCGCGCCGAAACAGCTCAGCCGCGGCCCGTCGCCCGTCAGCAGCACGGCAGCGGGGGACAGGCCCGCATGCGTCAGGCCCTGAGCGTGGGCGGCCTCCAGGGTCTCGGCGACGGCCACGCCCAGAGCGCGTACCGTGCGCTCGGGCAACGGCCCGCCGTGCACGGCGAGTGCGACGGGCAAGGGAAGCGCGGGCAGGTACGGCGTCGCGTACCAGGGCGCCTCACCGGGGCCGGCCAGCTCCGTCACGGGCGCCACCCATGGGCCGAGCAGCCTGCGGGCCGCGTCCGCCTCGACAGCGAAGCGGGCCGGATCGGCGCCCGGGAGCGGGGCGTTGAGCAGGACCGTACGCTCGCCGTCGGCACTACGGGCGACAAAGCGGCGCCACGGCGTGTACGGCGCGCTGTGGGGCGGGTCGAGCCGGGTGATCAGGTGGTACGGGCCGATCTGCCGCGACGGGGGCGCGGGGGTGGGGGTGGGGGCGGGGGCAGGCACGGCGGGGCCGTAGGCGTCCGGGCGTGGCTGTTCCATGTGTGAATCCCCCCTTAACTGTTACCAGAGCAACAAGAGCCTACTCATGCGGCGGGCGGGGCCCGGCGGGCGGGTTGAGACGGCCGTGTTGCGCCAATCAGCAAGTCAGACCGTGAACAGCGGGCCTTCTTGAAGCTTGGGCTTGGGCTGGGAATCGTCCCGAAGTTCAGCGAGTTCGGATTCCTTGGCGAGGACCCGGTCGAGTGCGTCGACGGCCAGGGTTTTGAGGTCTTCGGCGAAGACGGGCAGGACTTCGTCGCGGCCGTGGTTTGTGGTGATCTCCTGGCGTCGCCGTCCCTGGATCTTCGCACTGGCCACTGACAACGGGTCACGAGGCGAGCAGAACCCGGCTCCGCGAGCAGTGTGTGACGCGGTCGTTCTGCCGCGACCGGCGTTGTCAGTGGTCGCAAGTATGTTCAGTCGTGTCCCGCCGATGTGGCGTGGAAATCCCTGCTGGTGCATAGGAGATGGCGCGTTGTCTGATTTGGAGAGGTCGAGCACGGCACGGGTGGTAGCACCCGCACGGCCGCGCAAGCTCGCCAAGGTCCCGTTCGTCGAGCTGGCCGACGGACGCATGCAGGGTGTGGTGTCCAGCGGCTCGGACATCGAGCGGGTCTATGTCTCGTCGGTCGCGGTCGGCACCTACGCGTTCGCTTGCAGCACCAACAACAACCGGCCCTGTGGCGGCGCGCGGGGCGCGTTCTGCAATCACATCCGGGCTCTGATCAACGAGGCGGTCCTGCAGTACGGCGCTGAGCGCGTCACCCGTTACCTGAGGGTTGAGATCGGGGAAGGGGAGCCGAGCGCGCAGACCATCACCGCCGGCATGAGCGGCACACGTCCACCGCAGGGGGACGCCAAGGCCGCCGCGACCGTCTTCAGCCGGTTCCTGCGCCACCTGGCCTACCTGGAACTCGCCCCGACCACCACACCGTTGCCGGAGATGCAGTGGTTCCCGCCGACCAGGGCGGTGGCATGATGCGCGCCGACCTGCTCTCCGAAACCATCACGGGGCTCGACGAAGCTCTGACGGCCGTCGACGCCTTTGACCGGGCTCTCGTCGCCGGCCTGCTCCGCCCCCAGCCCGCCCAGGCCGTCGGCCTGACACAACTCACCCACGCCGTCGCGGGGACGCCGCTGGCCGCCAGGGTCGCCGAGGCGGCGGAGAAGGCGGCGGCCGGGGCCGCGAGCGAAGAGCACTTCGTCGCCCTCGCCGCCGCCCGCACCGCACTGCTCGGCTCCGTCCACGACGCACTGATCACCCGCGTCCAGGAGGCGACCGGTCGCCCCCGAAGCGAGGACACGGTCCCGGCGCCCGGTGGGCAGCACGCGGTGAACCTGCTTGCCGCTGCCCGCTCCTGGCTGTCCGACCTGGGGCGCACCGGGTGGCAGGGCATCGACCACGACGTGGTCTCCGGGTCGGCGCGAATCGTCTCCGCGATGCTTCCGGACCCGGCCCTGCGTCGCCTGGCGACGCTCCTCGACGGCTTCGCCGTCGAACTCGCCGCATCCTGCCCGGGCGCGGCGCTGGAACGCGTTCCGGCACGCCGCTGGGCCGACGTGTGGTCGCGCGCGATGCTGCTGACGCTGCCCGGTGCGGCCGACGTGCCGCTGACCGGTACGGTCACCGGCCGCCTCCTGCCCCTCGGCGTCGACGTACACGAACACGCGACCGCCGCACAGGTCCAGGTCCACGCGGTGTTCGAGCCCGCGGACGGCGCCGCGCCCCGCCTGGTGCGTGCCAGTGTGTCGGTGCCGAAGCCCGACACGGTCGTCGGAGCCGGCCTCTGGCAGCTGCTCCGTCCGCACATGTCGCTCCTGGCAGCCGTCAGCGAAGGCCACTCGATGCATGTCGCCGACATGCCCATCACCGCCGAGGGCGACCTGATCTGGAGCGACGAGCACGCACGCCCGGGGGAACCCGCCGACGCCTTCGCCACTGCCCGCGTCGCCCTGCCCACCGCCACCGACGCGGCGACAGCACCCCTGGACCGGCATCCGGTGCGCATCGCCGTACCCGTGTTCCTGGAGGGTTACGCCGCCCAGATGGATGACGACGCACTGACGTTCACCGTCGCCGGACACCCTCTCGTTGTCGACACCGACCGCATCGCGACCGCCGGACCGCTCACCCCCGAAGCCGTCGCGGCGTCCAGCGCGTGCATTGGGCTGCTCCGCTGGGACGCCGGTACGTACCGCGTCCAGCCACTGGCAGTCGAGAAGACCGTACGGAAGAAGCCTGCCGCGATCCACGCCGGGGCGTGGGCCGGGGGCACGACCGACAAGGCCGGGATCAAGGCCGAGAAGGCCGCCACCGACGCCGTGGCCGTGCTGCGGGAACGGGCGGGAAGGCTGCTGCGGAAATGACGGAGCACACGAGCGAACTATCGGCCGATCATGCGACCACCCCACGAAACCCCGAGGTGGACGCCCACGAGAACCGCCGTCAGGTCCTCTACTGGCGGCTTCTCGCCCGCCTCTTCGACCACGAGGAGCAGGCCACGCTCGAGTCGGCGAGCCTCGCCGTCGTCGAGGACATCGGTCTGCCGTCCGCGCTGCTCGACCCGCAGGCCTCCGTCGACTCCATCGTGCAGCGCCACCCGGAGCTGGCTGCCGAGTTCGACGGTCTGATGGCGCCCGAGCCCGACGACGACGGCGGACATGATCGCGCTGCCGAAGTCCGGCGAGCGGCGCTCGTCTCGAAGGTGCTGCTCAACGTCTTCTCCGCCGGCTCCGGCACGGTCACCGCCGGGCAGCTGGCGCGCTGGCAGTCCGACGCGGGCTGGCTGGAGCGCGCGCTCGGCTGCAAGCCCGGCGAGCTGCGCGGCGGCCGCGCCGGCGGAGGATCCAGGGGAAGCGCCGCAGGACCGGGCGTCAGCCCGACCGGCACCGGCGGCCGCGGGACGACGCCCGATCTCAGCCGGCTGATCCCGGCGATCGGGCCGGAACTCGGCGCCATCGAGGCCGACCTGGTCAAGCGGATGCACCTGCGCGAGGTGCTGGCCGACCCCGGACTCGCCGCGCAGTTGACTCCGAGCATGTCGCTGATCGAGCAGCTGCTGCGGGACAAGAACAATCTCTCGGGCGTGGCCCTGGCCAACGCCAAGGCCCTGATCCGCCGTTTCGTCGACGAGGTCGCCGAAGTGCTCCGCACCCAGGTGGAGAAGGCCACGGTAGGCGCCCTGGACCGCTCCGTCCCGCCCAAGCGGGTGTTCCGCAACCTCGACCTCGACCGCACGATCTGGAAGAACCTCACCAACTGGAGCCCGGAGGAGGAGCGGCTGTACGTCGACCGCCTCTACTACCGGCACACCGCCCGCAAGACGACGCCCCAGCGGCTGATCGTCGTCGTGGATCAGTCGGGCTCGATGGTCGACTCGATGGTGAACTGCACCATCCTGGCGTCGATCTTCGCCGGGCTGCCGAAGGTGGACGTACACCTGATCGCGTACGACACGCAGGCGCTCGACCTCACGCCCTGGGTGCACGACCCCTTCGAGACCTTGCTGCGCACGAACCTCGGTGGCGGCACCGACGGCACGGTCGCCATGGCCCTGGCACAGCCGAAGATCGCCGAGCCCCGCAACACCGTCGTGGTGTGGATCTCCGACTTCTACGAATGGCGGACCGAGCCGCTGTTCGAAAGCATGGCCGCCATTCACCGCTCGGGAGCCAAGTTCATCCCGGTCGGCTCGGTGACCAGCTCCGGCCGCGGCAGTGTCAACCCGTGGTTCCGGGAGCGCTTCAAAGACCTCGGTACGCCGGTGCTCTCCGGCCACATCCGCAAGCTCGTCCACGAACTCAAGACGTTCCTCGCCTAGCAGGACCTTCCTCCCTCCCTTAGAAAGGCCCCCCTTATGTCTGACATGTTGCGCGCCCCCGCCGAGATCAAGTACGCCGAGGAACTGGACTGGCTGGAGTCCATCGACGACAACCCCAAGCCCTTCTCCTGGCGGCTGTCCCCGAAGATGGTCCGCCTGTTCATTCTGGGCTCCGAGCGCTCCGACGGCCTGGACCGCGAGATCTCGCAGAAGTGGTACGGCGACCGCAGTTTCGTCGAGCGCTCCGTCGTCACGCTGGCCTCCGACCGCGGCCTGCTGCTCATCGGCGACCCCGGCACCGGCAAGAGCTGGCTGGCCGAGCTGCTGTCCGCCGCGATCTGCCGCAACTCCACGCTGGTCGTGCAGGGCACGGCCGGCACCACCGAGGACCACATCAAGTACTCCTGGAACGTATCCATGGTCATCGCCAAGGGCCAGTCGCGGGAGTCGATGATCCCCTCGCCGATCATGACGGCGATGGAGACCGGCGGCATCGGCCGTATCGAAGAACTCACCCGCTCCACCAGTGACGTCCAGGACGCGCTGATCTCGATCCTGTCCGAGAAGTACATCTCGGTTCCCGAACTGGACAGCGACAACATAGTCTTCGCCAAGCCCGGCTTCTCGATCATCGCCACTGCCAACAGCCGCGACCGAGGCGTCAACGACCTGTCCTCGGCTCTCAAACGCCGTTTCAACTTCGTCCGCATCCCGATGGTGACGAACAAGAAGAGCGAGGTGGAGATCGTCCGTTTCCGCACCGAGGAACTGCTGCGCCGCCACCAGCTCGAACTGGACGTGCCGCCGACGCTGCTCGACGTGCTGCTGCAGAGCTTCGCCGACCTGCGCGCCTCGGCGGCCGCGGCAGGCAGCGACGACGAGAAGCTGGAGTCCGCGCTGTCCACCGCCGAGCAGATCGGCGTACTCGAGGACGCGATCCTGCACAGCAACTTCTTCGGCGAGCGCGCCCTGACTGCCCACACGCTGGCTTCCTCGCTCGTCGGGTCACTGGCCCGGCGCGAGCCGGAGGACCTGGCCATCCTCAACAAGTACCTGCACGGCGTCGTCGAGCCGCGCAGCAAGGAAGAGGGCGGATCCTGGCCGGAGTTCCTGGAGGGCGGCCGCGACGCGATCGCCACCCTGTCATGAGCAGCCCTGTCATGAGCGGCACGCACGAGGGGACCTTCGAAGCGCTGCGCGGGCAGCTGCGGGAGGCCGCCGCGACGTTCGCCGACGGGCCCGACGCCCTGGAGGGCATCCTCCTCGGCATCGTCGACGACGTCGACCGCGCGGTGCGCGAGCCACTGGAGATCTTCCCGGTCTGTCACCACTCGCCCGCCTCGGCGATCGCGATGGCACGCCGCCTGCGGGAGAAGCAGCCGAAGGTCGTGTACCTGGAGCTGTGCGAGGACATGGCACCGCTGCTGACCGAACTGCGCAACTGCAAGCTCCCCGTGGCGGTCCAGGCGTACGCGACCGACATCGACGGCTTCCCGGCCGAGTGGTCTCCGCTGTCGGTGGTCGCACCGATCACCGAGGCCTCGGCCGAGTACCAGGCGATCGCGTACGCACTGGACACACCGGGCGTCGAACTGGTCCTCGTGGACCGTTCCTCGGACCACGTCTTCCAGTGGGACGCGCGCGGAAGGCACTGCGACGACTCAGTCGAGCCGGCCGGCCTCGACGCACCGCCCGCGGAAGAAGAGGCCGCGCTGCACGGCGACGCGGTAGGCGTGGAGATCGGGGACCTGCGGCCGCGCTTCGGGGAACTGGAGGAATACCTGCTGCGCCACGGCAGGGTGCGGCATTGGTCGGAGTGGTGGCACCAGTACGTCGAACTTCCGCTCGGCGACAGCGACCACGACACCTACCGCCAGGTCATGCTCCTGATAGGCAGCCTCTTCCGGCGCCTCGCACCCGGCGACCCCCACCGGGTACGCGTGGACGAGGACCGCGAACGCTACATGTGGACCAGGATGCGCGAACACCTGGTCGCTACCGGCACCGACCCCGCGGACTGCCTCTATGTCTGCGGCGCCTTCCACGCGGCCAGCCGGGTCGCGGAGTTCGGCGTCCACGGCACCGACACCTTCGAGATCAGCCCGCGCAGTGCCACCAAGTGGCTGCACGGCCTGATTCCGTCCAGCCACGCGGCGATCGAGGCGCAATTCGGCCTTGCCGCAGGCTCCGTGTCGATCGCCACGACGGTCTGGGCGAAGAACGTCAGGCGCACGCGCGTGGAGCCGTACGGCCTGGCGGGACAGGTGGGCGCGAAGAAGTCGAGGGCCAAGAAGACCGCAGCCGCGGCGGCTCCCGTACCGGCGGTCCCGTCCTCGGACAAGCTGACCGGCTTCCTGCAGCAACCACCCGTCCTGGACCGGCTGGACCAGGCCGAACTGCTCGGCTGGTCGGTGGAGATCGTGCGCGCCGCGCGCCGCAGCGGCTACCTCGCCTCCACCGCCGACGCCATCGCGGTGTTCGAGACGTCGATCCTGCTGGCCGGAATGCGCGACCGGGCCAGGCCCACGCCGTACGACTTCCAGGACGCGGCCGTCACCTGCATCGAGAAGGACGCCGTGCCCGGCCGGCGCGATGTGCGCCGCCTCGTGGAGATCATGATGGGAGGCGACCGGGTCGGCCAGGTCGGGTACGACGCGCTGCCACCCCTGGCCCGTGACGTGCACGACCGGCTCGCGCCCCTGAACCTGAAGCTCCAGCAACGCGGCGTGCAACGGGCGCTGCTGGACATCGCCTCCCAGCCGGAACTGGAGCAGTGCTCCGACGTGCTGTGGATGCTGGGTTATCTGATGCCGCATGGCGCCGCGCGGCCGATCATGGGTGAGCGGAGCCTGGGGGAGCGGCCGATCCAGGAGTCATGGGATCTGGCGCTGGGCACTCACCAGCGTGCGCTCATCGAGCTCGGCTATGAGGGCGTCAGCATCGAGCAGGTCCTGGAGCAGCGCCTGCGCCGCACGGCGTACGGCCCGCACGCCACGGCGGCGACCGTCCTGGAAGCCGTCGAGGACGCGACGCGGTACCTGCGCAGCCGCCGGCTCGCCGACGAGCTGGGCACACGCGCCCTGGAGGTGCTGTCGGCCGAACGCAGCGTCGACGGCGCACCGGAGGTGCTGCGCCGCGTGCGGCGGCTGCTGGCGTACTACCGGACCAGCGAGCCGGTGCTGCCGCCGTGGATCGAATCCTTCGCCAAGACCGGGTACGCGCACTACTGCACCCTGCTGCCGACGGCGTTCACCGACGAGGACGCCACCGTTAGGCAGGTGGCGGCGATGCTGGGCTTCCTTTTCAGCATGGAGAGTCTGGCGCTGTCGCTGGGCTGCGACCGCACCCAACTGGAGCTGGCGGTCGCCCAGTCGCATCCCTCTGACCCGCCGAGGACGGCGCTGCTGTGGGCTGCTCAGGTGCAGCTCGGGCACCTCTCCCGAGCGGATCTTCGGGCCAAGTGCGACGAACTGCTGGGCAACCCCTTGGTGGTGCCTACGTATCCGCGCTACCTCAGCGGCTTCGTACACGCCCTGGAGCCCGTCCCGGGCCTCACCGACTTCGTCGTGGAGGCGGTGTCGAACGCGTTCGGACGGCTGCCGGACCCGGTGCTCCTGCCGTGGCTGCCGACCCTGATCACCACCCTGCGGTCGGACGGCGCCGAGCTGGCCCCGCTGCTGATCCGTGAAGCCGGGCGGATCTTCCCCGGGCGGCTGGCGGCGTTGGACGAGTGGGTGCCGCCGTGGCGGGCGCAGCCGGAGCCGCAAGCCTTGCGTCCGGCGCAGCGCGCGGACGCCGGCAGCGGTTGTACGCTGCTGGCTGCCCACCCCGCGGCGTGCGACGCGGTGGCGAGCCTGCTGGGCTGCGACGGGACGTGGGAGACGGCGGATCCTGGCCCATCAGGCGCGGCACTGGCCGGCCGCCATCCGGATACGGCTGTGGCGCTGGAGGTGCTGCTGGCCGGCGCATGACCTCGGCGGGGTGAAGCCCACGCCGGGCCCCGTCGGGGCCCGGCTACAGCCGGGCGGCGAACACCGCCACGTGCCACCTCGGGCTGAACTGCGCGCCTCAGAAGCCGGTGTCCCGTGCTTCGTAGCCAGCCAGCCCAACGGCCAGTAGGGCCGGCACCAGCGCGGAGAGGTACCAGGCCACGTCGGTGAAGAGACGCGAGCCGGGCAGGTTTCGCCGGTTGATGGTTGGGATGAAACTGCAGGCTGTGCAGCGGGGGAAGAAGAGGAGCTGTCCGCCGGTGTCTGCTTGCGCGTGGTAGACGCAGACGGCGACGTGGTACGCCGCGTTCTCGGGCGCATCCAGGAGAGTCAGGACCTCCTCGGTGCGATCGCCTGTGGTGGACTGCCAGTCATACAAGTCGTTGTCGTTCACCACGTACGAGAGGCCAAGAGGCTCCTCCAGCGACCACCCTGTGGCGGCCAGGGCGTCGACGGTGGCCCGGACCGTGACCTCGCGCGTGAACGTGAAGTCGATGTCTGAGTTCCTGGACGACACGGAGACTCCCGAGTGAGGCGATCCGGGCGGCGGCTGGTTGGTCATGACCTTTCGCCGGCTCGACACGGCGCTCCCCATCTTCGGTGGTAGAGAACGTTGCCGGCCCCGGCCACCTCGATGCCAATGCCCCACACCTGTCGGCACCATTCACAGGTCGCGCAGGCTCTCGTTCTCCTATGTGTTCTGAATCGCTTTCACCAGGCCGGCAACAAGGTTCGCCCGCTCGGCCATGGCTTCGATCACCAGGTACTCGTGGTCGGCGTGGGCACCGCCCCCGACTGCTCCAAGGCCATCGAGTGTTGGCACGCCCAGTGCGGCCGTGAAGTTGCCGTCGCTTCCGCCGCCGACTGCCTTGCCTTCGAGGCCGGGAAGCAGCTGCTTGGCCACCGCAAAGAGCTCGGCCGACGCCGACTCTGGCATCGGGGGTCGGCTGATAGCTCCCCGAACCGCGATCTTCGCCTCTGCGAGATGCGGAGCCAGTGCAGCGAACGCAGATTCGATTCGTTCTCTTTCGCAGTCCGACTCGACCCGGACGTCAACGATGACGGTCGCCTCTGCGGGAACGACGTTGTCCAGGGTTCCTGCGGACGCGACGGTCGGGGTAACAGTCGTTCCCATGTCGGGTCGGCCAAGCGCTGCGATATCCAGTACCTGGTGTGATGCTTCGATCAGGGCGTTCACCCCGGCCGCGGGCTCAAGGCCTGCGTGCGACGCCCGACCCGCGATGGAGACTTGGAACGAGCCGCAGCCCTTACGGCCCGTCTTCAGGGCCCCGCCATCCGCGGCGCCCTCGACCACGAGTACGGCGCCGCAAGCAATGGCTCGCTCTTCGATGAGAGCTCGAGAGGATCGGGAGCCGACCTCTTCGTCGGCATTCACCAGGATCTCGACACCTGACAGGTCATCGAGCGTCGCCAGGCCATGAACGGTCTGTACGAGACCGCCAAGCATGTCGAAGACCCCGGGACCGGTCGCATGCCCGTCCTCGACCATGAACGGGCGGCGTTCCAGGGTGCCGAGCGGAAACACCGTGTCATGGTGACCGAGGATCAGTACTTTGGGATCGCCACCAGCTGACCAGTGGACGTGCGGCCCGGCATCGCTCTCCACGAGGACGGCTTCCCCACCGAGGCGGCTCTCGATGACTGCGGCGACAGCTTTGGCCGAGGCCGTCAAGGCGTCGAAATCGCGCGATGGAGACTCGATTTCGACGAGTGTCCTGAGGTCGTCAATCATCGCGTCAACACTCACATCGACGGTCTTGTGCATCGTCACGCTGCAAGGGTACTTGGTACGCCGCGACGGAATGGAGTTCAGCTGCCGGGGGGCATCGTTCGCGTTCGACCTCGAGGACCTGACCGTGGACGGGTGCATTGCCAAGCCCTGCGGCGGCGAAGCGGCCGGCACGGTCCACGCGGTGCCCCGGTTCGTGGAGTGGCGCTGGCCGGCTGCTGCCGTGCGGACTCGCCGAGCGCAGCGCGTATCAACCACCTGTGAAGACCAGCGCAGGCGTCCGTCGACTTCTACGAAAAGCTCGGCTTCAGCGCGGCTCCGGGCAGCGACTACGACCACGAGAACCTGCGGAGATGGCTGCCCGAGCGATAGCCTGGGCGAACAGGCGGGAGGGAAGGTCGTGATTCTCTCGGCTCGTCTCAGCGCCAGGAACTACTGTCGCGAGCATGGTCGAACACGATGCCCTCAGTGCCACCTGCGAGGCCTACGACGCTGCTGCACCCGCCTATGCGCAGCTGTTCCGCGACACGTTGCGTGACAGTCCCCTGGACCGCGCGATCTTGGGTGCCTTCGCCGAGGTCGTAAGTGCGAGTGGGGACGGTCAGGTCGCGGACCTGGGGTGTGGGCCTGGCCATATCACTGCTTATCTGGACGAGCTGGGGCTGGCGGCGTTTGGTGTTGATGCCTCTCCCGCGATGATCAGGTTGGCTCGACAGGCCTATCCGGGCCTGCGGTTCGACGTGGGCTCGATGGCCGCGTTGAACATCGCTGACGGCGTGCTGGGCGGCGTACTCTCACGTTGGTCCATCATCCACACTCCGCCGCTAGAACTCCCCGTCATCTTGGCGGAGTTCCACCGCGTACTGGCACCTGGCGGCTACCTTCTGGTCGGCTTTTCGGCAAGCGATGATCCGTCTCACCCGACGCAGGTCTTCGATCACACAGTCGCGCCGGCCTATCGGTGGTCGCCTGATCACCTTGCCGCGATGCTGCGGGAGTCCGGGTTGGTCGAGGTGGCCCGGATGGTTCGCGAGCCTCAGCCCACCGACCGACGGCAGTTTCAGGAGGTTCAACTACTCGCCCGCAAAGCCTAGGCAGGGCTGTCTGACCGAACGCACGACCGCATCCAACCTGCCGGACGGGGAGCCGTCCGCTCCAGGCGGCGACTCATGATCTGGGCTCACCGTCCGCTCGAGCTCCGATGTGGTCGAACGAGGGGATTTTCGAGAAACCCTTCGATGACCTGCGCTACTTCTCGCTCAACGGCACCGGCCACCGCACCCACGACGAGCAGAACGCCGTCGTCGCCGCCTACGTCCGCTGGCGCAACAGTCCGCGCCGAGCCGAAGGTCCGCTTCGCACCCGAGTCACCGATCCGACAGTGGACCGATTACCCGGCGAGGTTATCGGAGCGGTCCTTGTTCGTCGAGGAAAACGGTGGGCGTGGACAGGAACACATCGGCGTTCACAGGGCCGTAGGCGATGTTGAACGTGTCCAGCCAGTACGACCAGCCCCGGATCCCCAGTGCACTGCTGAAGCGGTAGTTGAGCTGCCAGCGCACCCACTGGCCAGGGATGAGCCGGACACCCGGGGGCCGCCGCTGTCGAGGCGGCAGGGCAAACAAGGGCTGCACTCGGGGAAACACGCGCAGCCGACCATCTGCCTCACGGAGCTGGACATCGACCTTGCTCAGGACTTCCCGGCTGTCATGCGGCTCGAAGCCGTCACGCTCATGCATGCGAATCACATGCGCGAAGGAGGCCGCATCATGCGGGAGAGCGAAGCCGACCGGGGCCGCGTTCCTGCGCGAGGCAGCCTCTCCTCCCCGGGACTCCTTCGTCCAAGACGTCCGTATCCACTGGACGGTGATCTCCATGACGTCCCCCCGCCGAGTCATCGAGGGAGTCACTCTATTTCCCTGTCAAGAATCACCGGACCTGTCCGGCGGTTACTGGATGTGCTGGCCGGCGAGGTACATCCAAGTTGGCTTGGGGTACGCCAGGGCCTTCCCGTGCTCGGCGAAGACCGCGAGCAGCAGCCTGCCGGGGGCCGCCGGCTCTTACATGGCCGGCAAGGGTCGGCGTCATTCGTCATCGGGACGGCGACACCAGTCCTACCTCGTAGGCGATGATGACGAGCTTGACCCGGTCGCGGACGCCGAGCTTCGAGAGCAGGCTTGCCACGTGCGTCTTGGCGGTACCCGGGCTGATGTGAAGGTGAGCCGCGAGCTCGCCATTGGACATGCCGCGCCCAACCAGGGTCAGTACTTCGCGTTCCCGTGCGGTGACGCCGGCGAGCTCCGCCGACGGTGGGGCAGGTTCGGGGCGGCCGGCGAACTCCGCGATGAGACGGCGCGTGACGTTCGGCGCGATCAGGGCGTCGCCCGCCGCGACCACGTGGATGGCCGTGAGGATGTCCTCCAGGGCCATGTCCTTGACGAGGAAGCCGCTCGCACCGGCGCGCAGCGAGGCGTAGATGTTGGTGTCGCTGTCAAAGGTGGTGAGGATGACGACGCGGGTCCCCGGGGAATCGGCGGTGATCATCTGTGTGGCCTCGATGCCGTCCATGCCGGGCATGCGGATGTCCATGACGACTACGTCGGGGCGCAGTTCCCTGGCCAGACCGACCGCTTGGGCGCCGGTCTCGGCCTCGCCGACGACGTCGATGTCCGGGCTGTGGTCAATGACCATGCGCAGCCCCGCGCGCACCAGCGCCTGGTCGTCGGCGAGTACGACGCGGATCGTCATGGGGCCTCGGCCGTCGAAGCCGTCAAAGGTGTCCAGGCTGCCGGGGCCGCCGCGGTGGGTGGCAGCGGCAGGCGTGCCGCGACCCGGAAGCCGCCTTCGGGCCGTGGCCCAGCGGTGAAGCTGCCGCCGAGGAGCGCGACCCGCTCGCGCATGCCGCGGATGCCGTAGCCGTAGCCGTAGTCGGAGCCGTAGTCGGAGTTGGGGGTGGGGGTGGCTGTGCGGCCGGGACCGTCGTCGACGACCTCGACCAGAAGTTCGCGGGGCCGGCAGTCGACTGTCGCCCGGCAGTGCTGGGTGGCCGCGTGCCGTACCACGTTGGTCACCGACTCCTGGATGATGCGGAAGGCGCACTGGTCGACGGCGGTGGGCAGCGGGCGCTGGACCCCCCGGCGCCGTACCTCCACCTCGACTCCGGCGTCCGCCGTCGTCGAGACCAGCCGGTCGAGGTCCGTGAGCCCCGCGAACGGCGCCGGTTCCAGGGACGGTTCCCGCTCCGGCTCCGTCTGGCGGAGTAGATCGAGCATGTGCCGCAGTCCCCGCAGGGTCTCCCGGCCGGTGGCCTCGATGGCCTGCAGCGAGCTCCGTGCCTGCTCGGGCGCGCTGCCGATGACCCGGCTGCCGGCACCGGCCTGGATCGCGATGACGCCGATGCTGTGGGCGACCATGTCGTGCAGTTCGCGCGCGATGCGCAGCCGCTCGGCCGTAACGGCCTGGGCGGAGGCCTGGTCGCGCAACGCCTCGCCGTACTCGCGCCGTTGGCGGACAGATGTGCCTGCCAACCATGCGAAGAGGACCGCGAGGGCCAGACACGTCGTCAGGCCGAGATAACCCGGAGCCAGTACGCGGGCCCACCCGCCGTCCCTGAAGAGGTCCAGTTGCAGGACCGTCTCCTGGACGGCGAGCGTGACGACTGCTGCGGCGAGACCGGCGCGGGGCGCTCGCGTGGCCGCGACCAGGCCGACCACGAGGTGCCCGGCCGGAAAGAGGGGCCAGATCTGCTCGGCCCGCAGTCCCAGAGCCGCCGCGCCGGCTGTTTGGGCCAGGAGTACCGCGAGGATGGGCCACGGCTGTCGCCGTACCCACGCCAGCGGCGCCGCCATCGCGAACGCCGGCCCGGCGAGGGCGGCGCCCTGGCTCTCCTGCCCGACGAACGGTACGGGGCCGCCCGCCATCGTCGCGTACAGCGCCAGACCCAGCGCGGCCACGCCGAAACAGATCAGCAGCCGCTGAAGCAGTGGAGCGGGAGGCCGGTGGGGCGTGATGTCGGGCACGCCTGCGATCGTAGGTTGCCGCCCATGCCCCGGCATCAGCCTGCAGACGTATGCCTTCAGGCAGATGCGGCATCTTCGATTCCTGCCCGTGGACCGATGTGGCACGGGCCTCGCCGGCGGCACCGTGGACCGCATGATCGAAGTCAATGGACTGAGCAAACGCTTCGGCGACGTCCTCGCCGTCAACGAGCTGACTTTCACGGTACGGCCCGGGAACGTCACCGGGTTCCTCGGGCCGAACGGCGCCGGAAAGAGCACCACCCTGCGCATGATCCTCGGGCTGAACCGGCCCACCGCCGGAACCGCCACCATCGACGGGAGCCCGTTCGCCCACCGGCAGGCCGGACTGCACCACGTCGGTGCGCTCCTCGACGCCGGTGATGTCCACCCCGGCCGGAGCGCCGCCGCCCATCTGTCGGCGCTGGCTCGCAGCAACGGTCTGCCCCGCCGCCGGGTGCGGGAAGTTCTGGAAGAGGTGGGTCTGGCCGGGGCGGCGGGCCGCCGCGTCGGCGGGTTCTCCCTGGGGATGAGGCAGCGGCTCGGCATCGCGACCGCCCTCCTCGGCGATCCGCCCGTGCTGCTGTTCGACGAGCCGGTCAACGGCCTCGACCCGGAGGGCGTGCGGTGGGTGCGCGACCTCTTCAAGCGGCTGGCCGCAGAGGGGCGCACGGTGCTCGTCTCCAGCCATCTGATGAGTGAGATGGAGAACACCGCCGACCGTCTCGTCGTCATCGGCCGTGGCGAGCTGATCGCGGAAGAGACCGTCACCGCGTTCGCCGCGCGCGGCACCCGTACCCGTGTCACCGTGCGCACGCCCGACGCCGCCCGGCTCGCGGCCGTACTGACCCCCGAGGGTGCGGGCGTACGCACGGACGGTGCCGAGTCGCTCACGGTGACGGGCCTGACAGCGGCCCGCATCGGCGAGCTCGCCTTCGAACACCGGATCCTGCTGCGCGAACTCGCCTCACGCAGCGCCTCGCTGGAGGAAGCGTTCATGGAACTGACCGCCGACCGCGCCGACTACCACGCGGGTGACCGCCGATGACTGGGGTGGCGCCCGTGACCGGGGTGACTCCGCTGCCAACGTCCCGGCCGGCCACGACCGCCCGGTCCGTGCCACCGGTCGAACCGCGTGTCCGTATGAGCGACATCGTCGCCGCCGAGTGGATCAAGCTGTGGTCACTCCGCTCGACCTACTGGGTGCTCGGGCTGGGCGTCCTGGTCCTGATCGGGCTCGCGGTGCAGAGCAGTGTCGACACGTACGGCAACTGGCCGGACTTCGGGCCGCAGGAGAAGTCCCACTACGACCCGATGACCGAGGCGCTCAGCGGTGTCGGCGTGGCTCTCCTCATGATCGGTGCGGGCAGTGTCGGGGCCCTGACGATCGTCGGCGAGTACGCCTCAGGCCTGATCCGCACCTCGTTGACCGCGGTACCGGCCCGCCACCGGGTGGTGGTGGCCAAGGCGGTGGTCGTCGCGGGCGTCATGCTCGCCGTCGGCGTGGTCGTCTCGGTGGGTACGTTCAGCGTGAGCCAGGCCATCCTGTCCGGCCGCGGCATCGGCCTCTCGATGGGAGATCCTGGAGTCCCCCGCGTGCTTGTGGCGAACGCGCTGCTGGCGCCGGTGGCGGCGCTGGTCGGCATGGGCATCGGAGCGGTCCTGCGGCATACGGCCACCACCGTCGTCACGGCCTGTGCCGTCCTCGTCGTCCTGCCGGGCTTCTTCAAACCGAGCGTTCACCAGTGGGCGAATGACCTGTACGGCGTGTTCCCCTACTACGCCTGGCGCACCTGCTTGTCCCAACTTCAGCCCCGCACCGGGTCCGCCCTGCCCACGGTGGCCGAATCGTGGGCGGCCTTCGCGCTCTGGCCGCTCGCCGCGGTAGTGCTCACCGTGCTCGCCGTGCGGCGCCGTGATGTGTGAACGTACGTCCAACTCGCCATGGCGGCGGGGGACTGGCTGCTCAGTACTTCGCCTGACCGGCGGATGCGTACTCCGTCAGGTACGGAGAGATGTGCGCGAGGTCCTCGGCGGCGACGGTGTGGCCCTCCTCCCGTAGCTGAGCCATTGAACACTCGGCATCCATGGCCGGTACGACGCCGATAGCCGACGGGTGGTTGCAGCCAGCCGCGAGGGGGTGGGCGGAAATTCATTGGGTGGGTCATGCATCCGACCGGCAGAATGGCACCCATGAATGACCGGCTCGACGACGTCCCCGGCGCCCCCACGGCGGCCGGTGCGACGGACTGGACCACCACGCCCATCACCACGGACCTCCTGCGCGGCGCCCTGGAACTGGAGCGCACCGAACACGGGTTGCTACCGCACCGGCTGCCCGCCCGGGCCCGTGCACAGTGCGCCGACGGGCAGCTGGCCATGGCGGAGGCCCAGCCCTCCGGCGTACGGCTGGTGTTCCGCACGCGGGCAACCGTCGTCGAGCTGGATGCGCTCCGCACCAAGAACGCCTACCAGGGCGCCCCGCCCCGCCCCGATGGCGTGTACGACCTGCTCGTCGACGGCCGGCTGGCCGGGCAGGCCAGTGTGACCGGCGGCAACGTCCTGATGGTGGACATGACCACCGGGTCCGCGGAAACCCGGCCCGGCCCGGTCGGCACGGTCCGGTTCTCCGGCCTCTCGGACCGCGTCAAGGACGTCGAGATCTGGCTGCCGTACAACGAGATCACCCAGCTGGTCGCCCTGCGCACTGACGCCCCCGTCGAGCCCCTACCGGACGGTGGCCGCAGGAGGTGGCTGCATCACGGCAGTTCGATCAGCCACGGCTCCGACGCCGCAAGCCCCAGCACAACCTGGCCCGCGCTGGCCGGTGCCCTCGGCGGCGTAGAACTGACCAACCTGGGCCTGGGCGGCAGCTCCCTGCTCGACCCGTTCACCGCCCGCGCTCTGCGCGACACCCCCGCGGACCTGATCAGCGTCAAGATCGGCATCAACCTCGTCAACACCGACCTGATGCGCCTGCGCGCTTTTGGCCCCGCGGTGCACGGCTTCCTCGACACCATTCGCGACGGCCACCCCACCACTCCACTCCTGGTCATCTCGCCGATCCTGTGCCCCATCCACGAGGACACCCCAGGCCCCAGCGCCCCGGACTTCAGCAACCTCACCGCGGGAAGACTCCAGTTCCGGGCTGCGGGCGACCCCGCGGAACGGGCCGGCGGAAAGCTGACCCTCAACGTCATCCGGGACGAACTGACCCGCCTCGTGAAGCAGCGGGCAGCCGACGACCCGCACCTGCACTACCTCGACGGCCGCGACCTCTACGGCGAGGCCGACTTCGCCGAACTGCCGCTGCCCGACCAGCTCCACCCGGACGCTGCCACACACCGCCGCATCGGCGAACGCTTCGCCGCCCTGGCCTTCGGCTTCGGCGGTCCGTTCGCCGCAGGGCTGAGTGTCGGCCCACGTCAGGAGGCGTGAGGAAACTGAAGTGCGTCCAGCCGGGGCCGAGTCGGCGGCAGTAGGCAACTCTCTTGGCGCCGGTTCGCTGCTGGCCGTTCATGGCCGTGGTTCTTGCACGACGCCGGCGATGACCGCGGTCACGACCTTGTGGACGGCTCCAGCCTCCGGAGGGGCACCTTTCCGGTCGGCGAAGAGCATGTGTCCGGTTCCGATCAGCGTGGGGGCGAGGGTGTCGACGTCGGCATCCCCCGCGATGCGGCCCAGTTCGCGTTCGGTGGTGAGGTAGGAGGCGATCATGGCCGTGGCTTCCGTCAGTACCGGGATGCCGGTCGGTGTGGTCTTGCGGAGCCGGGCGCGCAGGTCGTCCCGGGAGGTGACGAGCCCGACGACCGCCACCGCGACCGACCCGAACAGGTCTGTCAGAGCGCCGGTGAGGTTGTCTGCGACGGTGCCGGTCCCGGCGGACTTGCGCAGGGTGGCGGCTTGGCTGTCGATACGGGCGATGCGGTCCAGCACGAGCTCGGCGAGGAAGGCGTCGAAGTCGGCGAAGTGCCGGTGCAGGACGCCCTTGGCGCAGCCTGCCTCAGTGGTGACCGCGCGGCTGGTCAGCGCGCTCGGCCCGTTGCGGATCAGGACGCGCTCGGCGGCGTCGAACAGCTGCTCGCGCGCGTCGCGGATGGCTACTCCCGTCGGCACCGTGAATCTCCTCTTTCTCTCGCTCAGCCCATTCCGATTGACGAGTGGGCGTCTGCCCATTCAGAGTGGGCGCATGCCCACCTTACGTCCGGAATCAGCATCTCTCTCGGAACATGAGCCGCATCAACACCGCCAGGTGGCGGAGTCGTTCGGCTCGGATGCCGAACGCTACGACACGGCTCGCCCCCGCTACCCCCAAGCCATGGTCGACCGGATCGTCGCCGCCATCCCCGGCCCCGGCATCCCCAACATCCCCCACGTCCTCGACGTCGGTTGTGGGACCGGAATTGCCGCCCGGCAGTTCCAGGCAGCCGGTTGCAGGGTCCTCGGGGTCGAGCCCGACGCGCGGATGGCCGACCTGGCGCGGAACCTCGGGGTCGAGACCGACGTAGCGACGTTTGAAGCCTGGGACCCGGCCCGCCGGGAATTCGACGCGGTCGTCGCCGGCCAGGCTTGGCACTGGATAGACCCGGTCGCGGGAGCGGCCAAGGCCGCGCGGGTGCTGCGGGCCGGCGGCCGGCTGGCAGCGTTCTGGAACGTGTTCCAGCTTCCGCCCGACGTGGCGGAAGCCTTCGCCGCGGTCTACCGCCAGGTGATGCCGGTCCCGCCGTTCAGCCTCCAGGCGATGACGAAGCAAGCCCTGGACGGCTACCAGGTGCTGTTCACCAAGGCTGCCGACGGGATCCGGGAGGCGGGCGGGTTCAGCGACCCGGAGCAGTGGCGATTCGACTGGGAGTGGTCCTACACGCGGGACGCGTGGGTGGACCAGATGCCTACCCACGGCGCCTTCACACAGCTTACGTCGGACAAGTTGGCAGAGGTGGTCAAGGGGGTCGGGGCCGCACTCGACGCGATGGGCGGTAGTTTCACGATGCATTACGCGACGGTGGTGGTCACCACGGCACGAACGGGCGCTCCGGCTGTCACGTAGTCCGCGCAACGTGGTCGCCACGACTTGGCCGCTGGGATCAGCACCGCGGATGGCGCGGCTGGCCGACTGGCCACGTAGCCGCCGAGGAACGCACCGAGCGCACCCGACGCTGCTGTCACGAGCGGGCGACGTCAGCGGCACGTCAGCGGTACGCCAGTGGAACGGCAGGGCAGGGACCGAAGCTGTGAGCAGACCAGTTGTCAGCACATGGCATCGACCGCATCGACCGCACCGACCGCGTCACACGGGGAGCCCCACATGCGTACCTTCATCCGCCGCACTGCCGTACTCGCCACGACCGCCGCAGCCGCCCTCAGCCTGACGCTCACCGCCTGCGGCGACGGCAGCGCCAAGGGCGAGGGGGCCGCCGAGGCCGCCTCGGTCTCGAAGGCCGTCGGCGACGGCGCTGACAAGGTGGACACCACCACCGGCAGCAAGACAGGCACAGGCACCTCGGGCACGGGCACCTCCAGTTCGGGTACAGCCGGCTCCGCCGGCCCCGCGACGCAGGCCGGTTCCAACAAGAAGCCAGCGCAAAGACCCCGGCCTGCACCGTCGACGACGTGAAAATCACCGCGGCCAAGCAGGACGGCGTACCCACCACGCACATCACCCTGCCCGTCGCCAAGAGCAAGCCTGGCGTCCGCATCGTGCTGAGCGCCGGTGCCCCCGCCTACGCGGCCGTACGCATGTACGTGAACCTCTTCGCCGCCGACGGCCCCGCCGAGGGCAGCAAGACCGTCACCGCGCCCAAGGGCGGCATCGCAGTCAACGACGCAGTCGCCAAGACGGGTTACTGGACGCACGAGCTGCGCAACGGCGCCGACGACTTCTAAGCCGGCCTCGGGCTCGAGAGCCGCCTCCCTGAGCCACGCCGGTGGGACCGCATGCATGGCAGAAGGGCCTGGATCCACCAGGATCCGGGCCCTTCTGGGCAGTAGCGGGGACAGGATTTGAACCTGCGACCTCTGGGTTATGAGCCCAGCGAGCTACCGAGCTGCTCCACCCCGCGTCGGTAAACCCCACCCTACGGCACTGTTGGGCCGGCAACGGACTCCTTTTTCCCGGACTGCGTAGGGACCTGCGAACGCCATGTCTCGGCTGGGTACAGAGAAAGCACCCCTCCCAGTGCGGGAGCGCGCTCAAAACACCTCCGTGCCGCTGGTTGGAGAGACAGACTCCGCTGCCCACCACCAAATGCGTTTCCCACCGCGCCACGGTACGACGCCTTGGTCCTCCGCAGCTCGGCTCTTCCGAGGGACGAGCACTCACCTCTGCCCCTGGCAGCCCGTCAGTAACTCGCTCAGTCGGCGCGTCCCACCGGCGTACGCACGCTAGTTGGCCGGACGGCGAGTAGTGGGGCTCCGACCGGGGTGCCTGGCAGTTCGAGGTGGGGAGCGCTATGATCGCCGCGATGATGACTCATTCTGTTCACAGATTGGGGGCCCCGTCCGCGCAAGGTGAGTGCTGATGCTCACTGAGACCGCGAACCGGGATTCCCGCCTTTCCTTCTGGCTGCGCGTGCGTGAGTTCGCCGTGCCGCCATCCATGATCGAGACTGCGACCGCCCGCCGTTGTGCCGGGGACTGGGCGGGGGCGTGCGCCGCCGCAGGCATCGATGTCGACCTCAATCTTCGTTCCGTGGCGCGTACCCATGGCCCGGAGCTCGCAGCCCACATCCGGGCCGATCTCCGTCATCTGGCGCCTGACCTGTTGCGCTGGCACATGCCGAGGATCGCTCCTGACGGGCTGCTGCGCCCGGGTCTGACCATCGCTCTGGCTCGGTACGACGCCACTGGGTGCGACGGCGCGAGCGCATTGCACCTCGTGGTCCGGACTCCGCCGGCTTGGGCGGATGCGGGTCAGCGGATCAGCCTCGCGTTGTGGGACGGATCCCACTCGGAGGCCGGTGCCTCCCGTCATCCGCACCCCCGTCCCAACCAGCGGTTCCGCCTCGACCTGCACCGCCACCTGTGGGACGCGCGCAGGGCCGACGAGCTGCGGATCCGGTCCGGGGCCGATCGGCTGTCCGCCGACGGCCGGCCTGTGCCGGCCCCAAAGCTGCTGGGTATGGTGCCGCAGGGGCGCCGCTGCGCCGTTGACCGGTGGGCGGCCGAGGCGGGGATTCTGCTCCACGCCGAAGGGCGGTCCACCGGAAGCGTCACCGTGCGGTTCGGGGCCCGGCATCGGCTGGTCCTGGACCTGGTCCTGGACCTGGTCGCGGAAAGGGACGGCGTACGGCCGCCCGTATTGAGGTTCGCGGCGGCGTCAACAGATGGCGGCGCCTGCAGGCCGTCCGTCCCGCCCGTCCTGCCCGACGCGGCGACCTGGGTGCTGCCCGACCTGGATCTGATCCGCACCGGTTCGATCGAGGCCGATCGGCTGCACCCGCTGGTCGCCTCGGCACTCGTACCGGATCATTCGCCGGCCGGTCCGTCCCGGACTCCGGACCGGGCGGGGCAGCCGCGCCTCGTGGAGTGCCGGGGGGCTCGGCACCGGATCGCGCTGGTCAACGGAGTGCTGGCCCCGCTGGACCACGACCCGGCCGAGATCCGCCGGGAGGAACTGCTGGCCGCACTGACCGGCACTCCGCTTCCCTGCCTGCGGGCAATCGACGAGGCGCACCGTCATCCGGACTGCCTCACCGGCGTCCGCGAACGCCTTCAGCATGGCGACACAGCCGGTGCGCTGGCCGTCGTCGAGGGCCTGTTGGGCCCCGATGCACTGCTGCGCACCGGCGCTCTGCGGGACGAACTGGAGAGGGCCGCGCTGCGGCGGATCACATACGGGTTGTACAGGTCAGGTCTGATCGGACGCGGACCTGGCCCCACCCGTCCGCATCGTCGCCGTCCGTCCCGTGACCGCCGCTCACAGACGCGCCAGGCGACCTCTCGCTGACCGGGGACTTCCGTCCCCTTCTTCCCTCCACTTGGCTCACGACGAACCCATAGGTGATCAAACATGCCCACATACGCTCCGTTCGCTGCCACCGGTACTCGCTCCGACGTAGCCCACGCCTCCCAGCTCGACGTCGCCGGCGAGTTGCTGACCCTGCTGCGCGACACAACCACCGAACCGCGCCCCGACACACAACTGGAGGCACTGACTCTGTCCGTTGCCGCCGACCTGCCCGTGCTCCTGTGGGGTGAGCCGGGGATCGGCAAGACCGCGGCCCTGACACAACTTGCGGCGGCCCTGGACCTTCCGCTGACCACAGTGATCGCCAGTGTGCACGAGCCGTCCGACTTCTCGGGCCTGCCCATCGTCGGAGACGATCCCGCGGAACAGGGTGTTCCGATGGCCCCGCCGGACTGGGCAGTGCGCCTGGTACGGGCCGGCCGGGGGCTGCTGTTCCTGGACGAGCTGTCCACCGCACCGCCGGCCGTTCAGTCCGCCCTGCTCCGCCTCGTGCTCGAGCGGCGGATCGGCTCCCTGCAACTGCCGCCCGGGGTCCGGATCGTGGCTGCCGCCAATCCGCGATCATCGGCCTCCGACGGCTGGGAGCTGAGCCCGCCGCTGGCCAACCGGTTCGTTCATCTTCAGTGGACCCACGACCACGAGGTCGTGGTGCGCGGCCTCGGTGGGACCTGGCCCCGGGCAACACTGCCACGGCTCGCCCCGGAGAAGTTGTCAGAGGCCGTGAACCTCGCCCGCCGCGCGGTGTGCGGGCTCCTCACCGCCCGCCCCGCGCTCGTGCACCGGCTGCCCAGCAGTGAAACGCGCCGCGGCGGCCCCTGGCCGTCCCCCCGGAGCTGGGAGATGACACTGTGCCTGATCGCCTTCGCGACCGCGGCCGGTTCCTCCCGAGAAGTGCTCTCCCTGCTGGTCAGGGGCACCGTGGGAGACGGTCCGGGGCTGGAGATGCTGGCCACCCTGGACCGGATGGACCTCCCGGACCCCGAGGTGCTTCTCGCCGACCCCGCGGGTGCCGTCCTGCCCGAGCGGGGGGATCGACGCCAAGCCGTGCTCGACAGTGTGGTGGCGGCGGTCCGTCGGCGCCCTGAGAAGTCCCGTTGGGACGCGGCGTGGGCGCTCCTGGTCCGGGCGGTGGAGAGCGGAGCGCCGGACCTGGTGGTCGTCCCCGCGACCACCCTGGCCACGCTGCGCCAGGAGGACTGGGACGTTCCGGCGTCGATCGAGCGGCTCGCCGGAGCGGTGTCCCTGTCCCGGCGAGCGGACCACGCTGCCGCGCGGGTCGCGGTCGCCGCGAAGGCGGGCCGGTGACCCCGGACGCATGGGGGACCGGGACTCTGGACCTCGACAAGCTTTTCGCCGCCCGACTGCATGCCGCGCGGGTACGGCCCTACCTGGCGACGGCACTGTTCGCCCTGCACACCGTCGAGTCGCGGCGGGTACCGACGATGGCCGTCGACCGGCACTGGCGGTGCTACGTCTCGCCGGCGTTCGTGGATCGTACGCCGGTGGAGGAACTGGCCGGGGTATGGGTGCACGAGGTGTCGCACCTGTTGCGCGACCACCACGGGCGCAGTGACCGGGTCGCGCGGGAGCGTGGGCTGATGGGCCCGGGGGAGCGGCTGCGGATGAACATCGCCGCGGACTGCGAGATCAACGACGACGTGTTCGGTGACGGGTTGGTACGGCCCGAAGGCGCTGTCGTGCCGGCCTCCTTGGGGCTGCCCGAGGGGGAGCTCATGGAGGACTACCTGCGCCAATTCCGGCTCGGGCCGCGTACGCAGGACATCACCTGGCTGGACTGCGGCAGCGGCGCCGACGGACTGGAACGGGAGTGGGAGCTGGGTCCGGACGGTGCGTACGGCCTCAGCGAGCAGGAACAGGACGCGGTCCGGTTCCGGGTGGCGCAGGGCATCACCGCCCGTCCGGGGAACGCCGCGCAGGGGTGGAAGCGGTGGGCGGAGGAGGCGTTCCATCCGCCGCAGCCGTGGCGGGAGTTGCTGGGAGCGGCGGTCCGCTCGGCGGCTTCCGGCTCCGGCGCGGGCGAGGACTACACGTACGGCCGGCCGTCGCGGCGCTCGGCCGGGGTGCCCGGCGTTGTTCTGCCGAGCCTGCGGCGCAGGCCGCCTCGGGTCTCCGTGGTCATAGACACATCCGGCTCGGTCAGTGACACCGAACTGGGCAGCGCGCTCCTCGAGGTTGCCGCGATCTCCCGTGCCGTGGGCGGCCGTCGCGACCTGGTCACCGTGCTGCCGTGCGACGCGGCGGCCCGGATCGTGCACCCGTTGTGCCGTGCCGAGGGAATTCCGCTGGTGGGCGGTGGGGGTACGGATCTGCGCACGGGCTTCGCCAGGGCCCTCCGAGCGCAGCCCCGCCCCGATGTCATCGTGGTGCTGACCGACGGCCAGACGCCCTGGCCGGCCACGCGACCACCGTGCCGGACGGTGGTGGGTCTGTTCCCTCGGCAGCATGCAGCCCGGTCGTGGGACGAGGACGATCCCGAGTACGCACCGGACTCGCCGCCCGCGTGGGCCCGAGTGGTTGACATCGGGTCGTCTCCTGCGACTCGGTGAGTCTCTCAGGACGGCGCGGACAAGCCCTGCGCCTTGTGGTGGGGCTTCTTCTCAGGGAGGGGTGCGCGCCGCCGCCCGGATTAAGGGTCGGCGCCGGCGCGGGTGGCGAGTATGGGCCGGAGAAAGTGTCAGTATCCGTGGATCAAGCGTTCTAGACTCCCCGGATGACCGGCGATCTTTTGCGTCTCACTGTTCTGGGCTGTGCAACCCCTTACCCGAGCGTGGACAACCCATGCTCCGGCTACCTGGTGTCCGGCGGTGACACCCGTGTGTGGGTGGATGCGGGTAGCGGGACGCTGGCTGAGCTGCAACGCCACGTCCAGTTTGATGAGTTGGACGCGATCTGGATCTCCCACCTGCACGCCGATCACAGTGCGGACCTGCTCACGGCGTACTACGCGGCGCTCTACGCGGACATCCAACTCGATGCGCCGATCCCTCTCTATGGACCGCCGGGTATCGCTGACCGGCTGGCGCACTTCCTCACCAACACCTCCACCCGTAGCCCGGTCGAAGCCGCGTTCGCCATTCATGAACTTCACGACGGGCACCAGGCACGTATCGGCGCACTCACGCTGACCAGCCGGGCGGTGGCGCACGGCATCCCCGCCTTCGCCCTGCGCGTCGAGACGGCAGGCCGGTCGTTGGTCTACTCCGGGGATACGGCACCCTGCCCCGGCCTCACGAGCCTGGCGGAAGGGTGCGACGTATTGCTGTGCGAAGCCGAGAGCGCACAGGTACCAACCGAGGGCGAACAGGTTCACCACACGCCCGAAGACACCGGCGACACGGCCAGCGCGGCCCGGGCAGGACGGTTGGTCATCACGCATGTCGGCCGTTTCCTCACCCCGCAGCAGGCGGTAGCCCGTGCCTCGGCACGGTTCCGCGGCCCCATCGATTACGCCGCGCCCGGTGCCAGTTTCTCTGTTGGTCAAGCAGCGGCGGATTGAGGGGTGTTCAACGAGCTGGCCGCGTTCGAAACGGGCCTCGGCGCGGACAAGGGCGACAAGGTGGGGTGCGTTCGCCGCTCACCGGCGAGCCTGAGCCGACTCGACCAGCTTGAACACCATCGCCAGGGCGGCCGCTCCGCTGCCCGCACCCTTGGAGACCTTCGTCCGCAGCAGGGTGCCTTGACCACCGAACGCCCGGTGAAGGCGGCGTCCAAACCGGCCGGAGTGGAACCGGCCAGCCGGTTCCACAGGGCGAGATACGGCGAGGCCGGGTGCTGCGCCTGGAGCGCGACCACGCGCCGCACGCGAGCCCAGGGATCTGTTACACCTGGCCCGAGGAGCCGTCGCCTTGCCTCAGTAGCCATTCCCTGACCGACGGAACGTCGTCCAGGAGCTGCCTCACCTGCATGCCTTCTACGCGAGAGGTCACCCTCGGCAGCGGAATGAAGTCGGCAGGAAGCACGTCCAGAAGACTGATCACCTGAACTCCCGCACGAAGCGTGATCAGCAGCTCGCACCGCAGCTGACGTGGGATGGCCGGGCGATGGGACAAGCCGTGCCATATGAGCGGCCACAGGTAGTGGGATCCATCGGGCGCCGTATTCTCTACCACCCACGCCGGGTCCAACCGCTGGCTGAGGCCGAGCTCGCATGCCCGCTCCTCCAGCCTGATCAGCGAAGTCGTATCGATGATCTTCACCTCACGAGGCAGCGGCTCATCCGAATGCATCACCCCATGCTGCCCGCGCCGCAGCCGGCGCGCAACGCCGATCAGGCGTCCAGGGGGGGGCGGCCACCGACCCAGAGGTCAGGTCTCGCACAGCCTCTGCAGCATCGCGGGTCACACCCAACAATCGATCACAGTCGCGACCCACTGAGACGACACAACCTTCCGCTGTGGCCGGGGAGTTCAGTGCTCCCGTCGGCACCACACCTGCCGAAACAGCCGCTGTCAGTGTGCACCCCTACAGTGTCCGCATGGGTCCTGAGACACAGCTGGAGAACTCGCCACAACATCTGCTTCAGCAGTGGATCGGCGACCTGCCGTATCAACTGCTGCTGCTGGAGAAGGTGCTCCTTCGCGAGGATTTCCCCTTCGACTACACCCCCAAGTCACTGGACACTCTGGAGGCTCGTCTGCTGGAGCACTACGAGTCCGTCCAAGGCACCAAGGAGCGAACGGAGTTCGTCGAGAGCGCGATGGCCTATCTCGGCGAAGTACTGCTCGGCATCGCCGGCGGTGGTTGGGGCTGGAACACGCGGCCGGTTGACGATTTCCCCGGGCAGCCCGTCGTCTGGCCGGACGCGGAACTGGAACTCTCGCCCGTCGCACCGATGTTACTGATCTCGTACGCCCTCCGAGTCCGCACCGGGGCCGCGTTCGCCAAGGAGGTCGAGCGGCTGCGGAAGGCTGTGACGGCGCGGCAGCACGCGGTTCCGGGGTGGGAGCCGGTCAAGGAGCACACGCCGCGCGTGGACCCCACGGCGGCGCTGCCGGAGGATCCGGCGCTGTCGGCGTGGCTGGCCGAGCGGACGGAGGCGCTCCCCGCCTGGGCCGAGAACGCGTTCGGCGCAGCGTGGAGGTGGAACTTCCACCCCGACACGTTGGACTGGCTGGAAGCTGTCGTGAGGCTGCGGTTCGCCACGGTGGAGGAATTCGACGCTGCGCGGGACGAGCCGTTCGTGCAGGGCGCCAGCTGGTACATGGGCGAGGTGATCCGGCGGAACAAGGGGGCGGTGTGGCAGTACGTCGCGTTCGATCCCGACGCCGAGCCCGGCGCCCCGGGCTCGCGGGAGAGCGTGTGGACCGAGGTGCCGTTCCTGGATCAGCCGGACAAGCGGGTCGGGGGCGCGGCGATTCCGCTGGAGTGTCTGCGTGAGCTCCTCCTCGAGGAGGAGGACGGGAAGAGGAAGTACGGGCTGTGCGACGTGCTGTTCTGGTTCAGGTCGTCCTCGTACGCACACGTGGGGGCGCTCCTCCAGAGGTTGGCCATGGTGTCTCGGGAGAAGGTCGACAGCGTCCTCGCGGAGTACGCCGACTTCGCACACGATGAGTTGCCACCCCACGAAGTGCCTGACGCGCTCGAAGCGTTCGGTGTAGCGATCTCGGCCCACGCGGACGATGTCGACGATCTGGAGGAGAGCTATGCGGGCATCCTGGAGGAGGCCGCGGCACTGACCGACGGCGCGGTCACCATCACCGATGTCCGGCTGCGTGGGGACGAGGAGTGCGGCGAGGTCCTGGAGTTCGCCCGCAACGGCGTCTTGGTGACCCAACAGACCGAGCACACGTCGGACGACTACCTCGACCACCTGGCGATCGTGGAGTTCATCGACCACGTCGATCCCGACCCGGGCGACGACACGCGCCGGTTTTACATGGTCGATTTCGTGCGTCTCAGGGACGCCAGCTACGAGACCTACTTCGTTTTCGCCACGCCAGAACAGGCGGCTGTGCTGGAGAAAGAACTCGGTCTGCACCTGCGCTGAGCGGTGATCGGCCCCGGCCCGGGGCGGAGCAGATCGCCCCGGCTCCGGCATGGCGCACAGGCGTGGCTCGGAACGGCGAAGGTCCTGACGGCCGTCCGTCAGGCATCCTCGCGCCGGCACACCTGCGACGTCCTCAACACCATCAGCCGCTATTCGCTTGGCAACGTCTGGCCCAGTTTGCGCAGTAGATCGGTCAGGGCGCTCCGCTCGTCGGAGGTCAGTCCGGCGAGGAGTCGCGTCTCGTTGCGGACGTGCTGTTCGACTGCTTCGTCGATGAGCTCTCGACCCCGGTCGGTGAGCCGGATCAGCCGGCCCCGCGCGTCGTCCTCGGCCGCTCGGCGACTGACCAACCCGGCACGTTCCAGCCGGTCGACCCGCTTGGTCACCGCCCCCGAGGTGACCATCGTCGACCCGCGCAGCTCACCGGCGGTCAGCTCGAAGGGAGGGCCGGAGCGGCGCAGCGTGGCGAGCATGTCGAACTCGCCCCTGCCCAGGTCGTAGCGCTCGAAGACCCGGCACAGCCGCTCGTCCAGCGCCCAGTGCAAACGGGTGATGCGCCCGACCACGTGCATCGGGCTGGGATCGAGGTCGGGCCGCTCCCGGCGCCACTGGCCGACGATGAGATCGACCGCGTCGGCGTCGGTGGGCGAGGCGAAGGAGTCGACGTCCTGAGGCATGGCTTGACCATATCTTCCGTGGAAAGTAATCTATCTTCCATGGAAAGTATTGCATGGTGTCTGGCGTTGGCGAACTTTGGCGACCGGTGCCTCGGCGCGGCGGGCGGCGCGGCATGAAGAGTGGTCAGCAATTCCTTACCTCAGGTGTGACGGCGCTGGCGCCGGCGATCTGGGGAAGTACCTATCTGGTGACGACAGAGTGGTTGCCGCCGGACCGCCCGCTCTTGGCCGGCACCGTGCGGGCGCTCCCCGCGGGCCTGATTCTGCTGACCTTCGCCCGCACGTTGCCGACCGGGATATGGCTGTGGCGCGCCCTGGTGCTCGGAACGCTCAACATCGGCGCGTTCAACTTCTTGTTGTTCGTCGCGGCCTACCGCCTGCCGGGTGGTATAGCGGCGATGATCATGGCGGTACAGCCGATGCTTGTGCTGGTCTTGGCGGCGCTGCTCATCGGGGACAGAATCCAGTACACGCACGTGGCGGCCTGCGCCCTCGGCGCAGGCGGTGTCGTGTTGCTTGTGTTCAAGGGGACAGCGGCACTGGATTACGTCGGTGTTGCGGCGGCGGTGGGTGCAGCAGTCAGCATGGCTGTCGGCATCACACTGACCAAACTCTGGGGTCGCCCAGACGGAGTGGGGCTGCTCCCCTTCACTGGCTGGCAGCTCATCGCAGGCGGGCTCGTGTCGTTGCCCTTCACGCTGTCCGTCGAAGGGCTGCCGGCCACCATCAGTGGAACTCACGTCATCGGGTTTGGCTACCTCATCTCCCTGGGGGCTGTCATCAGTTATGCAATATGGTTCCGCGGGATTGAGAGATTGCCGGCACTGGCGGTCTCCTTCCTTGCCTTGGGCAGTCCGATCGTCGCAACGCTTCTCGGATACCTGTTTCTGCGTCAGACGTTGTCGATTCTGCAGCTGGTCGGAATCCTGGTGATTATCAGTGCCGTGCTGCTCGCACAACCCCGACCGGTCAAGCCGCGAGAGGGGCAGGGTGGCTTCGGCGCAGGGAGAGAAGAATCAGCAGCGCGAAAGCAGCGAACGCGGCGCCTGTGCGGGCGTAGTTGAATGCCTCCCAGCGAGCCAGGATCTCGGCGTGATCGGCGGGTGCCGAGGTGGCCGCCCACTGCTTGATACGGCCGTTGATGGGGACGTTGCCGAGACGGGTGATCAGGAAGGACGCCACGGCAAGGAGCCCCGCCCCTGCGGCCAGCCACCGTGAGGCGCCACGCGTCATGGCGGCAAGCGTGAGGGCGCTCAGTGCGGACATGCCCATGGCGCCTTGCATGGTGATGCCGTTCATCTGCATCAACTGGGCGTGGAAAGACAGCCTCATGTCGAGGGGTACGGCGTTGAAGGTGGGGACGAGGTTGGCCGCTCCGTAGCCAAATGCGCCGGCGAGGGCGCCGGTGGACAGCAGGGCGACGCCCTGTACGAGTCGGATGCGCATGCGGATCACTCCCGGGTCTCCGGTTCGGCGGGGGTCACGGTCCGCGTGAGCTGTTCGGCTCGTCGCAGCAGGCCGTCCGGGGTGAACTCCGCGAACATGTGGACTCGTGTGGCCACCGGTCCGCCCTTGCGCATCCGGGCGTGAATCGTGAAACGGGTCGCGATCCGGCCGCCGTCCGCGAACGCCTCGTGTACCTCGAACCGGAACTCCCGCAGGTTTCTGCGCACCGGGCGCAGGTGAGCGACGAGGCGGTCCCAGTCGAGACGTACGCCGTCGGCGACCTGAACGACGTCACGGGTGTAGTACCTGGCCATCAGGTCCGAGGCGTCTTCCGAGCCATGTACGACGGCCTGGGTGAAGGACGTGAAGAAGTCGGCGACGAACTGCTCGGGAGGCTTCCTGTTGAGAGGTTTCACCATGCTCCTGCCTTGTCGGCGGACTTGGCCACACAACGATCTCTTACGCACCTGTAAGATATAGCGAGGCGTCTATTTCTGACAAGGGTGTAAGAGTTGACTGTATTCGAGCCCTCGGGCGACTCGTCGCGGGCGCGGCCTCGCCGTCGCGCCGACGCCGAGCGCAGCAGGGTCGCGGTGCTGGACGCCGCGGTCCGGCTGCTGGCCGAGCGCCCCGATGCCGGCATGGCCGCCATCGCTGCCGCGGCCGATGTCACCCGCCAGACCGTCTACGCGCACTTCGGCACCCGGGACGGTCTCCTGGAGGCCGTCGCCGACCGGATCACGGACGAGGCCATGGCCGCGATGGACGAGGCGGAAGAGGACGGGGGTTCCGCCCTGGACGCGCTGATGCGGCTGCAGGACATCGGCTGGCGGCTCTTCGAACGTAACCCGGTGCTCCTTCAGCTCGGAAGCACCCGCGCCGGCGCCGATGCCGACCGGGCTCGGCATGAGCCCGTCGCTGCCCGGCTCACCCGGCTGATCGAAAAGGGCCAGGCGTCAGGCGAGTTCGACCCCGCACCGCCGGCCACCTGGCTGGTGGCCGCCGTCATCGCGCTCGGCCACGCGGCGGGCGACGAAGTCGGGGCGGACCGCATGTCGGTGGAAGAGGCGGCAATATGGCTACGGACCGCCACACTCGCCCTCCTAGGGGTCAGGCTCCGGAACTCGGCGCCGCCATAGGCGGTTCGCGGCGTTCGACGGTGTTGCGTTGCTCGTGCGCGTTACGGCTTTCACGGACCCGAACGCCCGGGTCCGCAGTGACCGCGGCCGGCCCGGCAGTCGGGCCTTCCGGGCTCGGCCGCCCGTACCCTCACGGGGTGCAGGCCTCGGCGATCGACAGGCTGTTCTCGTAGAGGTGGTGCCGGGTGATCCGGCCGTCCTCGACGGTGAGGTGCAGCGCGAACGGGCCCTCGAAGGACTTCCCCGTCGCGCGTACGGTCCCCGACAGGTGCCCCATCAGGACGGCGTCGGTGCCGTCGACGAGGAAGCTCTCGACGGAGGCGCGCGCGTCCTCGGGCACGGTGTGCTCCATCAACTCCGTGAACTGGGCGGCGCATTCGGCGGCCGTGGACCGCGGGCGGATCCACGGGACGGCGGGGTTCTCGGCGAGCAGCCAGTCGACCTCCTCGGCGAAGAGGCCGACGAGCCTCCGTGTGTCCCCAGCCATGCGGGCGGCAAGGAACTCCTGCACGACAGCCCGGGTGGCCTCGGCGACGGAACTCGCGGTGGTGGCTGAACTCGCCGTGGTGGCAGTGGGCTTGACGGACATGGTGCTCTCCTCGTGGCGGCGGATGGATCTTGGCGGGGGTTCCCGTCGACGTGCTTGATCCTGCCGGGGGAGGGGGGAGTGGTCGATTACCTCGGGGGTAATGAATGGCCACGGTTGGTCGGGGCGGCTGTTCCCGCGGTGCCCATAGCGTGTGTCGCGATCATCACGCCGGCGGCGCTGGGCGGAGCTTAAAGCCTCAGTCCGTTCTCGGTCGACCGGGTCCAGGGACGCATTGTCCCAGAGTGTCGTCCGCAGGCAACTGGCATCACTCGCCCGCTGCTTGATCCAGACGAAACGGCATGACGGCATCGGAGTCCGCATGGACTCCGTCGACCCGTGCGGCCGGCTCGTCGCGCGCCTCGGCGTCAGTCCGTGGGGCGCAGCAAGGCCAGCAGCAGGCGGACGAGTTCCTCGACGACCTCGTCGAGAGTGCCGTCCACCCACCCGGCGGACCAGTCGTGCAGAAGACCGTTCACACTGCCGATGAAGGCGGCCGCGGCGATGCGGTAGTCACGATCAGCGGCCTCACCTCTCAGCGCGGCGGCCGCTGCCTCTGTGCACATCAGGTCAATCCATCGTGCCCGGCGGGCCAGCCGTTGCTCGTCCATGCGAGGGCTTACGCCGACGATCTCGGTGAAGGTCATGCGGATGCGCCGCGGATCCACGGCGATGCTTGCCGCGTACGCGCGGAAAACGGATCCGTAGCGTTCGGCGAGGGGTCGGCCCTCGGTCTGAGCGAGGGCTTCTAGGACAGCGCTCTCGGCCCAGTCGTTGACCTGCAGGTGCAAGGCGGCAAGCACGTCTTCAAGGGTGCGGAACTCTTCGTAGAACTGCCGGGTCGACAGCCCGGCCGCCTCACAGAGGGCGGCGACGGTCGTCGACCGGTAGCCGGGGCCGGCCCCGAAGAGCTGCAGTGCCGCGTCAAGGAGCCTCTGACGCCGCTCGGCGTGCCGCTCGATGGCCGTCTTGCCTGCGTACCGACCGGTTGACTGCCTGTGCCGTTCCCTCACCCATCCCCCTCGCCGTGCTCCCGGTCATCTTCTCCCGTCCGGGGGGTTGAGGAACCGCGCCCCCGTCGTTACCTTCAAGTAGCCAAAAGTGAAGCGCAGCGTTTTCAGATTGTGCGGCCGGGACGCCCTGCACGGAAGACGCCCGATCGCAGCACCAAGCGCACCCGCTTCCCCAACCCCCGGGAAGTCGCCGCCCGGCACCGTCCGAACCAGCCCACCCCGGCAAGCGCTACTACGCCGCTGTCATGAGCAGCACAAATTGTTGTTAGTCATCCCACCCGAAGCAGAGTCGCTACGCGGAGGAAAGCCATGCTCGAGTCCAAGAACCCACACGCGGACACCGGAGCGTCCGCACCCCGGACAACGGACACAGCGCACGCTCTGCGCCGCAAGCGACGCAGGCTCCACCTGGCCGTTGCCGTAGCAATCCTTGCCGCACTCACCACGACCGGCGCATCAGCTGTCGAGCCCACCCCGGCCCAGGACGCCGCAGCCCTCCAGGAAGTGATGTTCGTCGGCAACAACTGGGACGGCACCGCCGACGTGATCAAGTCCAGCGGCACCTTCGCGAAACTGGGACGGATCAACGTGATCCCCGACAAGCGGAAGCGCCTGGCGGAGATCTACACCAACCCCGTGAAGCTGATCTACTTCCTGGGCATCCGCAACGGCCCGGGTGAGGGACACGACCAGTTCGTCGACGACATGTACTCCACCCCCGACGGGACGGCCATGGTCGTCTCACGCCCCAGCTTCGCCGACGTAGTCTCCATCGACGTGGCGACCGGGAACATCAAGTGGCGCTTCCCCGTCTCCGGTTACCGCTCCGACCACATGGCCGTGTCCCCCGACGGCAAGCGCGTAGCCGTTTCCGCCTCCACCTCCAACACCGTCCATGTCCTCGACATCACCACGGGGAAGGAAGTCGGTTCGTTCGCGACCGGCGACAAGCCCCACGAGAACGTCTTCACCGAGGGCGGCGAGTACATCTGGAACATGGCCATCGGCGACGTCAACACTGACACCGACGCCCCGTTCCTGGACTGGACGAAGGGCGACCGCAAGATCACCGTCGTCGACGCGGACACCTTCAAGGAAGTGAAGGTCATCGACATGCGCGACAGGCTCGACGCCTTCGGCCGCAAGGACCTTAACGACGCCGTGCGCCCAGTGGCCTTCACCCCCGACGAAACCAAGCTCTACTTCCAGGTCTCCTTCTTCAACGGTTTCCTCGAGTACGACGTTGCCAGCGACAAGATCACCCGCGTCAAGACCCTTCCGAAGAATCCCAACACCAGCGAGGACCGCACCACCTGGGTCAACGACTCCCGCCATCACGGCATGTCGATGAGCCCGCGGGGCGACAAACTCTGCGTCGCCGGAACCATGGACGACTACGCCACCATCGTCGATCGCGCGACCCTGCGCGAAGGACCTCTGGTCACCGCTTCCAAGCCCTACTGGGCAACAGTCAGCGGCGACGGCAAGTCCTGCGTCATCTCGGAAAGCGGAAGCGACCAGGTTACGGCCATTGACTTCACCACCGGAAAGAAGATCGTGTCGGTCCCCGTCGGAGACCACCCGCAACGCGTCCGTATCGCCCACGTGCCGACCGACTGGACCAGCCCGGCCACGCTTGGATGACAAAGCGACAAGAGCAGCAAGAGCACACACCGTGCTCCTGACTCCTCGGACGGGGCACCGCTTACTACGGCCGCCGACGCAGCGCGCGGGCGATCTCGGCGACCGAGCGGAGAATGGCGGCCCGGTGCTGCGGCTGGGTTCCCTCCAGGGCCCGACGGATGGTCACGAGCACCGTCGTCGCGGTCACTGTGCAGCTGAACAGCACGGTGACCGCGTGCGTGGTCAGCAGGTCGAGCAGGAGTCGGGAAGTGCTCATCGCTTACTCCGATGGAAGTGCGGTTGGACGGACTTCCCCAGTGCGCCCGTCCAGCGGCATGTCCATCGACCTTCCACCGCAGACTGGACGGGCGGTGTTCCCGACTCCAGATGGCGGGCCTAGGCTGGCAGCCCCCTGACGCACTGGTGGTGGACGTGTTGGACGGCTGGAGAGGGACGGGCCATAGCGCCACGACCGAGGACGGCAGCGCAGCCGCGCTGGAGGAAGAATTCTTCGACGACCTCAAGCGCGTGGAACACCTGCGCCGACAGTTACCGGCGGGGGTACGCCCCTCCCTGCGCGACCTTGCCACCCACGCGCAGCGCTCGCACAACACCATCGACAACTGGCTGAGTGGCAAAGCGTTCCCGGCGGACGTAGAGGTCTTGGCCGGTGTGATAGCCGTGATCGGGCAGGCGGCCACCCGCGCCGGTGTCCCGCGTGAAGACGCGGTCTTGCTCGATCCCCGACGGTGGCGGGAGCGGCACGGCGCGATCAACCGGGCGAGGGTACGGGAGGCCGAAAGAGCGCGGCGCGGCCGGCAGGCAGCCGCCGACCTGGTCGGCGCCGAGGCGCAGGCCCGCTGCGGTGCTCTGGCCGACCCGCCGCAGCGCCTGGACCGCTGGACGGCGGCCGGGTTACGGGTTCATCCGTCAATCTCGGGCATGGGTTCGCACGCCCCGGGGTTCGTTCTGCCCTCGTACGTCGAGCGTCCCCACGACCAGACGCTGCGGGAGGCGCTGCGTACGGCGGCCGAGGGGGTCGAGGCGGTGCTGGTGGTGGTGCGCGGGAGCTCGTGCACGGGCAAGACCCGTGCCGCTTACGAAGCCGTCCGGCACGTCAGGGGACTGGACGACTGGGACCTCGTATTCCCCCGTACCGCGTCAAGTGCGCTGGAAGTCATGGCCGTCCGAGCGCTCGTCCCGCGCACCATCTTGTGGCTCGACGACGCTCACCAGCTTCTCTCCGGGAGCGAGGGGGAAGACCTTGCAGCCGGCCTGCTCTCCCGTCTGACCCAGCCGGGCCCTGTGATCGTCGTGGCGACGTTGTGGGACGCCGCCTTCACCGACCTGACCGCGCCTCCGCGTGAACGTGCCTTCGGCAGCGCTGACCCGCACCGCCATGCCCGTGCACTTCTGACCGGTGCCACAACCGTCGTGCGTGTCCCGTCCGCCTTCGGTGCGGAAGACCTGCGGGTGCTCGACGGCCTCGAGGTCGACCCCGCGCTGACGGAGGCCAGATGCGCCTCCCGGGAGGGGAAGATCACCCAGACCCTCGCAGCGGGCCTCCAGCTCGTGGACCGTTACGAATCCGCCCAGGAGCCCCCCGCCTGCTACACGCGTGCCCTGGTCACTGCCGCTATGGACGCCTACCGGCTGGGTTGGGACGCGCCTCTGCCCGACGCCTTCCTGCGCGATGCCGCTCCCGGCTACCTCACGGACGAGCAGCGCACCGGGGCGGGCCCCCATTGGTTCGCGTCGGCCCTCACGGACGCCCGAGCCCGGGTGCAGCGCGTTGCCGCGGCCTTGGAGCCCGTGCCCCTGCCCGGGGGGATGGGTGCGCAGCCAGGTGTCTCGCGCCTGGCCGACTACCTCGATGCCCACGGCCGCGCCAGCAGGGAAGACGCCGCCCCTCCGCAGTCGTTCTGGACCGCCGCGGCCGACCATGCGAAGAATGCGGGCCATCTTGCCCGGCTGAGTCGGGAAGCCGAGGCAAGGGGCCAGTGCCACGACGCCGAGCGCCTGGCCGGTCTGGCCACTGACGCCGGCGACTCCGGAGCCTACGCAATGCTGGCGGAGCTGCGAGAGCGCGCCGGAGACCGGCAGGGGGCCGAGCGCCTGGCCCGACTGGCAGCCGACGGCGGAGACCCGCGCTGCTGCGCCGCGTTGGCGTGGATGCGGGAGCGCGCCGGTGATCAACAGGGAGCCGAGCGCCTCGCCCGACTGGCCGCGGTCGCTGGAGATACGGACGCTCTGCGCAGCTTGACCGGGATGCGGGAACGGGCCGGGGACCACCAGGGCGCCGAAAGGCTGGCCCGACTTGCCACCGAGGCCGGAGACCGGGCCGCCTTCCGCCGACTTGGCCGCGGGCGGGAGCAGACCGGGGACGCGGAGAGCGCCGAGCGCCTTTACGAACTGGCCGCCGGCGCGGGGGATCGCCGAGCCTACAACGCCCTGGCCAGAGTGCTGGAGCGGGCGGGGAACAGCCAAGGTGCAGAGGAGATGGCCCGGCTGGCCGCCGAGGCGGGAAGCCCACGCTGCTACACCACACTGGCCTGGATGCGCGAGCGGGCGGGGGACCACCAGGGCGCTGAGCGCCTTGTGCGACTCGCCGCCGACGCCGGAGACCGGCATGCCCTGCGCGAACTGGCCGAGCTGCGGGAGCGCGCCGGGGACCCGCAGGGGGCGGAGCGCTTGGCGCGAATGGCCGCCGGCAACGGAAGTACGGACGCTTTGCGCAGCTTGACGGAGATGCGGGAACGGGCCGGGGACCACGAGGGGGCTGGACACCTTGCCCGACTCGCCGCCGACGCCGGAGACGGGGACGCTCTTCGCAGACTGGACCGCATACGAGAGCGAACCGGCGATCAGCAGGCTTGAGCAGTCACGCGATTGCGGGTCGGGATTGAGGGTCGGGATTGAGGGGAGCAGTATCCGCCTGAGTCAGCAGCGATCCTGTCGCTTACGTCGAGGCCGAGTACTGCGGCGGGTCGGCCGGCAACACGCGGCGGTCTGGGAGGGCGAGCCCCCGCCCTGCGGCCCCTGCATCGCCCCGAGGGGGAATCGCTCACCACCTTCGCTTCCTGCCCGGATGGTGAAACTATTGCGTGCAGGGGGCAACCTCTTCCCTAGGGTGGGCGGATGACGATTCCAGTGCGTGTTCCGGCTCCGGTCCCCCCGCTCGCCCCCCGTGCCGTCTCCGTCGGTGCCTCGCCCGTACGGGAGATCCTCGCGCTCACCGCCCGGCCCGAGGTGATCTCCTTCGCGGGCGGGCTCCCGGCGCCCGAGCTCTTTGACATGTCAGGGGTGGCCGCCGCTTACCGGGCCGTCCTGGACGAGCGGCCGGGGACGGCGTTGCAGTACTCGACGACCGAGGGGGACCCGGGGCTGCGGGCTGCGATCGCCGACCGGATCAGTGCCCGAGGCCTGCCCACGGCGGCGGATGCCCTGATGGTCACCAGCGGGTCGCAGCAAGGGCTCTCGCTGCTCGCCGACGTGCTTGTCGAGGCCGGCGACGTGGTCGTGGTCGAGGACCCCTGCTATCTCGCGGCGCTCCAGGTCTTCGCGTTCGCGGGGGCGCGGGTGGTGGCTGTGCGGGATGTCGGGGAGCTGGAGGACGTCGTACGGGCCGAGCGGCCGAAGTTCTTCTACACCGTGCCCAACTTCCGCAATCCGACCGGGCGGACCATGCCCGGTCAGGAGCGGGCGCGGGTCGCAGAGGTCGCGGCGCGGTGCGGGATGTGGGTGGTCGAGGACGACCCGTACGGAGAGCTGCGGTACGAGGGCGAGGCGGTGCCGTGGATCTCCTCCTACCCGGGCGCGGAGGACCGGACCGTACTCATCGGGTCCTTCTCCAAGGTCATGGCGCCGGGGCTGCGAATAGGGTGGCTGCGCGCGCCCGCGGAACTGCTGCGCGCCTGCGTGATCGCCAAGCAGGCCGCCGACCTGCACACGTCGACCATCACGCAGCTGGCCGCGGCCCGGTATCTGGCCGACTCCGATCTCGACGCGCACGTGGCGACGGTGCGGGAAGCGTACGGACAACGGCGGGACGCGATGCTCGCGGGGCTGCCGGAGGCACTGCCCGATGGGTCGCAGTGGACCCGGCCGGAGGGCGGGATGTTCGTGTGGGTGCGGCTTCCGGGGGGTGTTGACGCCACCGAGCTCCTGCGGAAGGTCATCACGTACGACGTCGCGTACGTGCCCGGCGCGCCCTTCTACGCCGGTGCACCCGACCTGACCACCCTGCGGCTCTGCTTCGTCAGTGAGACGCCGGAGGTGATCCGGGAAGGGCTTGCGCGGTTGGGGAACGCCTTGCGTTAGCAGGGAGATCCGGCGGACGCCCTCCCATGGTGCACAAACGGGTCGAGCGGGACAGGGACGAGACTCCGCCTATGTACGGAGCGCGCCGCGGGCTACGGGCTGTCGCTGGAGGGCAACTGCAACAGGGCATACGGTCACTGGCGCGCGGACGCCCGGGGTCCAGGTCGGGTCAGATCATGCGGCCTGCGAGCAGGAAACGACAGCGGAACTTCAGGAGCGCCGGTGAATTCAGGCCTTGCACGCCTCAAGCAGCTCGTCCCGCCTCCATCGCAGCCACGTCAGAAAAACTGGGGCTCAGCAGAGCAAACTCTCGGCGTGGAACTCCCGTCGGACTACAAGGAGCTCATTCAGACCTACGGAGGCAGCAACTGGGACGACTATCTGTATGTCTTGGAGCCCGACTGCCCCAATGACAATTACGACCTCATCGAGTGGGAAGATCAGCAGACTGAAGCCCTTGAAGGTCTCTGGGAATTCGAGGAGAAGCCGACGGGATTAACCGCAGCAGGAACTCGGATCATTCCCTGGGCCACTACTGACAACGGAGAATGTCTTTACTGGCTCGTCCGTCCGGGGCAGGGGCCAGAAGAGTGGACCATCATGTTGAACGAAGCCCGCGGCAGCGGCTGGGAGCACTACCCGACCACATGCACGAGATTCTTGGCCTCCGCTCTCGATGGCGAAGTGCAGTCCAGCATCCTCTCCTCACGTTTTCCCCTCAGCACTCACGAATTTCGTCAGCTCCGATCAGTGTGACTTGGCCGTGCCCTTGGTGAGGCAACCTTGTCGGATCTGGCCGCCGCCGCGCGCCCAGTACAGAGTCAAGTCTCGGCTCTCACCGGCATGGTCGGCTGAGCACGGCGGGGCCGACGGCGATGTCGTACAGGCCCGGTGCAGCCGGGAGTCGAGAAATCCGGGCTTGGTGCTCGTGAGCGCGGCGCGTTGCTCCCACTGGACAACGAACGCATCGAGCTGTTCGGTGACTACTACGAGCCCGGAACGTCGGCGCCTGGTATCTGGTCGCCGACCACAAGGGCAAGCCGCGGCTCTTCCGAACCGACAGGCTGGCGCAGGTCGGTGTCATCGAGGCGGAAGTGCGCCGCAGACCCGGCGTGGAGTTGACCCAGGTCTGGCACGATCTGCGCCGCGAGGTGGAGAGCGCAGCGGCGGCGTCACGATCGCCGTGCGGCTGCACCGGGAGCGGCTGGACAGGGTGACCCGTATCGCCGGCGGCTACTCCACCGGGCCACCTGTCCTCGCCCCTTCCGAGGCCTGCGCGGAGATGACCCGCGCCATCGCGAAGTTGGCCGGGCTCTACCGCACTGCTTGAACCACGGTCGTTAGGCGCGGACGACCCGAGCCACGTGGCGAGAGGCGTCCGGGGCGTGTGCTGCTGCTGGTGCGAGACAGCGCCGGCGGCTCGGATACCCCGCCATGCAGCGACGTGAGATTCCGTTGTTAGGGGGTGCCTCTTGTGGGCACCCGGCTGACGTGAGTGGAACGGCCAGAACAAGGCCCCCAGGGGCTGGCCGCAGCGGCGGCCAGCCCCTGGGCCGTGTTCAGGGGTTGCACGGTGCGACCCGAGCACCTGCTCTGGGACGAGAAAGCCGACCCGTTCACCCATACGGTGACCGTCGCAATCGCCTAGTACTCCAGTTGCAGTTCGCTATTCCTGCTGGTCAGGAGCCTGTTTCTGAGTGTAGTGAGCTGACTGGCCGTCATGTGGCGGGAGTTCGTGACCGGCGGCTGCCGATCGCTGTTGTTCTGATCGTGCAAGATGATGTGCGGCCTGATGTCTGTGCGAGCGAGCTCGAGGAGGTGCTGCTGCGGGTCGGCCACCGGTTCGGACGGGCTGACCTGCGGCGGCGGATGCGCGCCTACGTGCGGGGGCTGCTGGGGCCGGTTGGGCGGAAAAACGGCTGGCAGCTCGCTGAATACGCAGGTCACAGCACACCTCACGGGCTGCAGAACCTCCTCAACCGGACCCGGTGGGATGCGGACGAAGTCCGTGACGACGTGCAGGCATACGTCGCCGAGCGGCTTGGCGAGCCCGGCGGTGTCCTGGTCATCGATGAGACGGGGTTCCTCAAGAAAGGCACCACCTCGGCCGGGGTGCAGCGGCAGTACTCGGGAACCGCGGGTCGCACCGAGAACTGCCAGGTCGCGGTGTTCGCGGCTTACACGTCCTCACAGGGCCGGACGTTGGTAGACCGGGAGTTGTACCTGCCGAAGTCCTGGACGTCCGACCGCCAGCGGTGCCGGGCGGCGAAGGTGCCCGACGAGCGTGGGTTCGCCACCAAGACGGAGCTGGCCCGCCTCCTGATCACCCGGGCCCTGGCCTCGCCGCTGCCCATCTCCTGGGTGACCGCGGACGCTTTTTATGGCCAGGACTGGCACTTCCGCCGCATGATCGAGGAATCCGGCCTCGGCTACGTCGTCGCGGTCCCGAAATCGCAGCAGGTCAAGTCACTGGCCGGGTGCTGGCGCATCGACCAGCTCATCGGTGACGCCCCTGATGATGCATGGGAACGGCTTTCCTGCGGTGACGGCGCCAAGGGCCCACGTGCCTATGACTGGGCGGCCGCCCAGCTGCCTGCCGTCCCGATCTTCGACGGAGACGAGCCCTCCCACCGCAGGTGGGTACTGGCCCGCCGCAGCATCGCCCGGCCCGACGAGATCGCCTACTACCTGGCCCACGCCCCCACTGGAACCACCGTCGACCAGCTGGTCAAAGTGGCCGGCAGCCGCTGGTCCATCGAGTCGTGCTTCCAGAGCGCGAAGAACGAGTGCGGCCTGGACGAGTACGAAGTCCGCCGCTACGTCGGCTGGTACCGGCACATCACCCTCGCCATGCTCGCCCACGCCTTCCTCGCCGCCATGACCGCCCAGGCCACAACGGAAAGGGGGGCCGCAGAAACGGATCATCCCTCGCGCCGCTCAGCCTGGCAGAAATCCGCAGACTCCTGGCAACTTGCCGCCCCATGACAGGACACCACCGCGGGCATCACGCCGATCAGACACTGAGATGGTCCCGCTGGCGCCGCCGTCACCAGGCCGCCGCCAGAAACTGCCACTACAAACGACGCACCGCCGGTCACGAACTCCCGCCACATGACGGCCAGTCAGCTCACTACACTGAGAAACAGGCTCCTGACCAGCAGGAATAGCGAACTGCAACTGGAGTACTAGTACTCCAGCTGTAGATAGTGATCTTGTTGGTGGGATGCCGGGTCACGGTTGAGCCCGTCTCGATCGGTCCGGTCCGACGCGCTTGCCGTATCAGCTGGACTGGTCGGCGGAGGGGTAGCCGACGCTGTCCGTGTAGAAGCGGCCCTGCTCGCACAGGTCGTTGATCTCAAGGTTCGCTTCCTCGCTGAGTTGCTCATCCAGCGCGACATCGATGACGTTCCGGGCGCGGGACAGTCGCCGCGCGACATCCCAGTCGAGGATGAATTTGCCGACGGTGTACTCGTCGGCGGTTCCGGATCCCATGCGGGATCCGAGTCGGTCGAGGGAAACCACGAACTCGTTCAGGTCCTGTAGGACGGCGACGACCTCGTTGAGGGGTATGCGGATCTCTCGGGAGGACATGTCCATCGGCCGATTCAACTCCAGAGCTGGCACTCCGGCCCAGATAGCAGTCTTGCTGGTCGGGGCTGGTCCGGGAATGGATGCGCCACCGGTGATCATCGGTGTGTGAAGACAGAAGATCAGTCGGTGGCCGCAGGTCACAGCATAGATCCCGGCCGCTGGCAGGAGACGTTCGAGGTCCTGATGGGCCGCATCGCGGGACGGTTCGGCTGGGTGGAACCACGGCGCCGGGCACGGGCGTTCGTGCTCGGGTTGCTCTCGGAGCTGCCGCGCAAGAACTGCTGGACGCTGGCCGAGCATGCCGGGGACGCGAACCCGTACGGCCTGCAACACCTGCTGTCGAGGGCCAAGTGGGATGCCGACGCGGTACGCGACGACATCGCAGCTTCGTCGTCGAGCACCTGCGCGACGCCGCGGCGGCGTTGGTCGTCGACGAGACTGGCGACCTCAAGAAGGGCGCCGCCACGGTGGGCGTGCAGCGTCAGTACACCGGCACTGCCGGACGCGCGGACGGCGCCGGGGCCGCCGAGGCGTACTGGGACCCGCTGTAGCGCGCCGGCCACCGCTACCGCCGCTTCGACTCATCCAAAGCCGAGCATCTGCGCCACCACGCCGGCCCCGGCAGCGGGCGACCAGCACTGGACATCGGATGAGGTGAGGGAGCGCTTGCGGAGCACCGGGGTCGACTGCGCACCAACTGCTCTGGCCACTGGCCGGCTTCGCTACCCGCACCTCGACCTGCGCCGGATGGACTTCGGGCTCGCGTACGCCAGCTCCTCGCACCGGAGGGGCTCTTCTGGGTCGGCACTTCCGTACACGACCAAGCCCATGGCGCCGCCGAGGCATGGGAGCTGCAGGCGGCCGACGCCGAGCTGCTCACCGCCAATTGGTCCCGGGAGGACACCATGACTATCCGCACGTACCGGTGCTTCGCCCTGCGCCCATAAACCGAGAACCGAGAACCGACAACCACGACCCTGGAGATGAGTTGATCGCAGAATCGAGCAATGCCACCGCCTGGGAGGCCTACGGACGTCACCACGTCCACCGGCGGACCGCGCTGGCCGAGCTGGACCGCTTCGACTGGGGGTGGTGGGGAACCGGACCGGGAGCCGAAGTCCTCGGTGACCTCACCGGTAAACGCGTGCTCGACCTGGGATGCGGCACGGGCCGCCACGCGGCTCACCTCGTCCGCGAACACGGCGCCGTCGTCGACGCCATCGACTCCTCACCCAGCCAGCACGCTCGGGCAAGGTCCCGGTACCCCGGCCTTGCGGGACTGCGCCTCGTCCTGGCAGACGCGGTTGACCATCTCGCTCATGCCGAACCCTACGACGTCATCTACTCCGTGCACGGGCTGACCTACCTCGACCCTCATCGAGCGCTACCAGCACTCGCCGACGGGCTCAAACCGGGCGGCCTGCTGTGCTTCACCACTCTGCATACCAATTCCGCCGGCCATGGTCCCTCCACGACGGTCGCCCCGCGCCCAGAGGCCCTCCCACTCGCCGGAGGAAGGACCCAGACCGTCCAGATGTGGGTCCTCACAACCCAGTTGTGGGAGAGCCTGCTCAACGATCACGGGCTGCTCGTGGAGCGGGTAGACACCCTGGACGCCCCCAGCGACGACAATGCGGTCTCCTACAGGCTCTTCCACGCCCGTCGCTGACCGAAGGCGGCAACCGCTGTCCGCTGCGAGTAAATCTCCGTGCGGACATTGAAGTGCGTGTCAGGACGGGCGACCTTCCGTGGCCAAAGCCTCGCTCCCGCTCCCGCTCCCGCTCCGTGATTATGGAAGCGGTCTCTCAATCTCCCTATGTCGGTGGGTACTTGAGGCACACTGTCACGCGGGGACGACACCGCATGTCACTGGGGGGAAGAATGACCCGTCCAAGCAAGCCCGCCCTGACCCGCCGCACCATGCTCGGCGGTGCCGCGGCGGCCGGAGCCGGTGCGGTGCTGGCGTCCGGCAGCGTTGCGGCAGCGGATTCCGGCCGCAGCCACCGTCCGCTGGACCAGGCCGCGATCGACGCCGTCGCCGGGCGGCTCGACAGTGACCTGATCGCGTTGCGGCGTGATCTGCACGAGCACCCCGAGACGGCGGGGCAGGAATTCCGCACCGCCACTGTGGTGGCCGACCGGCTCCGCGCTGCCGGGCTTGCGGTGACCACGTGCGTGGGCGGCAACGGGGTCGTCGCCGTACTCAAGGGCGCGCGCCCCGGACGTACGGTGGCCTACAGGGCCGACACGGACGCGGTGCCGCCGGAGGGGATCGTCACGGGAGGCACCAAGGCGGCCCACGTCTGCGGCCATGACATCCACACCACAGTGGGTGTCGGCGTCGCGCAGGTCCTGGCGAAGCTGAGGCACCGGCTCAGCGGCACGGTGGTCTTCTTCTTCCAGCCGGGTGAGGAAGCCCTCGTGGGTGCTCGCGCGATGATCGACGCGGGAGTGCTGGAGCGGACCGGCGCCGAGGAGATCCACGCCCTGCACTGCGGCCCGTTTCCGGTGGGGCAGTTCGCCGTGACGCCAGGCAGCGGACTGCCGGGCCAGGACCGTGCCGTGATCACGCTGACGGGCCCGGACGCGACGGAGTCGGCGCAGCGGTTGGCCGCGGAGATCGGGGGGCTCGCCACGGTGGCACCCCCACAGACGCCCGCGGACCTGGAGCGGATGGTCGCGGACGTGCAGACGCAGGGCGGGCCGCTGGCCCGGTTCGTGGTCGTACGCGCCAGGGCGAAGGAAGCCGACGTCGAAGGCAGCGCCGAGGTGCAGGTGTCGTACCGCTGCTGGCCCGAGGAGCGGCACGTCGAGGTGCGTGAGGAGATCCGCCGACTGGCGAAGCCGTACGCCGGGGCCCTGGTCAGCTTCCCCACCGATCCGTTCCCGGCCATGGTCTGTCCGGAGGAGGAGGCGAAGGCAGTGGCGCGGCATCTGCGCCGGGTGCTCGGCCCCGGCGGGGTGACGGTGATGCACGCGGCGTTCCCCTTCAACGGTGAGGACTTCGCGCTGTTCCTCGACCGCATACCCGGCACCTACACCTTCCTCGGTGTCCGTGCACCCGGCGCCGGCATCACGAGCAGCTATCCGCACTACGGCGACTTCGACCCTGATGAGCGGGCCATCGGCATCGGCGTCCGCGCGATGTCGGGCTGGCTCGCCGCGCGCGCCCATTCGTGAGCGACCGGAACTGACACCCCTCCACCGCGACGAGTCGCAGCGGACGTCACGAGAAATGACGGCACCGTAGTCAGGTTCGGGTCTAGACCCTCACTGCGCAGGACCCATGATCATCGGCTTTTCAGGATCGGGGAAAGGAACGAAACCGACCTTGGCGTAGACCTCGTGCGCATCGAGGGTGGACAGGAGTACCCGCTTGAGCTTGTAGGGGGCCAGGTGGTCGCGGATCGCAGCAGCAAGCCAGGTGCCGAGGCCGTTGCCGCGGTGCGTGGGGTCGACGTAGACATCGCAGAGCCAGGCGAAGGTCGCCAAGTCTGTGATGACGCGTGCGTAACCCACCTGGGCCCCGTTGGCGTCGTAGAGGCCGAAGTTCAAAGACGCGCGGATGCACTGCTCGACTGTCTCGCGGCTTCTGCCCAGGGCCCAGAATGCGTCGGTCGAAAGCCAGTGGTGCACGAGGCCGATGTCGACACGGTCTGGATCGGTAGCGACCTCGTATCCGTCTTCCCTGCGAATGATCATGATCGCGATGGTAGTTGTGGGCCTGGCCGTGCAGCCAGCAGATAGATCGGTGTCAGTGGTGGCACATACGGTCTGCTCATGGTTGATCAGTGGGCAGGGGTACGGGAACGCGTCCTGGCGTTGGGCGTTCAGTCGACGAGCAGTGAGGTGTTCGGGGCGCTCGGGCACCGGTGGGCCCTGGAGGAGCCGCTCACTGAGGACGGACTGGCTGAACTCGAAGACCAGACAGGCGGGAGGCTGCCCGAGGAGTATCGGACCTTCCTCCTCCACGTTGCCGCGGGCGGCGCAGGACCTGCGTACGGCCTTTTTCCCGTACGGCGCGTACAGGGCCGGTGGCGCTGGGAAGGCGACGGTGCCGACCTGGCCGACCTCTCCATGCTCGCCGAGCCGTTCCCCGAGCAGGGACCGGACCCCAAGACCCTCGACGAACTCCTCGCCCAACGTCCCGAAGAAGAAGACTTCGACGAGATCGAGGATTTCGACGACGCCATCGAAGCGTGGGACGAGCAATGGGACGCCCTCATGTTCGCCCCCGAGCGCACCGCCGGCGCCATCGTGATCTGCCACCTTGGCTGCGCCCTGCGCGAGTGGCTGGTCATCAGTGGCAGCCACCGAGGCACGATCTGGTCCGACGGCCGGGCGGACGACGCCGACCTCGTGCCGCTCCTCGACGACGGTGGGGAACCGGTGACCTTCGCCCGCTGGTACACCGGCTGGCTGGAGAGGGCCGAGCAGGCGGTACTGCCGACGTCGTCGGACCCCGGACGCGGCCCTGGGTAGGGTGGCCGCGACAGCACATCGTGAACCGGAACAAGGAGCAGACGTGAGCGAGCCGGCGTCCATCGCCCTGCAGCAGGAGATCGCCCGGGAACTCCAGGTCGCCGAGATCTTCGAGGCCGATCGGGAGATCGAACGCCGGGTGGCGTTCCTCGCCGAGCGGCTGACCACCACAGGTCTGCGCTCCCTCGTGCTCGGCATCAGCGGCGGCGTCGACTCCACCACCACCGGCCGGCTGTGCCAGCTCGCCGTCGAGCGGGCCCGGGCCGCCGGGCACGAGGCGCGGTTCTACGCGATGCGGCTGCCCTACGGGGTCCAGGCCGACGAGCACGACGCCCAGCTCGCGCTCTCCTTCATCCGCGCCGACCAGGTGCTGACCGTGGACATCAAGCCCGCGAGCGACGCCGCGCTGGAGGCCTCGCTGGCCGGCGGCGTGAGCTTCCGCGACGCCCACCAGCAGGACTTTGTGCATGGCAACATCAAGGCCCGGCAGCGCATGATCGCCCAGTACGCGGTGGCCGGCGCGCACGACGGCCTGGTCGTCGGCACCGACCACGCCGCCGAGGCGGTCTCCGGCTTCTTCACCAAGTTCGGCGACGGCGCCGCCGACCTGGTCCCGCTGACCGGCCTGACCAAGCGCCGGGTGCGCGCCGTCGCGGACGCGCTGGGCGCGCCCGCCGAGCTGGTGTGGAAGACGCCGACGGCCGACTTGGAGACCCTCGACCCGGGCAAGGCCGACGAGGACGCGCTCGGGGTCACCTACGACGACATCGATGACTTCCTGGAGGGCAAGCCGGTGGACGAGCGGGCCTTCGAAACGATCGTCCGCCGCTACCGCCTCACCGACCACAAGCGTCAGCTGCCCGTCGCTCCCTGAGGTCGCCCTCTGAGGCCGCTCCCTGCGAGCGCTGCACTCGGCACACACAGCATGAGCACTCGGTGCGCCGGTGAGGGTACTGCGGACCGTGCGAGAGCGGCTGCGCCACCGGCTGGCGGTCGACGGTCGGCTCAGGACCGGCTGAACCAGGCCGGAAGGGCGAGCACTCAAGTTCCCAGGGATGCCTGGATCGAGGCCTCGGCCGGGACCGTGACGGCCGACTCGTCCTTGCCACGCGTCTCGACCTCAGACGACGAGCGATGGTGGCGCGGCTGAGGCTTTCCCCTGAAACGTCCCCCTGGGCCGAAGAGTTGGCCCAGGTCCGATCCCCGCCCGGAGCGAACCTTCAGACGCGGGCTCTGCTGATCGGATTGGGCAGGCAGTCGATGTGACGAACACGATGGGCGCTCAAGATCGCGGCTGCGCGGGGCACACCGCTTGTGCCCCGAAATAACCCTCCGCTGAGGCCGCGTCGTCCCCATTACAGGAACGGGAGAGACTTCGCCATGAGCTTCGGAACCCCTACAGCCAGCAGCCTTCGCATGGCCAGCCCGGTTATCCGCAGCAGGCGCCGCAGGGCGTGCCGCCGCAGAGCGTGCCCCCGCAGTAGGGCTACCCGCAGCACCCGCAGAGCCGTACGGGGCGTACCTGTCGGCCGGAATAGCCGGAATGCCGGGGGCAGGGCGTCCGCCGCTGGCCCACTGGGGGCAGCGCGCGGGGGCGCACCTGCTCGACATGCTGATCATCGTTGGTCCGATGTACGCCCTGGGGTTCATTGACCTCGCCAACAGCGACGACCCGACGAACGCCGGTCCCGGGCCCTTCTTCGCGATCGGGATGGTCTACGCACTGGGCATGGGAATCTTCCAGCTCTACAAGGAGGGCAAGGCCGGCGGTGGTGGCGTCCGCCCGCGCGATCCGGCGCAGCACCGTGGGCACGTCGGTGGCCGGCCGGTGCGGCCGTACCGGCTCAAGCCCGCGCCAGTCCACCGCGTCCAGCCCCTCCAGCCTCTCCAACAAGTCAGCCCACCCATTTCTCACGGTGCGTCCCGCGTCCGGGGCATCCTTTCACCGCGGTGGAGGGTGCGGCGCGGCAATTACCCCGCGCCGGGTTCGGTGCATCGGCGGGAGTTGGCGTGTCTGGGCGCGTCTGTACGGGAATACCTGCCCCGTGGCGGCCGGGATGATCGCCGACAGCCCCTCCAAGGGAACGTGACCAAGCCAGGTCGGGCACCACGATGCACGGTCTCCATCAGCGGCTCGCGCCGCTGAGCTGACAGCGCCCCGGCTGACGACTCCACCGGCCGGCTCTCGGCACGCCACTGCTCGATCTCGGCAGCCTGGGCGGCGGCCCCTTGCGTTCTTCAGCCCACCCATGTCGAAGTGGTTCCAGACCGTGGTCACGGTCGCCCCCGTGGGCGCGGAGGTTGAGGTGGGCGGCGCCGCTGGCTTCATCGATCAGGTGAAGCACCCGTCGTGGTGGGACGAGAACGTCGCCCCGCCCCGGATCGGCGGCGAGATTCATGTCGTCGTCCTGGACGCCGACCGTGAACCGCCCAGGATGACGCACTGCAACGGACATCGAGATCGCAGGGCGGCCGTGAGGCGCTCAGAGCGTCTGGAGCCGCAATCGCAGGGACAGGGTTCGGGTTGATGTGCGGCGGAGTGGGGTAGGCCGTGGCGGTGTTGTCCTTACCTGAGTTCACCCCAGCCCTACGTGATCGTTTTGGCACCGACGGCTACCTGCCGATGCCCTCGCTGATACCACCCGAGACGCTTCTCGCATTGGTGGCAGAGGTGGAGCGGCTGGAGAAGGTGGCCGTGCGGCGGGACTTCACCATGGCGTCCATGAATCACTCACCCCGCCACATGACCACACTCGGCGGCCACGTCATCACCAGGGAATCGGATCTGATCCCGCACTCGTACCGTGACGAGGCACTGATCACATGGCTCGGCAAGGTCACGGGCCTCAAAGCCGTCGGGGTGGCCGATCCGCTCGAACGCCACGTCATCAACATCCTCCACCGACAGGGCGACACCCACGGCGCTCACACCGACGACTACCCCCTGGCCCTGGTCCTGGTCACCGAAGCACCCAGTGATCCCGCAGACGGTGGACTCCTCCAGTGGGCCCCTGACGCCGCCGGCCTGAACGCTCTGGATACCGCTGCGGTCCGCCACGCGCACCATCGCCCAGGCGACGGATACCTGCTGCGCGCCGACACCGCCGCACACCGCGTCACCCCGCTGCGCCGGCCCGGCTCGCGCCGCACGGCGCTGAACTTCGCGTACACCACGCCCGATCGGCAAGGCCCCGTTACCTCCTCCGCCTCGCAGCTGTACATGAGGGCAGGGGAAGCCCCGCCGCACACGGGATGAGGTTTCGTACGGCTGCCGCGCAGTCCATCGCCGGCACGCCAAGAAACGCTTCACTACGATCCCGCGCGGTGGACGCGGGCAAGGACGAGCACCGTGTCGTCGTCGGGCGGGCCGGGCAGCAGACTGGCCAGGATGCGGTCCGCTGCTGCCTCCAAGTCGCCGGAGTCGCTGGACAGTTCAGCGCGTACCGCATCCAGGCCCTCTTCGATGTCCCGGCCACGGGCCTCGATGAGGCCGTCGGTGTACAGGGCGAGGACGGCGCCCTCGGCGAGGTCGGTCTCGGTCGTCGCGAAGGGCTGGCCGCCCACCCCGAGGGGGACGCCCAGGACCTCGCTGATCGTCTCGACCGTGCCGTCCGGGTGTCGTACCAGGGGCGGGGGATGCCCGGCGCTGGCGATGCGTGCGCGCCCGGTGGCGGGGTCGTACAGGATGTAGAGACAGGTCGCCAGTTCGATGCCGGCTTCCTGGGCACAGGCGTCGAGCTCGGCGAGCAGGTCGCCCGGTTCCTGGTTGTGCCGGGAGAGCGCCTTGGCCGTGATGCGCAGCCGTCCCATGGCGGCGGCGGCCGGCACACCGTGCCCCATGACGTCACCGACGACCAGAGCGACCCGGCCGCCGGGCAGGCTGATCACGTCGTACCAGTCGCCGCCGACCTCGGTGATGTGGCTGCCGGGCACATAGCGGTGAGCGACCTCCGCATAGGGGCTGGTCGCCAGGGCGCTGGGCAGCAGCGCGCGCTGGAGGGTGAGCGCGATGTCCTGCACGCGGCTGTAGAGGCGCGCGTTGTCCAGGCAGAGCGCGGCGCGCGAGGCGAGCTCACCGGCCAGGCCGTGGTCCTGGCCGGTGAAGGCGGGACGGGCCGCCGAGCGGCCGAACATGGTGAGGCCCTGGACCGTGCCCCTGGCGATGAGCGGGGCGATGAGAATGCAGGTCAGACCGCTGTCCCTGAGCAACTGGGCACGGTCCTGGTGCAGGACGGTCCGGGTCACGAACTCGTCGTCCACCGGGACGGAGACGACGCTGCCCGTTGCGAGCATCCGGTGGATCGCGGAACCGGGCGGGTAAGTCACGTGCTCCAGTCCGCTCACGAGTTCGGTGGCGGGCGGAGGCAGGGTGGTGCCGGAGGCGATCCGGCGGGTGATCAGTGGGCGTTCCGGGTCGAACACCTCGGGCTCGTCCATCCACTCCACGACTTCCACGACGGAGGCGTCGGCGAAGTCGGGCACCGCGGCGTCGACCAGTTCCCGGGCGGTGACGTTCACGTCCAGGGTGGTGCCGATAGTGGTCGCGGCCCGGTTCAGCAAGGCCAACCGCCGGCGGCCGGCGGTCGCCTCCGTGATCGCCTGCTCCCGGTCGGTCACGTCCACCAGCAGCCCGCCCAGGCCCGGCCGGCTGCCGACCGCCCCGCTGAGGGGGAAGAAGCTCACCGACCGCACTTGATCGCGGTCCGGGTGCCCCGGCGTGCGGACCCCCACCAGCGCGCCCACCACCGGCCGGCCCTCCTCGGCGACCGCCCGCAGCATCCGCTGGTACTCGCCGCCGTCCGAGGTGATCATGATCTCGTCCATCCGCCGGCCGAGGTGATCTGCTATGGGCAGTCCATCCATGTCGGCGAGCGCCTGGTTGAGGTGGACGTAGCGCAGTTCCTCGTCCAGCATGACCAGGCCGATGGGGCAGGTCTCGAAGAGTGAGTCGAGGAAGGCCAGATTGGTCTTCACCCGGTCGAGCTGGTCGCTCCGGCTGGCCAGCGCCATGACCACGGACGCCCCTCCCGCGCCGGTCACCGGAAACACCCGGAAACCACAGTCGAAGACCGTGCCCTCCCGGTGCCGGGCCCGCAGCCGGCCGCGCCAGTACCCGAGCGTGCGGCCTCGCTCCGCCAGCGACACCGGCGCGTCGGCGGCGCCCGGGGGCGGATCCGCGAGGAGGAGGCCGGCCGGCCGGGACAGCGCCCCCGCCGGGTCGTGCCCGAAGAGATCCTGCGCACCGGGCCCCCAGTAACAGATCCGGTCGTCCTCGCCGATACCGAAGACCGCCACGCGCACGTGTTCCAGCAGCGTCCCGGGCTCGGACCAGAGCGGACCGGGAGCCTTCTCACCCCCCGACCGATCTGACGGCACCAGCGGCCCCTTCCACGCGTGCCATGGCTGGTCCGAGTCCGCGTGGACGGCACGCCGGGCACGCGGCTCAGGCCCTCTGCCTCCATTGTGCGGACATGGGGCGGCTCCGTCCCCCCGGACCGCCCCGGCCGGGTCCGAGGGGGTGTTTCACGCTGACTGCGGCGACGGGTGCTCCTCGGGCCAGGCCCGTGACAACGGTGTCCACGGATCCCACGCCGTCGCAGGTGATCAGGCGTAGGACACGGCCCTTGGTCTCGCCGTACACCTTGGCCGTGGGAAAGGCGTTCTTGCTGACGGTCTCGGTTCCGGTGACGGTGAAGTGTGCTGTCTTTCCCTTCTCGTTACGTACGGCGATGTCCGCGCCCTTGGCGATGTCTTCGAGGTCATGGAAGACGGCCTTGCCGAGACGGGTGTCGTTGTGGCCGATGATGACGGCGGGCCCGGGTTCACCGGGTACGGGACCGCCCGTGTACCAGCCCGTGGTCATGCCCTTCTCCTCGGGCGGGACCTCGACGGTGCCGTCCGCGGTGGTCGCGTCCGGGTTGCCGGCGGCAGCGGAGGCCCTCGGGGACGATCCCCCGGCAGCGGCAGCGGCAGCGGCAGCGGCTCCGGCCTCCGTCGCGTCGGACGAGCGACTCGTGAGGGCGGCGACGATCAGGCAGGAAGCGGTCGTCGCGTACGGACGCGTGCCATCAGCTCGCGTGGGCTGTGTACGGCTTGGTCATGTAGTCGTCGGCGCCAGGTCCAGCTCCAGCAGCAGGTCGTCCTCGGTGGTCCGGGCGGTGAGCATGAGGACGGGCAACTCGCGCGACTCGGCGCGCGGTACACGTACGACGTCCAGTCCGTCGGCCCGCGGCATCATTACGTCAAGGACGAGCAGGTCGGGAGCGTGGCGCCGGACCCTTTCGAGCGCGGCGAGGCCGTTCCCGACGACGGTGACCGCGTACCGTTCGCGCTCCAGGTAGCGGCGGACGAGTTCGGCCTGCTTCGCGTCGTCTTCCGCGACTATCACGTTCGCCCACACACGCACGATCGTAGACGGTGCGTGCGTGTGGTCAGGGCTGGGGCGTGAGGGCCGGTTCCAGCAAGTCGAAGGCGTGGGAGGCGTGCCGGACTGGGCATCGTGGTGGGTCACAGCCCCGGCAACGCCCTCTCTATGCTGGGGACATGGTCGATATACCTCTTTCAGCGCTGGAAGTCGCGATGGTTCAAACGGGCGCCCGAGCCGTGGATACCCTGCGCGACACCGCGGCCTTCGCACAGGGACTGGAACGGCTGGGCTACCACCGGATCTGGTACGCCGAGCATCACCACTCACCCGCGATCGGCGCGTTCCCACCGGTCGTGCTGACCGCGCACTCCGCCGCTTCGACCTCGGTCATCCGTGTCGGTTCGGGCGGCGTACTGGCCCCCAACCACGCCCCCATCACGCTGGCGGAGCAGTTCGGAACACTGGCCGCCTTGCACCCCGGCCGCATCGACATGGGCATCGGCCGCGGCCCTGGCACCTTTGACGAGGCCACCGCACGGGCACTTCGCCGCGGAGCCGGACCGGCGACGGATGCGGAGTACCAGGGCGACGTAGAGGTGATCCTGTCCTTTCTGGTCGACGAAGTCGCACTTGGCCCGCTGCCGGAGCCATGGCTGCTGGCCTCCAGCACCGCAGGTGCCGCTCTCGCCGCGGGACTCGGTCTGCCGATCGCCATCGCACACCACATTCGGCCGGACAACACCCGTGCTGCCCTGGAGCGTTACCGGGGGGCGTTCACCCCGTCCCGGTGGTGCGAGCATCCTCGCGTGCTGTTGTGCGTGGAGGCGGTGTGTGCCGAGACGGAGGAAGAAGCCGCGTGGCGAGTCGGACCGATGGACGTCGTCAAAGCCGGGCTCCTCAAAGGATTGAGTGATACGCCCTTTCCCACGCCCGCGGAGGCGGCCGGCCACACCTTCACGGCCGAGGAGCGAGAGGCGCTGGCCGGCTTCCGTGCGCAGCAAGCCGTCGGAACACCCAAGGCCGTCGTACACCGGCTCACAGAACTGGCTGATGAGACCGGAGCGGACGAACTCATGCTGACCACACCCGTTTACGACCTTCGCGACCGGATTCGCTCCTACGAACTGATCAAGAACTACTCCGAGGCCACGACAGCACCGTAGGAACACTGCGGGGGAGGACGTTGTGCCCGTACGTCGCAGGTGCTCCGCCGAGCGACAACGATCCACAGATGCGGTTGCTTGAGTTGATGACCCGCGTCACGGGACCGCCGGGTGTTCCGAACGCCGACGGGGAGCCGGTCAAGGAGGTGCCGCAGACCGCCGGCGCGCCGCACCAACGCGCTGCGGTTGCCCCCGGGGGTGGGAGTGACGATTCGATCGGGGATCAACTGCCACCAGGGCGTGGAACTCGGACGACACCACACCACAGCAGGCCCCGGACGGCGCCTACCCTGACCGGGTACGACAGGGTGGTCGGTCGGCGCTCCCGGGCACCTTCAACGCGACGAGGTTGTCGTGGAGATGAGGTGGTCGATGACGTCGACGAGACTGGCTCGGCGTTGGTAGGCGGCACGTTGGCGGTACGCGCCGCTGCCGGCAGCGCGCAGGCGTGACCAGAGCGTGTTGACCAGTTCCGTGTCGCCGTGGTCGTGTAGCGCGGGCTGCAGCCAGGACAGGAGTTCGTCGACTTGGCCGACGGCGGGGGACAGGCCGCCGGTGGACAGGTCGATACCCTGCCCGGCCAGGCCGTCGCGGGCCGCGCGCCAGCAGGCGGCGCGCAGCATCTCCGGCCCGGGCCGGAATACCGGGTCCCCGGCAGCGATGGCCTGCAGGGCGGTAGCGGCCATCGCCCTGAGGAGACCGGCGAGCAGCACGGTCTCACCCGGTGTGGCGGTCGCGTCGGCGACGCGGAATTCGAGCGTAGGTACATGGTGGGAGGGCCGGATGTCCCAGTACAGGCCGCCGCGATCCATTACCGTCCCGGTGGCGATGAAGCCGGCGACGAGGTCCTCGAAGTGGGAGGGGGACTCGAAGTAGGGCGGGGGCCCGGCCACCGGCCACCGTCCCCAGGTCGTCGTACGCCAGCTGGCGTACCCGGTATCACGCCCGGCCCAGAAGGGCGAGTTGCCGGTGAGAGCGATCAGAACGGGGATCCAGGGGCGCAGGCGGTTGCTGATCTGCAGCGCCGTGGCGAGGTCGGGAACGCCGACGTGGATGTGACAGGCGCAGGCACACTGTTCGTCGTCCAGGGCGCGGAACATCTCGGCACTCAACGTGTAGCGGGGGCCCGGGGCCAGCGGCGGCGGGGAGGCCTGGCCAAGGACCGGGGTGCCGCTGGAGATGACGCGAAGGCCCTGACGCGCGGCGGCCCGTACGACCGCCGTGCGTGTGGACCGGACCTGCTCGGCAAGCTCCGTCAGGCTGGTGTGCGGGTCGGTGCGCACCTCGACCTGGTAGCGCGTCAGCTCCATGCCGACGCGATCGCCGAGTTCGCCCGCGGCCTCGGCCACCACCTTCTCCGCCTCCGCGCTCACCGCGCGCGACACAGGGTCGACCAGGAGGAATTCCTCCTCGGCTCCCACCGTCATGGGGGCGTGTCTGCCTGCGACGGTCCGGCTTCGGCCATGGCCTGCGAGCGGTCCTTGTGTACCGGCGGACGTACGCCCTGTACTCGTCATGGTCATCATGCTGTCACGGGCGGTAAGCGTGAGGCAGGACGCAAAGTCGACATTCTCTCAACTCCGGGGAGCGGGACGTGCGCGAGCGGACACAGGTATTGATCGCCGGGGGCGGCCCCGCGGGAACGACAGCGGCCACGCTGCTGGCACAGCAGGGCTTCGACGTGGTGCTGCTGGAACGGGAGCGCTTCCCCCGCTACCACATCGGGGAATCCCTGCTCCCTTCACTCCTGCCCGTCCTGGACATCATGGGCGCCCGCGAGGTCGTCGAACGGCACGGCTTCGTCCGCAAGAGCGGCGCCTTCTACGGCTGGAGCGGCCAGGAGTGGGCCCTGCGTTTCGACGACCCCGGCAGGCCGGCGACCCACAGCTTCCAGGTCATCCGCTCCGAGTTCGACCACCTCCTCCTTCAGCACGCCCGCCACCAGGGAGCGGACATCCGGGAAGAAGCGCAGGTACGGCACATAGCCATGCCCGAAGGCCGGGCCACCAGCGCGTCCTGGTCCACCAAGGACGGCCGCGACGGCGAGATCGACTTCACCCACCTGATCGACGCCACCGGCCGGGCCGGGATTCTCGGCGCCCGGCAACTGCGCACCCGGCGCGTGCACGACGTGTTCCGTAACGTCGCCGCCTGGGGGTACTGGCGCGGCACCGCACCTCTGCCCGACGCCCCCGAGGGAGCGATCGGGGTCTTCTCCCTGCCCGAAGCCGGCTGGTTCTGGGCCATCCCCCTCCACGACGGCACCCTCAGCGTCGGCCTGGTCACCGACAAACGCTCCTTCAACCAGGCCAAAGACAAGCAAGGCTCCATCGACGCCGTCTATCACGAGGCACTCGCCCAATGCCCGCTCCTGGCCCGCATGCTGGAAGGCGCGCAACCGGTATCCGCCCTCAAAGTCGAGAGCGACTACTCCTACACCAGCGACGCGTTCTGCGGCCCTGGCTACTACCTCACCGGCGACGCCGCCTGCTTCCTCGACCCGCTGCTGTCCACCGGCGTACACCTGGCCATGTACAGCGGCCTCCTCAGCGCCGCAGCCATCGCCACCGTCCTGCGCGGCGAAACCGACGAGGCCACCGCCCGCCGCTTCTACCAGACCACCTACCAAAACGCCTACGAACGCCTCCTCATCCTCGTCGGGGCCTTCTACCGCATCCACGACGGCCGCGACGCCTACTTCCGCAGAGCTCAAACCCTCAGCCACCGGGACCAGCAAGGACTGCGCCTCCACGAGTCATTCCTTAACATCATCACCGGCGCCGAAGATCTCCACGACGCCCAGGAACAATCCCTCGACTTCCTCTACGAAAAGCTCCGCAGCCCTCTGACCGGCCACCACCCTCACGGCCTCGGCGGACACGGAACCAGCCACATGCTCCCGCTGCCGACCACCCCCGACCAGGCAGCCGCAGGCCTCTACCTCTCCGTGACCCCTTACCCCACGCTGCGCCCCACCCCTCGACCTGAAGGCGGATCATGACACCCGAGTTCCCGCCCGAGCCGTGGTTGCTGCGGGGCGACATGTACGCATCCCTGTGGTCGCTGCCCGCACGCTCCTTGCCTCGGTGGCCGTTGCCTGCCGACGTGCGGCCGCTGATCGTCGCGGGTCGATGCGCGCTGGTCACGTTCTGGGTGGACTATCAGCCCGGAGGCACACTGGCCTACCGCGAGCTGCTCGTCGCCCTCGTGGTGCGCCGCGGGCGGACCGTCGCGGGCACCGCGGTCGCCGCCTGGGTCGACAACGAACAGTCCCTGGCCGGCGGCCGGGCACTGTGGGGCATTCCGAAAGAGCCGGCCTCACTGGCTGTCGGACCGCCACCGGCCGCCGGGCGAAAGGCCGGCGCGGTCCGGCTCAGACTGTCCCCGGGCAGCTGCCGGCACAACGCGGTCGCGGCATGGGGCACCTACCGCGACCTGCTGCGGCTGCCGGGCAGGATCCCGGTGCGCGGCGAGCTGGTTCAGCGGCATGAAACGGGTGAGGTGCGCCGGGTGTCCCTCCGGGCCATGGGATCCCCCGCCCTGGGACGCATCCAGCTGGAGGCGGACGACGCGGGGCCGTTGGCCTTCATCAGCGGCCGCCACCCGCTCCTCACCGTGTCGCTCCGCGATTTCCGCTTCACCGTAAGCCGGACAGGCCAAGCCAACGGCACCGCGGGCAGGTGACCGGGACGGGAAGGCTGCCCGACCTGCGAGCGACTTCGAAGAGGAGTTCGGCGGCCCCTCCTGTTCAGCGCACTGGATGGTGTGGGGGCTGTATGGCGTCGGCGTACAGGCTGAAGAGGCGCAGACGGTGGTGCTGGTCCGCGGTGGTGGCTGCCTGGTGTTCGAGGAGCCGGGCCCAGCAGCGGGCGGCAAGGTGGCGAGCGTGTGCGCCGGCCCAGGGCCGGGGGAGCAGTTGCGGTGGGAGGAGGGGGTCCGGTTCCATGGCGCGGGTGAACTGGGCGGCGAGTTCGACGGCGATGGTCAGCTGGTCGATCTCGGTCGGTTCGATCGCGGCGTCGAGCTGGCCGAGGCGGGCCTGAGCGAGGGCAGCCAGCGTGTCGTAGCGGTTGGCGATCTCCTCCAGGGGCCAGAGCCCGGCGGCCAGATCGGTGGCATCACGGCGATTCCCGATGCGCAGGTCGTTGCTGGTGAATGTCGTGAGGGCATCCAGAATGCCGAGGTGACGTGCCTGGGTCTCGATGTGTTCCTCGATGGGGTTGGCACTGACGTACAAGCCGCCCTGGACGGCGGCGGCGCCGAGTCTGAGGAGGGTGTCGCGCAGCGTGTCCCGAGCTGCTCTGGCTGATTCCGGTACGGCGAACGCGAAGAGATGCCAGACGCCGTCCCACGGCGCCTGCCCGTTGTCTTGCGCGTAGGCGTAGCGGACGTACTCCACTTCCGGGGCCAGGGACCCGGTGACGTCGGCGGTGGCATGCAGCAGGGCTTTGCGGCCGCGGCCTTCGTGGGTGAAGCGGCCTTCAGTGACGAGTCGTTTGATGCACAGGCGTACTTGCTGGTCGCTCATGCCGAGCGCGCCCGCGATGGTGTAGAGCTCGCCGGTGTCGACGGTGCCGTCCTCGCGGACCAGGGCGTGTACGAGCAGGCGGGTGGGGATCTCGGGGGCGTTCTCAGGCATGGACCGAGCATAGGCGCGCGGTACGGGAGCCCTGCCGTCGCTCACGGTCGGCCGCCCGGCTCCGGGGTGATGGGGCGGTGCATGGTGGTGACGGCGTTGAACCCCATCAAGCGGCGCAGGTAAGGCGTCTGTTCGGTGTGGACGGCGGTGAAGGCGTGGCGTTCGTACAGGGTACGTGCGCGGGGATTGACGTCGACGACGTCCAGCCGGACCTGCCGGCAGTGGCTCTCGGCGGCGACACGGAAGACCTCGCCGAGCAGCAGACTGCCGATGCCGCGTCCCCGGAACTCCGCAGCGACGGCGATGCCGTCCATGACCAGCTGCCCCGCGGCCGGAGTGCGTTCGAGCAGCGCCAGCAGGGCGAGTCGTGGCATCCCTCTGAACAGGCCGTACGTATCCAGGACATCGGCCACTCCGCCGCCGGTCAGGCCTCGGCCGTCGAGCTGGTAGCCGGCCACTGCCACCACTTGATCACGGGCGAGCGCCACCACCGCCCGGTCCCGGTGGAGATGCGCCGCGATGAAGAGCTGCCCGGTGGCCGGCGGGTTGAGCGCCACGCCCAGCTTCCGGCCGAACGCCTCCCAGTACAGCCCGGCCACCACGTCCTCGGCCCCCTCCGGCACACCGCGCCGAACGGCCACCGGTCCTGCTTCGGCATGGGTCATGTCCGGCTCTCCTCGCTCTTGGTCTCCTTCGGTCACCATACTCTCTCATCTGGTACGTTCGTAATGGAAACGAGCGTTGAAGAAGCGATAGACGGGTGCGCTGATGGGTATGCGGCAGAGGAAACAAGGTGTCCCCAGGGGCGGGCGTCGTAGGAAACGAACAGGGATCTGGTTCCTGGTCGGTGTGCTCCTGGCGGCCGCAGGGCTGGGGGGAGTGGCGATCTGGCAGAACACGTACGACATCCGGGAAGAGCGAGTCACGCTGCGCCACGGCAAGCAGACACTCGACGGTGTACTGGCCACGCCAACAGGCGGCCGCGGGCCCCACGGGCTGGTCGTCTTCGTTCATGGCGACGGGCCGATCGACGCCACTCACGACGGTTTCTACCGGCCCCTGTGGGAGTCCTTCGCCGAAGCCGGGTACGCGGCGCTGTCCTTGAGCAAGCCGGGGGTGGGTGGCTCGTCGGGCAACTGGCTGGACCAGAGCATGGACGACCGGGCCGACGAAGCCGTGGCGGCCATCGCCTGGGCGCGTCAGCGGCCGGACATCGACAGCCGGCGCATCGGGCTCTGGGGAGCGAGCCAGGCGGGATGGGTACTGCCGAAGGTCGCGGCCCGTGCTCCTGATCTGCGGTTCGTCATCGCCGTATCCCCGGCCGTGAACTGGCAGCAACAGGGCCGCTTCAACCTCTTGGCCCAGATGCGTGAAGACGGGGCCTCCGTTGAACAGACAGCGGCGGCGTTGAGGCGACGGGAAACCACTGTGCGACTGCTGCGCCGCGATGCCTCGTTCTCTGCATACCGTGCCGCTGTCGGCGACCTGCAAGGGATGACGGCCGACCGATGGCGGTTCGTCAAGAAGAACTACACCGCCGACGCCACGGCAGACCTGCGGGCCGTCCAAGGAACGACTGTCCTGCTCGTCCTGGCCGGCCATGACATCAACGTCGACGTGACCGACACCGAAAACATCTACCGCAAGCTGCTTCCAGCTTCGCTCTTGCGGGTTGAGCAGTATCCGGACGCCACGCACTCCCTGGTGAAGCACAACGTCGAACAGTCGGAGTTCAAGCTCACGCTGACGGCGGTCTTCGCGCCCAGGGCCCTGTTCGGGAGCGGATTTCTCGCCGGCCAGCGCCAGTTCCTCGAGCAGGCCAATGCCGACGCCGACGCCGACGCCGACGCCACCGCCGGCAAGGGCGGGCGGACATGACGGACACGACGACGTGACTGACGCCCGCAGGCCCACAAGGGCAGCGGATCCCTGACATCGACGCGCTGCGAGGATTCGCACTCCTCGGCCCTGATGGTCAACATCACCTACCTCGCCTCCGCCCACCACGGCACCGGCCTGGAAGACCCGAGCTTCGATTCACCGGCCGACCACGCGACCCGCTACCTGGTGGCGACCTTCTTCGAGGCCAAGTTCTTCCTGCTGTTCTCCTTCCTGTTCGGCTACAGCTTCACCCTCCAAGCGAAGTCGGCCGCACGCGGCGGCGCCCGCTTCTCCCGCCGGTTCCTGCGCCGCCTGGCAGCATTGTTCGCCCTCGGAGCCTTCCACGCCGTTGTTCTCTTCCCGGGAGACATCCTCACGACCTACGCGGTGCTGGGCCTGGTACTCCTCACCGCCCGAAACACCCGGCCCCGCAACGCGGTGCGGACTGCGGTCGTCCTGTTCACCGTTACCGCCACCGGCTACCTGATGCTCGGCTTCGCCCAGTACGCGGCCGGCGGTGGCGGCATAGACGCGGCCGCCGCGGCGGCCCAAGCCCAGCAGGCCACGGACGCACTACGCTTGGCCCGGGATCGGTGATCGGCGCGCACCTCGAACAGCTCCCGGACGTCGCGTTCCTGCTCATCTCCTTCCAGGCCCCTGCCGCGCCGGCCGCCTTCCTGCTCGGCTTCGCCGCCGGCCGCCACGAGGTGCTGGCCGATACCACCCGCTACCAGCCGGTACTGCGACGGCTGCAGCAGATCGGCTACCCCGTCGGGCTGGCCGGGGGAGTGGTCTACGCCCACGCGAGCCTGGAACACCCCGGCACTCCCTACCACCTGGCCGCCCTCGGCTTCGACGTCGTGACCGCACCGCTGCTGGCCGCCGCGTACGCGGCCACCGTCGTACGCCTGACCGCCAACGCCCGCGGCCACCGGCTCACGGCCCTCCTGGCTCCGGCAGGCCGGATGGCTCTCACCAACTACCTCACCCAATCGCTGCTCTGCGCGCTGCTCTTCACCGGATTCGGCGCCGCCCTGGTGGGCCGCGTGTCCCCACCTCTGGTGACCGGCATCGCATTGACCTTGTTCACCTGCCAACTGGTGGCCTGCGATGGTGGTTGCAACGCCACCGCTGCGGTCCAGTCGAATGGCTGCTGCGAGCGGCGACCAACGCCGCCTGGCCGCACCGGCAGGAGTAGCACACCGTGGCACGCGCCTGTTGCCCGTCCGTTTGGCCACGGTTCACGGCACAGTGGAGGCATGAACGCAGACAACAGGAACATTCTGGCCAGGGGACGCGTGGCGACCAGGCTTCCAGCCCAGGACCTGGACCGGGCGCGGCGTTTCTACGCCGAGCAGCTCGGTCTGGAGCCCGTCGACGAACGACCCGGTGGGCTGCTGTATCGGTGCGGAGGCGCGGAGTTCGCCCTGTTCAAGTCGACGGGAGCCTCACCCGGTACCTTCACTCAGATGGGCTGGGAGGTCGACGACGTCGAGACAGTCGTGTCGGAACTCAAGCAGCGCGGCGTGATGTTCGAAGAGGTCGACGTGCCCGGCTTCCGAACGAAGGACGGGATCGCCGAGATCGACGGGAACTACCCGAGCAAGGGCGCCCGGGGGGAACGCGCCGCCTGGTTCCGTGACAGCGAGGGGAACCTGCTGGGCATCGGCGAGCCGGTCCTCTGAACAGAGAGCGCCATGGCCCGACTGACGCTTGGCCGCCGTCCGCATTTCGCCCTACGAGGCCTGCCCCAAGCCGTCTTTGAAGGGCTGGGCGGTGTGGCACGGCCAAGAGGTACGCCGCTACTTGGGCATCCATGATGAAGCCCGCCGGCCTCCGCGCACTTCATCACTCTGGGGAATGTCCTTTCCCGCTTGATCTCCATGGTCGGTGACGAGGAAGAGCGGCGCCAGGGGGGCCGATGGCTGTACGCGTCGGCGGCTGCGGGCTCGCAGGAGGGCGCGCTTGCTGACGGCATTGCCCCTTGTCCGGGTGTGCGAGCCCGACCCGGATCTCAGGTACCTCGGCTGGTGGCAGGTGATCGTGTCCGGAGCCACCGTGATGGCGGGGATGGTCGTCGGCTTCGCCGCGTGCTGTGGTTGCTGGAGCTGCTCCACATCGGCTCTCGGCATGCACCTCGTTCCGACGGCCCCCACCAGGACGCACCCCATCTCACCAGCAGCGTGCGTGAGACGCCATCACAGGGGCGCGGCGGAGCACGGTCGTGGGCGGCCCACCGCGTTCAGAGGCGCTTGGCCAGCCCCGGGTAGGCCACGACCAGGCCGTCCGCGTCGAGGGTCAGGTCTGCCCGGTACGTGCCGGAGGCGTACCGCACGCGACTCGCACTGAGGTGCGTGTACGTCTGGCGGTTGGGCCGGACGGTGAGGTCGGGGACGTGGATCCAGGCCATCAGGAATTCCCGCTCGCCCGGCGTGCGGTGCAGGGCGTGCCGCAGCACGGGCATCGTGTTGGTCAGCGGCGACAGCCCGAGGTCGCAGTCGAGGGCCCCGTACAGGTCGGGCGCCGGCTCCCCGTCCACCGTCCACCTGCCGTCCTCCGCCCGGCGCAGGTCCAACTCGGCTGTCATGTCTGTCATTTCGGCGGTGGCTTGTAGGCGCTGGGTCACGAAGTCATCGACTGTCTTGAGTTCGTACGTGATCCAGTACGGCTCCGGCACCGTACCGACCACGCGGCCGCGCGCCCGCAGCGTGCTGCCGTCGAGCTCGATCCAGGCGGTCTCGTATCCTCCGCTCTCCGTGACGTGCCAGGTCAGGACGTGGTGGTTGGTCATCGGCCAACGATAGCGGCGGGCGCGCCGCACGGCAGTACGCCGTACCCCGGTCGTCCCCGAGCTGATCGCGACCGGGGGAGCCTGGGCGTCACCCACTGTGCTTCGTACGCCCGTGCTGGGCAGGGGTCGAAATCGAACGCGGAGATCGTGCTCTCTGTCCAAAGCCTTCTGGTCGAAGACGCTGCCCCGCGCATACCTTGCTCTTGCCGACAGCCGTTGAATCAGGCGCAGGGCCCCCACTGGCCCAGCCCTTTGGGTGAGGAAGAGCAGAATGCCCCTCGAAATCGTTCTGAGCCCGCGTGACGCGAGCGTGCGATCCGAGCTGGCCGAGGCACAGGGATGGGGTGCCTACGTTTCGCAGCTGCGCAGTGCGATCGGAATGATGATTGAGGCCAGCCGCACGGAGACCCTCCAGGCCGGTGATTTGTACGTGGGCCGGCCGCTGCCTGACGGCAACGGGAGGCTCCGCAACGGCGTGGAGGTCGCTCCCGCGGAAGCGCTGAATCTTGTTGTCGGGATGGCGGCCGGCGACGGCCCCTACTGCAGCCTCGCTGGGGCGGGGATTCGCATCAAGACGGCATGGGACGGCGCCATACACCTCTACGTGAGACCGGAAGTCACCCGTGGATCTGGAGGGGCTCCGAAGCCGTGACCTGAGCATCGGTTGGCGCACTGCGGACCCGGAGCCGACCGAGGTGTCGACACTCGTCGACACCGCCGCGGACAGCGAATTCTGGGCAGCGGTACGTGCCGGCCTCGGGGAGGAGGTGACCCTGCTGTGCGAGCGCTGGGCGCACGGGGCCTACGGCTACCGTTGGTTTCGGTTGGACCCACAGAATTTCTCGGCGGTAGCCCAGGCTGTCTCGGCCCGGTCGCTCCTCTGCGTTGTGGCCGACCCGGACCTGCGGCTCCGAGCAGATCTGCTGGATGACGGCTTCACCGCCTTCGAAGCTCCGCTCACACCCGGGCAACTGGCCTACCGGTCCTATTCGTTCGGCGCCGACCGTCTCGCCGAAGTGACGGCCGAAGGCTACGCGTTCATGCTCAGTGACTCGGCACTGTCCCAGTGGTGCGCCGTGGTACCGGACGCCGACGGAGTAGTCAGAGGCCAATGGGAGGACTTCGGAGAGTAGATCCGTGGGCCCAGGTTTCGGGAGCGTGTCGGCCGGCAGTACAGCCGCGCCCCGAACCAGAACGGTCCGGGCCGAAGCTGTGGTCAGCCGGCGTCCGGCAGACCCCGAAGGTCCGGGAATTCCGGCACGTTGAACAGCCGTTGCGCCCGCCGGCCGTTCTCGAGACGAAGGGCGGTCCCCCATGGCCACGGGTCCTCGGGTTCGAGGTGGGGGCAGACGAGGCGGTGGACGACCCGGCATACGGTGCCGGGTATGGGTTCGGCGTCCCACAGGTTCCAGGCGACACCGTCCGTAGTGATGATCCAACGCCGTCGGGGTGGCAGGTGATGGGCAGGGACAGCACTGCGGGGCTCCAGGAACACCCATCTGCCGGGGTAGAGGGTTGGATAGCGGTCTTGGGGCAGCTCACAGTGTTCACAGGTGGCGGGTGCGGGTGGCCCGGGGGCAGTGGCCCCTTCGAGCATCGCTTGGACCTCAGAGTCTGAGGAACGGCGTCCGGGTTGGTGGTCAGGGCTGTCCGGGCAGGGCTGAGCGCTTCCTGTGTCCCCCATAACCTAAGGGTCCGGGCATGTACTGCCGGCGGGTAGGGCGCGAACCGGCCGGTACCGACGGGGGCATTGCTGCCTGGTGCGCTCCCAGACGCCTCACGGTGTTCCTGGTGGCGCGACACCCACAACCCACCCGGCCGGAACCCCTGCACACGACGGAAACCGACATGACACCGGAGGAGGAGCGCCGGGCATCCGGGTCCGGCCGGCGAAGCCGTGCGTCCGAGAGCTGGGGCCATGTGGACCCGGGGGCGGAAGGCGCCGAGGGCGCCGAGGGCACGCGCCCGCCGAGGTCCTCGTAGCCCCTCTCCGCCGGGGAGCCGGGGTCGGCACTGTGCCTGGATACGGTCAGCGCACCGGCGTCAGGCACAGTGCCGACCCGTCCCTGCTGTATTCCGGGTAGAGGAGGTACGCGCCGGCGGGACACGCCCCGTTCGGCGACACGCGGTACTGACTGTCGCTGTCGGAGCAGCTGACGCGTTCGATGTCCTGCTCGGGCCAGGCCGCGTTGTTGCGGACGCAGTCACCGACCGACACCAGTGCCGCCTTGCCATCGCCCGACACCAGGCCGATGACCGTAAGAACGGTCACCATGGCGAGCGCCAGACCGACGGCGAGGAGGGGGATGAGGGCCGGGGGCCGGGCGAGGACACGCTTACCGGGATCGAGAGGACGGCGCACGGCGCCGACCGGAGCGGCCAGGCGGCGGAAGACGGCGCGTGGCCCGAGATTGAGGAGCACGGTGAAGGGCGTGATGATCATCGACAAGGGGCCCCACCAGCCTTGCCACAGCGTGTCGGAGGTCATCCGACGGTAGAACGCCGTGCCGCAGTCGCGGCAGAAGTCACCTTCCCGCTTGCGGAAGCGCATGATCACCAAGAAGCCCTGGTGGCCACGTATGACCGCGTGCGCGGCCGGCCGCGCACCACACACCTGGCACGAGGGCCCGGCGGGCATCCCGTACGGAGCACCCCACTGGGGCGTCGCATGCTGTGCGTACGGCGAGAAGCTTCCGTGCGGTGCACCGCCATAAGGGACACCGTGATGTGCGGAGGAGTACGAGCCGGGTGGCGACGGGGTGGGCACGGCGATCTCCTGGTAGTTGACGACGGATCACCCTAGTAGGCGGGGCAAACGCCTGAGGCTACCCGGCTACCCCGCCGCTGAGCGGCCGAGGCTACTTCGCTCGGGGAATTGTCGTACCAAGGCGATAGCTTGCCGCTATGGCTGACATCTTTGAGCTCTCGATTGTCTTGAACCTGCGGGACAGTCTGGAGGACGAAGAGATCGAGGAGCTTCGGTGGCATCTCGGGCTGGGCGACAAGCCGGAGACTCTCCGTATCGTGCCCGCGTTTGCGATCGTGGTGGAGGACGACTGCGGCGAGCTCGTCACTGAAGACCATCCTGTGCCTCTTCTCGGCCGACACGGTGAGGCATGGAAGGTGGGCGGAGCACTGGTCTCGGTGCTGCTGCGCTCTGAAGACGCCCGTTACGGGTCATGGGCCCTGACCGCTCGGCAGGAGATCCATCCCGATGAGTTCGACCGCACTGGTGAACTGCTCAGGTGGCTGGCTACCAAAGCCGATGACCGGCATCGTTCCTCCACCGGTGTGGTCCACCTGGGCTGGACCAGGTTCTGCGAGTCGGACTGGTTCGAGCCCTTGGTCGTTCGAGACGACGAGGTCGTGTGGCCGTAGAGTCCCGGCTTCGCCCCTCCTGGACAGCGGACTGGTTCCAGCTCCGTCCAGCCGGGCGCGCAGACGCTCGAGTCGGCAATCTGAAGGACGAAAGGAAGGGCTCGCCACTCTGTACGGCCCAACTCGGCCATCCGCACGTCGGACTACGCGGGGTGCTCCTGGGCCGGGGTGTTCGAGCACTGCACGGCGAGGGCCGCGATGTCGTCGTCGAGCCTTCCGCCGCTGTAGTGGAGCAGGGCCCGGTGAAGCCGGTCGAGCACCTCCCGGGGCGGCGTCGGGCCTTGCTGCCCCATCCACTCCGGCAGTGGGAAGAACTCGCCGGTGCGGTCCCGGGTCTCTGAGACACCGTCCGTGTAGAGCAGCAGTTGGTCGCCCGGGGCGAAGGCGACCGTATCCACGCAGTATTGGTTACCGAGGAGTGTCGCGAGGTTGAGGGGCGGCGAGGCGGCGGTGGGCTCCAGGACGCGGATCTCCCCGCGGTGCACGAGCAGCGGCGGGGGATGCCCGCAGTTGAGGAGCCTGACGTGGCCGCCGCCATGGGGGATTTCAGCGAGCAGAGCGGTGGCAAAGCGCTCGGGCAGGTCCTGGGCGGGGAAGGCTGCGCTGTAGCGGGCGCTGCTGAGCTCCAGGCGATGGATGATGCCCCTCAGGTCGGGCTCGTCGTACGCCGTCTCCCTGAAGGCATTGATCACCGCCGAGGCCGCCCCCACCGCGGACAGGCCCTTGCCGCGTACGTCGCCGATGAGCAGCCGGACTCCGTACGGTGTGTCGGCCGCCTCATAGAAGTCGCCGCCGATCCGGGCCTCTTCTTGGGCCGCCAGATACAGCGACTCGATCTCGACGCCCTGGATGCGGCGTGGCAGGGGGCGCAGCAGCACCTGCTGGGCGGCGTCGGCGACGAGCCGGATGTGGAAGAGAGCCTCTTCCCGCTGGAGCCGGACGTGGCTTGCGTAGGCGGCCGCCAAGGTGACCGCGATGATCGCAGCCGCTGTGTACGGCGTCCCCAGGTCGGTGTAGGCGAAGCTGAGGCCAATCATGACCAGCAGGCAGAACGTCCCCAGCAGGATCGTGGGGAGCACGGGCCACATCGCGGCGGCGAGGGCGGGTGCGGCGGGCAGGAGACGGCTGAAGGCGATCTCCCTCGGTGTGGAGAAAGCCAGGCCGGTGATGAGAGCAGTAAGGAGCACCGGTGACAGCCGGGCAGCTTCCCACCGGCCGCCGTAGGGAGGACGACGGCGCCAGCGCCGTCCGGGCATGATCACAAAGTGCATCATATCTGGTGCAGGTCGGGCATCTAGCACCCTAATGGGCCGTACGGTAGCGCGTCCGCGTTGCCGTCGTCGTTTCCCGCGAACCCCACCACCTCCCGCTGCGCGTGTACGAACGCGGCGTCGGAGAGCCCCGAGCCTGCGGAACCGGCGCCTGAGGGGCCGCCGCTCCGGGAGTAGCGCAGAGTGTCCCGCGATCACCGAGCGCATGTGACGCAGGTACTGGTCATCGAGGTCAACGTCGACCTGATCTCGCGAATCCAGGTCCTCGGCGGCACTCCGGACACCGTAGATGTCCGTACGGCGATGCTGGGCCTCGCGGCCGTTGCCGTCGGCCACGAGGCGGCGAAGGCCCCGGGTTCCCGGCGTACGCGATACGGGCCGCGGGCGACGAAGTCGTCGGGCCTGGTCCGCGAGACGCTCCGAGTGCTGCGGGGAGCCAGGGCGTGCGGGTCTTCCGCATTGTCTTCTGGGGAAGGGCATCGCGGACATCAACCACACCGCCCCCGGCATGATCTTCCTCGCTGAGGCCAGACCTTCCCGCGCCCCACATCCGCATCCGTACCCTGACACGCAAGCCGCGAGCGAGCGTCCCCACCTGGCTGGAGCCGCATACGTCTGCGGCGAGCTCACGAGCGCGGACGGCGTACGCCACCTCTTCGAGTGCGCCACGCACGCCTCGTGGTGATGCTGTTGGTGCGCGACGCCGAGATGGTCAGGACGTACGCCCGGAGCATCGCGAGCCCGGCGTGGCGGGGTGCGGCGACTACCGCGCCGGCGGCCGCAGCTGCACACCGCCGACACCGGTTCGCGGGGCCCTCCCATGGCCTCAAGGCCATGGGAGGGCCCCGTTCCGTGCCGGTTTTCGTGCCGGGCCTTACGACGCGCGGCGGCGGCGCATAGCGAAGTAAAGGGCGCCACCTGCCACCAGCGCCGCGGCTCCGGCGCCCGCGATGGGCAGCGTGCTGTCCGAGCCGGTGGAGGCCAGGTCGCCGCCGTCCGTCGAGGTGTCCGAGCCACCGGTGGACGAGGAGGAGGAACCGCCGGCCGATGACGACGCGGAGCCGGAGCTGCCGCCGGCCGACGAGTCCGAACCGCCACCGGACGAGGAAGTGGAGCCGCCCGTGGACGAGGAGCCGGAGCCGCCGGTAACCGAGGAGCCGCCGGTGGACGAGGAGCCCCCCGTGGAGGAGGAGGATCCGGAACCGCCGCTGGTGGTCCCCGACGCGGCGTTGAGCACGATCTCCGCCGTGTTGTTCGCCAGGTTGTTGTCGAAGGGCGTCTCGGCCTTGACGAACGACGCCGTGCCCGTCGCACCCGCCACGACCTTGTCGATCTTCAGGCGGAAGCGGTAGGGCCAGTCGCTGTTCTCACTCACCCAGCCCATGTGGTTCATGCACGTGTACTCGCCCGCCTTCACCTTCTCGCACGGGCGCGGCGCCTCGATCACGGTCGTACCGGCCGGAATCCGAACCTTGATCGTCAGCGCCCCGGTGCTCACCACCCGGTTCATGTCGACCCAGGCCGGGCCGTTGTTGGTGAACTGGAACGAGGCGGTGATCGTCTCGCCCGCCTTGCCCTTCAGCTCGCCGCCGGTCAGCGAGAAGTCGGCCGTGTTGTCGGCGGTCACGAGCGCGTGCGTCGACGCACTGCTGTAGTCCTCGTCGGAGCCCGGTTCGGCGGCCTTCCGCTCGACCAGCTTGAGCGCCGGCCCGGTGCCCTGCACCCCTTCTCCGGTCCCGTCGGGGTCCGACCAGCCCGGATCCGTCAGGTGGACCGACGCGCTCAACCTCTCGTACAGCGCCCTGTCCTGGACGTTGTACTGCGGCGCCTTCTCGGGCACGTACACCACACCGGGCTCCAGCGCCTGTTCCACGGCGCAGATGGCGTCGTACCCGACCGGCATCTCGTCGTAGCCGCCAGACTTCGTGTATGTGCAGTTGGAGTGCTGCTTGGCGAAGTCCAGCCCTGCCGAGCCGTGGAGGTACACCCAGACGCGCTCGGCCTGCTCAGTGCCCTTGTTCTTCAACGAGAGCGGTATCTCCGGGGTGCTGCCGGGCTTCACCCCTGTTATCGGAGCGAGCTTCCCTACGGCCATGTCCGGCCCGGCCTCGTCCGCGAAGGCGGGGGCGGCCGCCAGCGCGACCAGGGCAGCGGCACCAGCCGCGCCGACTCCACCGCGCAGCGAGCGGCGGCCGGCAAGGGCGTTCTTCATGCGGGTCCCTCTGTGTGACATGTAGGCGAACGAAAAGTGTCTGCCAGAAAGCAGTTGCGAGAAGCCAGACCTCTGGCGAGCCCGGAGGGTTGTACGAAAGATCACTCCGACTCGGCCAAGCGGGCAACTGGTTGCCTGTACGCGCCAGTCGCCGGTGCCCGGACCGCCGGCACGGGCGACGCCGTCCAGCTCGGTGTCGGTAACGACAGATCAGGTACTCAGCTCGCTGTTTACATGGGCCGGTTCGCCAGGCGCTGGCGGATGGCGCGGGCTCGGGCGCGGCGAGTGCTTCCACGGACGCTGAGCTGGTCTGCGGGGTTGAGGACGTCGCCGAAGGCCATGAGGAGCCGGTTGATGCGATGGCCGGGGGTGTCGGCGGGGCGGGGGCCCGGTGAGCTCGCCATGTGGGTGGCCTCTTCCCAGAGAGGCCGGAAGAACGTGGGCTCGCCGTCCAGGGCGAGCACCAGGTTCTGGGTCTGGGGCCAGTCGGGGACGCGGCTGCCGCGGAACACCTCTCGGATCTGCTGCTCGGTGAGGTCTCCGCCCGTGGCGGCGGCCAGCATGCGGGGGGAGGGGCTGGAGGCTCTGCGGCTCAGCGTCCGCAGGGCGGAGTGCAGCGGGCTTAAATCCTCAGGGGGCTGGTCGCGAGGTGTGGAGGCGGCTGTCGTACGAGCGTGTTCGTCCTGCCAGACCTTGTGCAGGCTCTCGGAGTCGGCTCCGAGAGCGACGGCGAGTTTCTCCGTGAGGTCCCAGGTGGGGAACTTTTCGCCGCTGAAGACGCGGCTGAGGTAGCTGGGGGAGACCTGGGCGCGCAGGCCGAGCTGGCGCAGTGGCATGCGGCTTTCGCGTTGCAGCTGGGACAGGACAGGGGCGAGTTGGCTGGCGGCTCGACGCGGTGGGCGTACCGGCTGCGGGGGCGGCGGTGCTTCTGGCGCGTCGGCTCCCTCGGCACTGGGCTGCGGGGTAGTGGTCGCAGTACAGGGCATCTCCGAGGAGCCGGCGAGCTCCTGCAGCCGGACCTGGACTTGGTGCTCGTGGTAGGTGCGGCGGGCTGATTCGGGGCTGACGTGAAAGATCGCCGCCAGCACCTTCCAGGGGATGCCTCGCTGGCGAGCGAGCATCACAAGGCCGGCCGTCAGGGCGTCAAGGGTCTGCTCGGTTCGTGTGGAGAATTCGACGAGTTCGACAGCGGAGGCCTGCGGGCCGGGGGACAGCAGCCGGATGAGATGACGCAGCTCGCTCTGAGCGTCCAGAGCCAGTTCGAGCAGCTGCTGTTGCAGAGGGCTTGCGGCCGCCGGTGCGGCGGACGAGTCGCGGGGGTTGGCGGTCACGTCGACTTCACGGGCGCGATTGCGCTCGCGGTAGGCGGCCTGGCGGCACGGGCGGCCGCAGTAGTCGGCCGGCCTGCCGCGCCCGTGGTGGTCGCGTTGGGGCAGAGGGCCGCTGCAGTGTCGGCATAACGGGCTGGGCACGCTGAGCATCGGACGGTTCCTCCCCAGCCCCGGCAACGCTGACGGGGCGTGGTGGCAGTGGTGCGGCTGGGTTGACGAATTGCGTCACGCCGAGCGGTGCAGTTTCGCCGTTTCGTAGTGAACCGAAATGCCCGGCGTACGCCGGGGAGCGGCTGTCGGCCGCTCCCCGGCTCCTGTGTCAGGACGCCTTGAAGCGCGTGGAAACGAATCGCCACGCCAGGCGACCCACGGCGGCGGCGGATGCCGCCGCCAGGGTGAGCGCAAACGTCTCCCACCGGGATTCTGTGGGCACCGAAATGACGATCAGCGGCAGGGCCGGAATCGCGATGAACTGGATGTGAACCATCGGTCCGTGACGTTGGGGATTTTCGTCACGCCTGTTAGTGTCCGTGAAGCGGAACAGGCGCCCACGTGGCGTTTTGTTTCCGCCAGGGTCGGAGAAAGTGGACATACTTCACCTTCGATCGTTAGTACGGATTGGTGTGAGCCCTGGAATACGGGTGGCAGCCCTCTGGGGCTCACGCTCCGCTGACCCTAGCCTTACGCAATGTGTCGCGCCAATTTTTGACAGCGGGGGCGATTTCCGCTTATTCGAGCAGAATGTGCACCCAATAAAATGGGCCATTTCGAGGCAAAGCAAAGATCACTTCCTTTGCCCTTTTATTCACTGCTCGTGGATATTCTCGAACCCGTCCGTAACCGGCGACCTACGTGATAGGGCGGCGGTTCGCGGGAAACGGCCCGTTCGAGGCCAGTTCGGTTCCCGCCGCGCACGGGTCGCGGTCACGTGGGGGAGCGGTGTCAGGCCGGCGGCCTAGGACCCAGGCCGTGGAAATCAAACTGATTGATGAGCTCATCGAGCTCGAACAGGCCGCGTGGGCCGAGCGGCAGCGGAACGTGCTGCCGGTATGACCTGGAGAAAGAGCTCAAGCGTCTCGTCCGGCACCCTGCCGACGGAGGAATAGCCGACAGGGGCACGTGTGTCCCCGGCGTCCTCGCGGTTGTCCAGTGTCAGCGATGGATGAGCGCGTGCCATTACACATGGAGAGGCTCGTTGGGTGGTCGTTGGACGAGAGCCTGCAACCGCCTGTCGCTTCCACTCGTCCTGAGCGACGTGACGTCCCCTTCATTACCCAACACCGCATCGGCCTGGCCGCAGCGTCGAGCCGCACTCCGCCTGCTTGGCTCACCTCGCCGCCGACGCCTGCGGTCCGGCGCTGATCTCGACCACCGCGGCGCCCCTTCACTGAAGGACTGTTGAGCGCACTGCTCGCCGCGGTCACGGACCGCTCCACAGGCCAACCATGCCTGGGCCTAGCGCAGTTCAGCCAGGCATGGTGGGGAGCCGAGCTGTTACGGAGACGCTGCTCTCGCACTGGTGCAACTCAGCGCTGATGCGGTTGAGCGTACCCAGCGCAACAGGTGTGATGCTTTCGCTGGTTCGGGTGGCTCACGCCGATGGCCCGAAGGCACCCCGCCCCCACGGGCTCATTGGTCGCCGGCTTGCTCGGCTTGTGCCTGCTGACGGCGTGCGCGAGCAAGCCGGGACAGCCGCACTTGCCCGCACTTCTTCTGGGCGTCCTGACAACGTGAGTCCCCTTCCCGGCGGGGCTGACTGCACATGCGATCATGTGCAGCCACTGTCCTCGGAGGGGAAAATCATGGGCCATGTCCTTGCCCGGCTGACTGGGTTCGGCATGACGCTGACTCCTATCTGGCCGTACACGTTCGAGCGTGTAGCAGACGCCCCGTCCTCGGTGCGCGTGACCAAGTGGGAGGCGCAAGTCGCCCGCACCGCACTCATCAGTGCAGCCGTCGGCACATCGAGCATCGCACTCACCAACGTGGAGCACGCGGACGAAGTCGTAGATGTCCTTCCGGGCCCCCTGGAACCGGGCTGGCGGATAGAAACCTCGCCCTACTCGGTTGTCTGGCCGGAAGGCTTCACCATCGACTCTCCTCCCGCGGGCGACAACTCCCCGTTCCATCTCTGGGGGCCGGACGACGCTCTTATCTACATTCAGGGCCCGATGAGCCCCGAGCGGATCCCCGCGCCGGCCCAGTTCACCGGCCCAGGCCAGAGGCTCATCGACCACCGGCAGGACCCCGCGTTCGAGGTCGTCGAGCTCGCCTACCAGCACGATGAGGCCGAGTGGCGGCAGAGCCATCACCTGGTCGTCCTCAACGAGACCCTGAGCCTCGTCGTGACTGCCCAGTGCCGCGCCACTCAAGCAGCGCATGTTCGCCTCGCCGCCGAGTCCATGGCCCGGTCCGTGATGTCCCGCGCCGCTGCCTGACCAAGCCCGCCAGGCGTTCGGCGAAAACCACCTGGGTTGAGAACTTCCACAGCTCAGCACAGTTGCAGTGCGCCAGGACAAGAGACTTCAAGATCCTTGGTTCAGCGCCCGGGTGAGTTCTCGGTTCGGGGCCCGTGCGCCGACGAGCTCCTCGTCCGTTCTTCGAGCTAGCCCACTCTGTCGGCGAGATCTTGTTCGAGCAGGTCCCGATGCCGATAGAGGAAGGTCCGGTCGACTCGGGCGGCCCTTTGCCCTTCCGGTACGCCTTGTGGTTGTCGTAGAACAGAACTGCCTTGCCGTCGGTATTCCGGGTGAGGCAGTCCAAGCGCAAACTGCACGCTTCGTGGGGGCGGCGACCGGTATCGATCCGGATCTCGACGGCCACACGGACCTCTGCGTTCCACCTTTCCCCCAACCTGTCCAGGTGGGTGCAGAGTTGGCGCATGAGCTCTGGTGGAAGATCCTTAACGGTTTCCTAGGCTTCGGGCTCGTCCGGGATGTCGGACACCAGCACGGTGAAATCCTGAGGCAGCCCGCGCAGAGCTGGCCGGGCCTGGTCATCGACATGCCGCGCATCTGGTCCAGCCCCGCGACCCCGACCACGGCCTGGAGCTCGGGCACCGGCCCCTCGGCATCCTCGCCCGAGTCCAGTCGACCCCGCGCCAAGAACTACGTCCGCCAGTTCAACGCGGCATGCGGCAAAGTCGTGTCGGTTGCCGACAACTGCTCGGCCACAACCCGGAGGCAGACGGTCCGCCACCATCTCTACTGCCGCCTCTGCGCTGTCAGCCTCACCGACGTACTCCACCCTGGACGGCCCCGCCACGACGAAGCCCCCACCCCGTCGTGGGGCGATGTAGGGCACGTCCCACGTGCAGGGATGCTCGGTGCACCGGCTGAAGTGCAGCTCCCACATGCCAACCCAGGGGAAGAGCTGCCGCAACCTGGGTTCGGCATAGGCGGCACGCACCACGTCACCATCAACGTGGTCTGAAGCGAGAAGCCTCGTCCACTCGGCCTCGATGATGTCCTCCGCCGTATGCGTCGTGTTCATAGGAGCAGGGTGCCAGAACGAGTACTGAGCGATGCGGCCTGAGCTGAACGCCTCTCCCTTTGCGCGTGCAGCACCCCGCCTCGACAGAAGTTGAGCCAGAGCCCGAGATTTTGACGGCATGGTGTCCGTGGCGACGATGCTGGTGTCCTCGGGGCTGTCGCCTGGTTATTCGAGCGCTCCGTGTTCGTGATCACGCTAGGTTGGCGTGATGTCTGAGCTGCGAACCGATCGTCTTGTGCTCCGCGGGTGGCGGGAGTCGGACCTTGGACCCTGGGCGGCTATGAATGCCGATCCCGAGGTCCGTGAGTACTTCCCGGATGTACTCACGGGTGAGCGAGCCGAGGCATCTGCAGCCCGCTTCCAGGCTGACCTCGACCAGCGAGGCTGGGGATGGTGGGCGGTGGAAGTGCAGGCCACCGGGGAGTTCATCGGTTTCACCGGGCTGGATCCGGTGGATGAGGGCATGCCGTTCGCTGGAGTGGAGGCCGGCTGGCGTCTGGCCCGTGCCGCTTGGGGAAACGGCTATGCCACCGAAGCTGCCCGAGCCGCGGTGGCCTTCGGCTTCGAAAGGGTCGGCCTGACGGAGATCCTTGCGGTGACGACGGCCACCAATCTCCGTTCGCAGGCGGTTATGCGCCGTATCGGAATGACCCGCGACCCAGCCGATGACTTCGACGACCTGAGCGTGCCCGAGGGGCCGCTGCGCCGGAGCGTGGTGTATCGGCTCCGGGTCGAAGATCAGCGGCCCGTTCGGCGGTAGGTCAGCCCGCGGCGGCACGGCCATCGTCGACCGCCTCACCTTCAACGGCACCATCATCGAAACCGGCACCGACTCCTACCACCTCGCCAGCACCCGGGCCAAGGCCGGAGAACACATACGAAACGTGCAGCGTCTTCGGGCGTACTCCGACAGCAGTGGCCTGAAGAAGCTCTGCGGTCCCCTGCTCTGCTGACGGCATCAGTACAGCGGCACGAGGATGCCCGCCGCTGCCTCTTCCGCACGCTCTTCGCCTTCTGCGTACAGATGTGGGCGGTACGCCGAACCTCTCCGTCCCGCGTAAGCCTGCTGCTGGGCATGGGCAGCGGGTATGGCGATCGTGGTGAACGCCTGGGCGCGGCCGGCGTCCTGGGCGGCGTACTGGTGCTGGCCGCCGCGACGTGGGGCCGAGGCGCGGCGCGGCTGGAACGTGCCTAGTGACTGACGGCGTCCAACGCCGGGGCGATTACGGCGAAGGCCCGGTGGGTCAGTTCGGCCGGGTCCTCGGCGCCGTCACTGTCGCTCCACCGCTGCAGCACGGTGTTGAAGGCGGTCAGCGCCATCCCGGCGGCCAGCTGCGGGTACAGATCGGTGACGGGTTCGATCCCCTGGCGGCGCGCCAACTCGCTCGTCAGGTCGTCACGCCACTGCGCCTGGCGCTCCAGAAAGCGGGCGTGCAGGGCGGGCGTACGCAGAATCAGCTGAACGACGCGCAGTGCCCTGTCGGAGTGGTCGGCGCAGGCGGCGATGGGTACGGAGACGGCGTGCCGCAGGGCCACGGAGGGAGGCTCCCCGCCGGGGCGGGCCGCCAACTCGGCGCGCATGCCGACGCCCATGTCGGCCAGAAACTGAACGACCACGTCCTCCTTCGACGCGAAGTACCGGAAGAACGTCCGCTTGGACACGCCGGCAGCGGCCACGATCTCGTCGATGGTGACCACCTCGAACCCCTTCAGCGCCAGCAACTGCAGCGCGGCTTCGGTCAATTCGTCGGAGACGAGTTGACGCTTGCGCTGGGCCAGGCTGGTTTCGGGGCGGGAGCTCACCGGACCATGCTACACGCCATGCCTCACATGGCACGTAGAGGCTCTCTTGACACTAAGTGCCACCGGCGGCAACGTATGTCGTATGACACAACAACAGGAATGGACCGCCGAGCACATCCCGGACCAGAGCGAGCGGGTGTTCATCGTCACCGGAGCCAACAGCGGACTCGGCCTGGCGACCACCCGGGCGCTCGCACGCCAGGGCGGCCACGTGATCCTTGCGGTACGCGACGAGGAAAAGGGCCACCGGGCAGTCGCGGAGATCACCGCCGAGCAGCCGGGCGCCGGCCTTGAGGTGCGCCGACTCGACCTGGCCGACCTCGACTCGGTCCGGGGCTTCGCCGATCAGCTGCACGCCGACCACCCGCGCCTTGACGTACTCGTCAACAACGCGGGCGTGATGGCGCCGCCTCGATCACTGAGCGCGCAGGGCCACGAGTCGCAGTTCGCCTGCAACCACCTCGGCCACTTCGCGCTCACCGGGCTGCTGCTCGACCTGCTGACAGCCGGGCGAGACCCCCGCGTGGTCACGGTGAGTTCGGTCAATCACCGGAAGGGGAGCATCAACTTCGACGACATCCACGGCGAACGCGGCTACTCGCCCATGACCTTCTACGACCAGTCGAAGTTGGCCAATGCCGTCTTCGGACAGGAACTTCACCGGCGGCTGACCGGGGCCGGGAGTCCGGTACGCAGCTTGCTGGCCCACCCTGGTTATACGGCCACCAATCTGCAGACCAGCGGGCCGGTCGGCATGGTCAAGCTGCTGTTCGGCCGCATCCTCACCCCGCTCGCCCAGTCCCCGGCGCGCGGCGCGTTGCCGCAGTTGTACGCGGCGACCGACCCGAATGTGGAGGGCGGTCAGTTCATCGGGCCGGATGGCATGGCGGAACTGCGCGGCGGGCCGACGCGGGTGCGGTTGTCCCCCGCGGCGGCCGACGCCGAAACCGGCCGCCGTCTGTGGGAGTTGTCGGAACAATTGACCAACGTGCGGTTCGTGTTTCCGACCCCTGTCTAGGAGGCTGGACCCGGCGGAAGCGGTGAGCGGAGGCCATCGCCCCACGTTCCCATGGTGAGCAGGAGCTGGCGGCGGGCATCGGACGCGGACAGCTGTCAACGCACGAGGCGGCTCTGTAGTCGCTCAGGGGTGCATTCGCGCGCCCTTGAGGACCTTGTCCACCGCGTTGCGTGGCCCGTAAATGGCCATCCCTACCAGGTCGAGCTGGTCCTTGCCCACGGCCCGTACAGCTGCCCGGTTGTCCCGGTCGTTGCCCGTGCTGAGCAGATCTGACGTGAACACGGCCCTCAGCAGCGACCGGGACAGCGCCCGACCGTGTGCGGCGGTCAGCATCTCCTTCGTCCCCTCGAAGACCAGCACGGGCTGGCGGAACATGGGCAGATACGTGGTGTCGTCGGCGTCCGTGTACGGCTCGCCGATCACTTCGGCGGACGCCGTACCGAGCCCGCTGACCACGAAGGCGGTCACGTTCAGCCGCGCCCAGGGCTCCAGGTCGTCGCGCAGCAGTACGGCGATCTTGGTGTCGAAGCGAACAGGCACGTGGTCATCGCCCGCGCCGGTCCCGGCCCTGGCCCCCGTACCAACCCCGGCCGCAGCCTCGGTCTCTTCCTTGGTTCTCATGCTTCGAGACTCCAGGGTGCACGCCTTCTCCGTCTTGTACGTTCCTTGCGTGACCGCCTGGCAGGAAACCTCCGCTTGGCGCCCGCCGGTCGCGGGTGTCGTGGAGGTCTTCCACGCCCACTTCACCGAGCACGCGTACCCCATGCACGTCCACGACGCCTGGACCCTGCTGATCGTCGACAACGGCGCGGTCCGCTACGACCTGGACCGCCACGAGCGCGGCACGCCGAACGACACCGTGAGCCTGCTCCCGCCTCAGGTCCCGCACAACGGCTCACCTGCCACACCTGACGGCTTCCGCAAGCGCGTTGTCTATCTCGACATGACGCAGCTGGACGAGAGCTTCATCGGTCCGGCGGTGGACGGCCCCGACCTCGCCGATCCCGTCCTGCGCAGACGCGTCGGACAACTCCACACAGCCCTCGCCAACCCGGGCGACGAGTTCGAGGCCCAAAGCCGTCTGGCCCTTATCGGCGAGCGCTTGCGCGAGCACCTGCGCCCGAGGCTGGCCGCAGACAGAGCCGGACCCGCCCGCGGCATCGCCCAGAACCTGCGTGACCTCCTCGACGAGCGACTGCTTGAGGGCATCACCCTGGAGGAGGCCGCACGCCTGGTCCACGCCCACCCCACGCATCTCGTACGTGCCTTCAGCGCCGCCTTCGGTATCGCACCCCATCAGTACGTGACGTCCCGCCGCGTCGACCTGGCCCGCCGTCTGTTACTCGACGGACAGCCGGCGGGCGAGGTAGCGAACGCCGCCGGCTTCTACGACCAGTCCCACCTCACCCGGCACTTCAAGCGGGTCGTGGGCATCACCCCGGGCCGGTACACCCCGCCTGCCGACAGGGCCGCCGTCGGGGGCTGCCCTTCATCTGCAGGGGACGTGGCTGACCCAAGCCGTGCGAATGCATGAGCGAAATTCGTGCGGAACCTCTACAGTCCTGGGGATCAAGGGGGGAACTGGTGCAGGTGAAGAGCGCAATGCTGGCCTCGGGCATCGTGGCCGTGCGAGACACTCAGCCCATCCCCTCAGCGGGTTGGAAGTTCTGTACCTCGTCAAGATTTACCAACGATGCACCCGTGGCTGAATTCCGCCGGCCCTCGGCCTGCCGCGCGGCCAGCCCTGGACCGTGCAGGCCCCGCGCCGACAGGGCGGGGCCGATCCGGCCGGTCTGACGGTCCGTGGAAACTGGCGGCGCGTCAGCGAGCGGCATCCGGTAGGACCATGCCGAACCACTCCTGGGATGCGCCGGAGAGCCCCGCCGCTGTGCCGGTGACCGATACCACCCCGCTGGTGGAGAGCCCCGAGGTGGTGCCGCGCAGGACGGTCACCATGCCGTAGCTGTTCTCCTCCGGCGCCCCGACCACCAAGTCGGATCGGCCGTCGCCGGTCAGGTCCCGGAGGGTGAGCGCGTGCCCGAAGTAGTCGTAGCGCTCAGGGGCTCCGGGTACGCCCGCGGTGTCCTGCGTGATCATGCGGGCCCGAGTGGTGGTCAGTCCGGCCTTCGAGCCGTACAGGACGGTGACAGCCCCCGCGTTTTCGCTGCTGCTCAGGTCTTCGTAGGGGGCTCCCACGGCGACGTCCGCGTATCCGTCCCTGTCGATGTCCCCGACGGCGACGCTCACGCCGAAGCCGTCAGCGGTCTCACCACCGCCGGGGACACCGGCGGTGTCCTGGTGGACGACGGTGGGCCGCTGGGCCGGCGCGGGGCCGGTGGGGCCGCCGTACCAGACGGTGAGCTGGCCGCCCTTGTGCCCGCCGTTCCTGTCGCTGCCCGGGTCCTGGGGGTCGCCGACGACGAGGTCGCCGTACCCGTCGCCGTTGACGTCGCCGACCGCGGCTGTGTCCCCGTCCGCGCCGGTCAGCTCCGTGATCACGTACGTGGTGCCGCCGGTCCACCTGACGTAGGAGATCACGCCGGCGGGGTCGTCGGTGGTCCCGCGCGGGTACAGCCGCTCCGCCGCGCCGTCGCCACTGAGGTCGCCCGCGACCGCGCCGGTGGTGCTGCCCAGGTTCTCCGTCTGCTGACGGGCGGGGGCACCGGTGCGGGTGAACGCGCCGAAGTACGTCCGGGTCTCTGTACGGCCGGTGACCGTCACGTCGTTGCGGCCGTCGCCGTTGAAGTCGCCGGCAGCGACGCCTGACCCCATCACGCTCTGCTCGTCGAGGTAGGAGGGAAGGGGCAGGTTCGCGCCGCCCGCGATGCCCTGGCGGCCGCCCCACAGCACGGTGACGGCGCCCCGGTAGGGCACAGAGCCGACAGCCTCACCCGGCGAGCCGACGACCAGGTCGCTGTACCCGTCCCCATCCAGGTCGGCCGAGGCCAGTGACCGGCCGAACCCGTCGTTCCTCTCCGCGGCCCCCGGCACCCCGGACGAGTCCTGGTGCACGACCGTGCGCCGTCCGGCAGACACCCCGGACGCCGATCCGTAGAACACGACGACGGCTCCGGCGTACTCCCGCGACCCGACCTTCGCGTTCGGCGCGCCGACGGCGAGGTCGAGGTAGCCGTCGCCGTTGTAGTCGGCCTCGATCCCGGACCGCACTGGTGCGGCCCCGGCCCCCGGTGCGCCGCAGAGTGCGCTGAGCGTGAGGGCGCCGAGCAGGGTGCCGGGCACGGCGTATCTGCGGGACGGGATGTGCTGCATGCGGGCTCCACTGCTGGGAACGACGAAACGTGTCGTACGGGAGATCACCGAGGGGTGCCCCTGGTTGTACGGAGTGGAAGATCGTTATCGCCAGGTGACCCAGATCCCAGCCAGGTGATACGCCTGCTTGAAGCACCTGACGTACGGTTTCGTCGCCTGCATAGGCATCGGCACAAGATCTAGCTGACCCGCCCCGGCTGCACCCTCCCCAAAGCGTAAGCGTGTTGTACGCCCCGGGATGGCCCAGCCACCTCGGGGCGGCCGTCAGACGAGCGGCTGCTTCACAGACATCAGCAGGTGTTGGTGCTGGTGCCGGTTCTGTCCGCCGGGCTCTCCGGTGATCAGTGCGCGCTGGCCCGGTCCGAGGAGCTCAAACCGTACGACGGGCGCGTCGAAGGACGTCAACGCGTCCAGCAGGAAAGTGGAGTTGAAGGCGGACCCTCAGCTCATCGGCGCCCTCCAGCACCGCCGGCAGGCGCTGCGAGGCGACGTCGTCCTCGTAACCGGCATGCAGGTGCACCCGGTCGCCGGAGAGACTCAACTGCAGCGGCTTGTCCTTCTCCGTGACGACCGAGACGCGCTTCACCGCGTCGACCAGTGGCCCCGGTCCATCAGCGCGACGGAAGTACCTTGATGGCGCGGGCCACCGGTCCTCCCGACGACCCAGGGCGCCGGGACGCCGGCCGTGTCGCGTTCGCTCTTGAAGGCAAGGGTGTGGACCCAGCAGTAGGGGTCTGTCGCTACCCGCCGCCCCACCGGATCCCGCACCCGGCAAGTGGCCGGTCGGCCCGTCGCTCGCCGTCGGCGGACCGCGCCGGGGGCCGCGAACGCCGAGCCGGGACGGGACGTGGCACGTACCTGAAGGTACGTACTTGATCAAGAACCGGCGGTCGGGGAGTCTGGTGGAGGCGCGCCAAGTCCCTCGTCCGTTACCGAATCTGCCTTCGCGGTCAGGTGATCCCGTCCCCAGGCTGAGAGCAGTTCCAGCAGTTCGTAGAGCCGACGGCCCTGCTCCGTCAGCGAGTACTCGACCCGGGGCGGCACCTCGTCGTAGTCCTTGCGATGCACGATCCCGTCCGCCCGGAGCTCCCGGAGCTGCTGGGTCAGCACCTTCTCACTGATGCCGGTGACCAGTCGCCTGGTCTCCCCGAAACGGCGCGGACCGTCGGCGAGCACCCACATGATGAACGACTTCCACTTGCCCTCGAACACCCCGACGGCCACGCCCATCCCGCACGTGTGCGGATCGGTCACCGTCACGACCTCGGAGCTCCCCATGTCTGCTTCCCCCGTCACCGTTCTCGGCCTGGGCCCGATGGGCCGGGCCCTGGCGTCCTCGTTCCTGGCCGCGGGCCATCCCACAACCGTGTGGAACCGTACCCCGGGCCGGGCGGACGGCCTGGTGGAGAGCGGCGCCGTCGGGGCCGCGAACGCCGCTGAGGCGATCGCGGCGAGCGACCTCGTGGTGATCTGCGTACTGGACTACGACGCCGTCCACGCCGTCACCGCCCCGCACACCGCCGCGCTCAAGGGCCGCACCTTGGCCAACCTCACGGCCGGCACTCCCGACGACGCCCGCGCCACCGCCGAGTGGGCCGCCTCGCACGGCATCGGCTACCTCGACGGCGCGATCATGGTTCCGACGTACCTGGTCGGCGGCCCGTCCACCCTGGTCCTTCACAGCGGCCCGGCCGACCTGTACGAAGGCCACCGGGACACCCTCCAGGCCGTCGGCGGCACGTGCGTGCACCTGGGCACGGACCCGGGCCGTGCGGGGGCGCACGACGTCGCGCTGCTCGACATCTTCTGGACGGCACTGACCGGCGTCGTCCACGCCTTCGCCCTCGCCAGGGCCGAGGGCGTCACCGCCTCCGACCTTGCCCCCTACGCCAAGGGGGTCGCCGGTCTCCTGCCCGACGTGATCGGCGCCTTCGCCGAGCAGGTCGACACCGGCAGTTACCCCGCCGGGGTCTCCAACCTCCGCTCGGCGGCGGCCATCATGTCCCACGTCCTCGACGCCTCTCGCAGCCGGGGCGTCGACGACACGGTCATCTCCGCCGCCCATGACATCGCCCGCCGCGGCATGGCGGCCGGCTACGCGGACGACTCGTACGCCCACGTCGCCGAACTCCTCCGCGGCTGAACCGTCCCGTCCCGTCCCGGCCCGTCCGGGACGGGCGGACCCGGTCGTTGGTTACCGGACGGCCGCCGCCTCGCCCGCGCCATGCGCATGCGCGGCCCTGCCCGCGTTCAGGTCGACTGCCCAGGTCACCGCGCGTCCTCGGCCAGTGCCACCACGTTACATATCAGGCCCAGGAGCTCGCATTCATCATTAAGGACCCGGCGCGACAACAGCTTGTCGCCGTCCGAGTCGATCACCGTGCCGTGGTGCGCGGCCTTGCTGGCATCCGTCCCCCGCCCAAGTCCCGGGCACCCGAACCCCCTTCGCCAATCGGTCTCCTGGACCCTGCGGACGACTACGCCGAAGTGTCCTTACGAAGCGATCTCTGTTCGCTCATCCCAATGAGTGGCCGTGCCGTCGCGGGGCACTAGGCAGCCGATCAGCCAAAGCCACACCTTCGGGTCGGAGCCGAGCAGGGAGCGCAATGGCCGGGTACAGCAGGGGTTGCAGCGTCGAGCCGCGGGGCGCGTGGGCGAAGTGGGCGTGCAAGCACGAAGGGTGCGGCCAGAGGCACGGACCGGGAAGACGAGGCCGCGGACAACGCGGCCCGGGTGGCCGCGTTGCATCAGCAGGAAGAGCACCGGGAGCTCGTGGTGCGCGAGGCGGCCGAACGTGCCGCCCGTAACCGGTGCCGAACCACAGTGGAGAGGCGGACCGTCCCGGCCCGCAGTTCGGCGAGCAACGCCCCCGCAGGGCGGGATTCGCCGAACTCCGGGCGTTCACCCCGCCATATCGCCTCGTAGAGAGCTTCAGTTTCCTCGTCGTCGCCCGGAGCGGAGAGGGGCAGCCAGCCGCACGTCCCCACGACCGACCTCGCGACCGCCCCCGCCCTTCCTACCGGAACACCACAAGGGCCACGACGCTGAGCACCAGCGTGACCACGGGCGCGATCTGGCTGGCGCGGGCCAGCCGTCCGTGGCCCAAGCGACGGGCGTTGAGCCGGACGAACAGGCCCGCGTGGGTGGTGACCAGGTTGATCACCGTGAGCCACTGGTGCCGGTCCTGCATGAGCGATACGACCAGAAGGGTCCAGGCGGCGAGGAATCCGACCGCCCAGGGGATCCCTCCGAGCGGGCCGGCGGGCCCCGGCCGCCCCCTCCCGGCGGACGTCGGCGAATCCAGCGGGCGGGTCTCGGGGCGCAAGGGGACTCCTGTGGTCGGCGCAGTGGTGGGCCCGTACGACCCTAAGTGGCCGTCGTACGGGCTCCGCGACCGGCCCCTCTCCAGCTCAGGGGCCAACCCCCTGGAGCAGGGACAGAGTTCAGGCGGCCCGGTCAGCGCCGGTTCCGAGGACGATGTCCCGTACTACGCCTGATGGGTCCGCCTGCCAGCGGCCGAACATGCGCGACGCGGTGAGAACGACCTCCCGGTAGTCGTGGAGCGGCTGCGCCAGTACCTGGCCGAGCAGCTGCCCGATCAACTGACATGGGAGATCGTCCCCGACCGGGAGCGGACCGTCGCCCACGCGGCCAGCAGTGCCATGCGCGACGCCTACGACGACCTGATCGCCCCGTTCGAGCGGGTCCTGATGCCGCTGCGCCGGGCCGGGGCCGACGCACTCGATCCGCGGGCGAAGGTCTGGAAGTGGGAGGAGAACCTCTTGGTCGACACGTTCGGCCTGTGGCTGCGCGACGACCCGGACCACCCGCACACTGGCTGGTGGTCACCGTCGACTGTGGACCGAACTGCAGCTCTTCGACGAAGAACCCGCAGCCGGCCTGGGCCACTTCGACTTCACCCCGCACCACCCACTGCTGCTCCTGCCCCGCCCGCCCTGGCCACCTTCACCGCCCGCGTCACCTCCGGATCCTTCCCCGGTAAGGGCACCTCCGGGACGAAGGCCGCCGACACCATCGGGTCAGTCACCAATGGAGCGCCAACGACCCCGTCGTCCTGGCGGAGCGGGCCGCCCGCGACCTCAAGCTGCTGTGGCCGCACCTCACCTACCCCGACTTGCCGGGGCTTTGCGCAGTCGACGGCGTGCACGACGCCCCGGCCGAGCCTGAGGCCGGCGGCCTTCGCCAGCACCCAGCCGACGGACGGCGCGGCCCCAGCGCCTGCTGGACGGGCGAGGGCGGGTCCAGGTACTCGGTGGGCACGTCGTCGCACTGGACACCGTCCACAGGCCGTACATGCTCCGGGGCGCGCACCCAGACCCGGTACTCGGCAGGCTCCACGCTGTCCCCGAACTGGTGGAGAGGCAGTAAGCCGGAAGTACGTGGCAGGAGCGCCGCCGGGCTCAGCACCGGGATCATCGCGCGGCTGCGTGAGCGCGCCGTGCGAAAGCGTCCCGTCATCGACCGGCTCAGAACGTGTGGTGGCGGCGCAGGCTGAAGGGCCGGCCGTCGGGATCGACGAGAAGGCGGTACAGCGGCAGCGAAAGAGCCTTCGCCGGCTGCGAGAGGTTCGGCGGGCGGTAAGTGCGAAGGCGTCCGGGAGGCCGGGGCCCGCGCCGGCCGCTGTCGTGCCAGGAGTCCAGGGCGGCGGCGCTCGCCGCGAAGGTGTCGAAGGCGCCCACCGGGTCGCAGAGGATGTCCGGCGCGTCAGGGGCTAGGGGTTCCTCCCTGTCCAGGTGCTCACGCGAGAGCGCCAGCCGCAGGTTCCTGGCGTAGCTGCGCGCGCCGTCACCGAGGCCTCCGGGGTCGCGCGGCTCACGTGGGTCGGCGCTCTCGTCCAGGACGGTGCAGTCGAGTTCCGAGTCGTGGGTCCAAGAGCGGAGGTTGATGTTGTCCGACCCCACCGAGGCCCAGACGTCGTCGATCACGCACACCTTGGCGTGCACGTACACCGGTGTCCCGGTGTGGTTCTCCAGCCCGTACACCGCGACGCGCCCCTCACCACCGCGTCGCAGCTTCTCCAAGGCCGTGATCCTGCCGACAAGGTTCATCGGCAGCGTGACCCGGCCGTCCTGCTCAGGGAAGGACGGGATGATCGCGACAAGGTGCAGGCCGGGGTTGGCGGCCAGCGCCTCGGCGAAGTACCTGACCACGTGCGGAGACCACAGGTACTGGTCCTCCAGGTAGATGAGTGCCCGGGCTCGCCGCAGTGCCTTGAGGTAGCCACGCGCGATGCTGCGCTCACCATCGGGGGCGAAGTCGTATCCGCGCAGCAGACGGTTCGGGTACGTACGCAGCACCTGGACGGTGTGTGTGCCGCGGGGCAGCGGGTCGGGCAGCTGGGGTGGCAGCGGGTTGGCGTGGGTGTCCTCCCGGTGTGCGCGCTCGCGCAGGCGGGTGACGGGGCTGCGGCTGAGCGGGGCCGGGTCGTCCCAGCGTTCCCGGAAGCAGGCCTCGAGGTCGCCGACTGCCGGTCCGCGTACGGCGAGCTGGATGTCGTGCCACGGTGGGCGCGGTCCGTACGCGGCGGAGATGGGCTGTGCCTGCGGGTCGCCGCGGTGGGTGGCGTCGTCGTTGCGGCTGTGGCAGAGGTCGGTCCCGCCGACGTACGCGACGTCGAGCTCGGGGCGGCCGGGATGCCGGAGCACCACGCATTTCTGGTGGTGCGAGCCCCCGGGGCGCACGCGCATGTCGAGCAGGCACTCGCCGCCCGCCCCTTCGATCTCCTCGCCGAGGTGGCGGTTCTCGGTCTCGCTGAACTGCAAGCGGTCCAGGTGGGAGCGCCAGACCAGCCCTTTGACGATCACACCGCGCCGCGCCGCCTCGCACAGGACGGTACCGATCTCAGTGCCGTGACCTGCGAGCCGCTCGTCGGGATCGCCGCGCCAGTCGGTGAACAGGAGCAGGTCGCCGGCGCGCTGCGAGCGGACCGCGGCGAGCAGCTCGCGGAAGTACGTCGCCCCATGGACCAGAGGTCGCACATGGTTACCCTCCGACCACGCCACGCGGTCCGGTCGGCGACCGTCCAGGCGGGTCGCGGGGTTGCCACGTTCGCCGGTTGTCAGCAGCCAGTCGGTGAGTTCCACGACATGGGCCCTCCGCCCATTCGGTCCCGAACGTACGGCTACCCGGTTCACGCCCGCTCATCCCGATCGGTTCACCCGACTGCGCCGCTGTGATTCCCCGCCGTGGTTGCCACGGGCGAGCGCAGCGCAAGGCGCACCGTGGTGCGCACCGCACCGCGGTGCGCGCACGGAGGCTGAGGAAGTGCTGGTTCGGTTCCGTGCGGTCGATGCGCACCCCTTGTCCGGAGTACGCCGCCTTGGATGCGCACTCCTTGCCGAGGTCTGGCGGCGCGCACCTTTCTCCTTGACCACGTTCGCCACCGTCCGCTGTGTCTCGTATCGGTGCGCGGTTGGTGCGCACTGGCTCCCGGCGATGCGAACCGTCGGGGGGAGTGAGCCTCCGTCAACTTGAAGCCGCAGGTCAAAGGGCTGGCGTGACCGGCTCTCGGGATGCTCACGCTGGTCGTGGGCGACAGTCTGCGGAGTAGATCGTCTGGAGCCGTAAGAGCTGATCGAGGAAACACGACCTGGTACTCCAGCAGGATTTCGCTGTCTGACCTGCGGGTTTCGCTGGGTGGCTGGAGTGGAGTGGTCGAAGGAGGGCGTAGTACCCAGGGGGCGGGGGCTTGGGACGGACGGTACCGGCGACTAGGCTGATCATCCGTTCGAACGGTGAGGGGGAGCATGATCGACATCGACGGGTATCTGGCCGTGCTGGGGGTGGCCCGGCCGGCGGCCCCGACCGCCGAAGTGCTGCGGGCACTGCACCGGGCGCAGGTGGAACGGGTCGCCTACGAGACCCTCGACAACCAACTGGGACGGCTGACGGGCATCGGCGCCGCGGAATCCGTGGCCCGGATCCTGCGCGGCCGCGGCGGCTACTGCTTCCACCTCAACGGGGCCTTCGCCGCGCTGCTGACGGCCCTCGGCTACGACGTGACCCTGCACCGGGCCGGGGTGCAGGACGAGGTCGAGGACCCCGAGGGCCCGGGCGGCGACCATCTCGCGCTCACCGTGGGGCTCGACGGCGAACGGTGGCTTGTCGACACCGGGCTCGCCGGCGGCATGTACGAGCCACTGCCGCTACGCGAAGGCACCTACACCCAGGGGCCGTTCACCTACGTGATGGCCCCGTCGGTGGTGGTGCCCGGCGGCTGGCGGTTCACCCATGACCCCCGCGGCGCCTTCACGGCGATGGTCTTCGCGCCGGAGCCCGTGGAGCTGTCCTCCTTCGCCGCGGAGCACCACCGGCTGTCCACTTCCCCCGAGTCCGGATTCGTCCGGGTCCTCCAAGCCCAGCTCCGCGACGCCAAGGGCGTGGACATGCTGCGCGGCTGCGTGCTGCGCCGGATCGACGCCGAAGGCACGTACGAGCGGACCATCGACTCGGCCGACGACTGGTACGACGTACTGGCCGACGTGTTCCACCTGAACTTGACCGACGTCGACGCCCCCGCGCGGGCGGCGCTGTGGCACCGCGTCCACACCGCACACCAGGAGCGGGAGGCTGCGGGGCAGCGTGCAACAACGCTCTGACGGGACGGTCGGCTCGCCGGTTCCTGCCCGCTGTGGCCGGGCGGTCTTCTACGATCCGGTGCATGCTGGATCCCGAGTTGCTGGAACGGATCACCGCGCGGCGCGCGGAACTGGACGAACTCGAAGAACAGCTGGCCAAGCAGTCGGCAGAGGTTCGGGACGAGCGGGATGAACTCGCCGTCGCTGAACGCGTCCTTGAGCGGATGAGCGAGCAGCTCGCCAACGAACGCGCCTCGGCCGCGCCGACGCCAGTGCAAGGGGCGGGCAGGCGGTGATGCTGGTCCCGCACCGCACGTCAGGCGTGGAGGAGGCCACGCTCCCGCCGGACTAACCAGCGTATCCTCGCCGCCGTGCGGCAGGCTGCCGGACCGGTCATGGCCCGGCAGGTCGGCGAAGTACTGGGGGTGGACGTCAGCGTGCGGGCCAAGCTGGAACCGCTGCGCGGGAAGCTGGTCGGACTGGCCGACCGCTGCTGGCTGCGGAAACTTCCCGACCGCTGGTTCACCACCCGCCTGTGACCAGGCACGCCGCTGCCCGGAGCGGGACGTCGCAGGCGTAACCGGGGTGCCACCGGCAGCCGTTGGGCCTGTGTGACGAGAACCCAAGAACGCGCCGAGGACACCTGCCAGCTTGTCTGCCAGTGCCGTCTGCCACTGTCCACGAGCACCGTCAACCACCTTACCGATCTGCTGCGACGCCACCTGAGGGCGATACGGTCCAGGTGGCGGATCCTGCCGCCCGGACGGATCGCAGTGATCGTCCTGTCCTGGCCGTACTGCGCCACGACCAGCGCCTGGCCGACATGGCCGGCGGCAACAACGCTGATCGCTCTGCTCGCCGCCCAGGCCCCGCGCCTGGACCGCCGCGCCGTGAAGAAGGTCGCCAAGCAGGGCGAAGAGGTGGTCTTGATCGACGGCACCCTCATCCCCACCCAGCGCCGCACCGGCAAGGCCACCCGGCGGAACTACTCCGGCAAACACCACTATCACGGCCTGTACTTCCTCGCCCTGACCGACGAGAGAGGCCGCCTTGTCTGGATATCCGCCGCCCGGCCCGGCCGCACCCACGACATCACCGCCGCCCGCCACGACCACATCCTGGCCCGCCTGCGCGCCCGCCGGTCTCGGCGCCCTCGCAGACCTCGGCTTCCGCGGCCTGGACAACGACGTACGCGACCCCGTGGCCGTCACCGGCTTCACCGCCACCCGCGCCCACAAGCTCACCCCAGGCCAGAAGACTGCCCATCGCGTTCTCGCCGTCGGACGTGCACCCGTCGAGCACGGCTTCGCCCACCTCAAGAACTGGCGGATCCTCACCAAGCTCCGTACGACCCCGACCGCGCCACCCAACTCTTGCGCGCCCTGCTCGTCCTGACGAACCTCGAAATCAACCGCTGACACACGATCTACGCCGGAGACTGTCGCCCACGACCAGCGTGAGCACCCCGAGAGCCGGTCACACCAGCCCTCTGAACTGCGACTTCAAGTTGGCGGAGGCTCAGTGAACCGCATCGCTGCGAACCACCGGTAGGGAGTGCGTTGCTTCGTGAGCGGCGCATCGCACCGGTGCGCCGTCGGCATCCGCGTCATGGAGCGCGTGGCGCAGGGCCGTCAAGGCAGCTCTACGATGCGGCTCGTGGGGCAGAGCCCGGCACAGAAGGCCGCCAAGGCGGCTCCTGGGCAGCAGCCGAAGAAGCGGCCGGCAAGGCGCAGCGCGAGGCGATCAGGCAAACGCACGCCAGGATCGCGCAACTTCGGGTACACGGCCCTACCGCGATCGCAAGCAGGGTCAGGGCCCGGCCGGGACATGAACCGACGCATGGCCGCCGTCGGCTACATGTGGGCCTTCGCCGCCCTGCGCTCCACGGAACCATCTGCCGCCCGTCGCCGGGCCCCGTGCCGAACGCCCCGGCGACGCCCCGGGGAAGTCCAGAACGGCTTTCAGCGGGTGAGGTCAGCCAGGCTGTTGAGTGCGGTGTCGATCTCTGCTGGAGTGTTGATGACGGCGGTCCCGATGCGGGTGTAGGTCGAGGTGGACAGCCGCACGCGGTGGGCAGCGGCGTGGTCTACGACCTGCTGATGGGTGTGGCCCGCCACGCTGAAACAGGTGATGCCCGCTGAGAGTCCCGGGTCGGCAGGAGTGTGCACGGTGACCCCGCGGATGCGGCTCAGTCCTTGTTTCGCCCGGGTCGACAGCTGTGTGATCCGGGTGGCAACGCGCGCTCGGCCCAGCTGCTCATGCAGCGCCACCGCCACCGGCAGGGCGAAGGCATGCTCGAACGCCAGAAACCCGCCGGGCGACAGGGACGCTGTTCCCCCGCCGCTGATGAAGCTCACGAACGTGGGCCGCAGCTGCTCGAGGACGTCCGGCGCCACCCAGACCAGTCCCGTGCCCCTCGGACCGAACAGCCATTTGTGCGTTCCGGCGATCACCACGTCCGCGCCCAGGCCGGCGGCATCCTCGTCGACTGCCGCCAGCCCGTGCACGCCGTCGACGACCAGCAGGCACCGGTCGGCAGGACTGCGCCCTTCATTGGCCCGGCGCACCACCTCGGCCACCGCACGCACCGGCATACGAAGCCCCGTGCTGGACTGCACCCAGGTGATCCCCACAACTCTGGTGTTCGGGCGTATCGCCTCGCCGACTGCCGCTGCGATGCCGTCCGCCGTCGCGGTGGCCGGATCGGCGAACCAGGAGACCAGCCGCACCGTGTTGCCATGCTTTTCGGCGGCCAACCGGGCGGCGGTGCGATGGGAGATGTGGTCGTGCTCCGTCAACAGGAACTCTTGTCCCGGACGGGTCACGATGCCGTTGTAGACGACACCCAGCCCGATACTCGTGCTCGCCGTCATCGCGATGTCCTCGGCCCGGCCTCCCAGATAGGCCGCGAGCGCCTGGCGTACCCGGGGCCATCCGGTCGGACCGTCGGGCAGCGCCATCCCCGTGGGCACTGACAGAGGATTGGCGTCGACCTGTGCACTCAGATGATCCACCGCATCCCGCACCACCTTCGGATGCGAGGCCAGGTAGAACAACGCGAGGTTCACCCATCCCGGCTCGAGACGAAACTGCGCCCGCAAGGCGTCCCAGTCGACGCGCCCGTCGACCGTAGTGACCGGCCGCTCCCGTGGTGTGTTCACCCTTGCCGCGCCGGAGCTGGGCACAAGGGTGACCGCCACCGCTCCAGCAGATCTCGCCAGCAGACCGCGCCGACTCGTCATCGACATCCAGCACCCCTTTGCGCCGCGACCGGCGGAGCGGTGGCGGAATAGCTGTCGGTGCCCTACTGGTAACGAGGTTACGCGAGGTTACGCGAGGTGGCCGCAGGTGCCGAGAGCACGATCACCCAAACGGCCTCTGTCCGTGAAGCGATGTCAAGTCAGACACCTTTCTTTGTGGGAGTTGTTCCGGCGGGGTGGTGTCACTGACGGAGGTCATGCGCCCGCAGGGTGGAGGCCGGCCTCACCACCGGAGCCGCGCCTCATCGTGCCGCGCGAGGACGGAGACCTGGACTGGTACGAACCCGTCGGCGCCCGACCCGTTCGCCATCCTCTACCCCGACACCCCGACACCCCGACACCCCGACACCCCGCCCCCATTGGGCATCGGGGCAGACTCCGTCTCCGACCTCTCCCACGCTGGGGAGCTGCCGCGCGGCGCCACCGGCGTCGTGTGGATCTCCGGCGCGATCCGGCTGGGCGACGGCGTCATCGGCGGGTCGACGGACACCCCCAGCAACCCAGCCGTCCACCACTCCACCGACTCCCCGGCCGGCGGCAAGTACCTCGAGTCCGTGGTTCGTACCTGGTGCCGGCTGCCCGTGGGCGCGACAGTGGAGGTGGGTCGGTGGCGGCCGGGGGTGGTGGCGATGTTGCGTTTCACGGGAGTACAGAACACATGGTGGGAGATGCTTCCGGAGCAAGCACGGCAGTTGCCGGCTGAGCTGGCCAGGATCGATGCGTTCTTGGACGACGAGAGGTTCATCGCCCCGTGGCGGGCGGTATTCGCGGAGCGGCTGGCTGCCGTCGGTGCCGGTCGAGACGCTGCTTAGGCGTCCCGGTATTGGTCCCGGACCTCGGGGCGTTGCCGGAAGCCGGCTGACTTGTAGGTGGCGACGGCGCCGACATTGGAGCTCGGGGCGCAGACGATCGCGCTCGACGAGCCCAGCTCCTGGAGCGCGGCCGCCGCGGCGATGGTGATCGCTTCGCCGTAGCCATGACGGCGATGTTCCCGGTGCACGCCCATCGGTTCGAGCAGCCCGGGCCTACCCGGACCGGCCGACCACACCGTCACTGCCGCCACCGCGTTGCCTTGGCCGTCGTACGCGACCAGGCACCGGGCGTCGGCGTACGGCAATCCGGCCGCCATCGCGTGCCAGCGCCCGTCCGTGAACCTGGACCCGTCGAACGCTGCCCGATGTACGGCGGCAAACACGTGCGCCTGCTCCGGCCCGGCCACCTCGATCCGCACGCCTGGGTCCTTCACCGGCTCCGTGAGGTCGCGGCTCAGCGGCGTCCACGGCTCGTCGGCGTTCCAGCCGTCCTCGAACAGCAGATCTTGGACCAGTGCACCCATCGGCGCCTCGATGTTCGCCTTCCCCTCGGGCAGCACGCCCCGCTCCGGCTCGGTCACGTCTTCAACCAACTGGCGCGCCAACTCCTCCTCCCGCTGAGCGTCGGGCGCGATCGTCAGCCGCAACAGCCCGGGACCGTCCAGCAGCCCGACGGCGAGAATCTGTCCGTCCCGGCTCCACGTCCTGACCGCCGCGGCGGTCGCTTCCGCACCTAACCGCCAGAACCAGCCCAGGTCCCCCGGATGCAGTTGCATCGGCGCCCCGTCGTGCTGCCACTCCCGCAGCACGCCCACAGCCTCACTCAGCCCGTCGACCCCCGGCTGGCCCCACACAATCGCCATACCCCCGATCACACACCACCGCACCGACAGTCCGCACCCGGTTTCCGACCGGCCGGCGTGGCGCTTCGCTCTGAGAGGGCGTTAAGTCTGTTTCTGGTAGCGGCCTCGGGCGGGAACAACACCAGTCAACTGGCAGTTCCGCAGCGGCACGAGGCTGGCGCCGCGGCTGCCTGTGTGCCACGCTGACGGCCATGATCGTCAGGGTGAGTGAGGCACGCGTACGTCCTGAACGCTTCGAAGCGTTCCACGACTGGATCGTCTCCGCGGTGCGCGAGTTTCCCGGTCGCTATTCAGGGCTGGTCGACCACGAGGTGCTGCTCGCGCCGCCCGACTCACTGCTGTACGTCAGTCGCTGGCGCAGCGAGGAGGACCTGGTCGGCTTCGCCGGCGAGCACTGGCGTGACCAGCCCGTGGTTCTGTCGGGCGAGGACGAGTACCTCGTGGCGCCACTTCATGTGCGGCACTTCGCGATCGCATCTCTGAGCGGGCGTTAAGTCCGATCTTCCTCGGTTCGTGATCACTCTATCGCGTGAGCAGTGGGCGTTGATCGAGCCGATGATCACGGCCTGGAAGCAGGACCGGGTGGCGTGGTCAGCGACCGGGGACCCCGGGTCCTGTGACCTCCGGGAGGTCGTGAACGCGATCTTCCATCAGAACCGGACAGATTGTCAGTGGCGCTTTCTGCCTCATGACCTCCCGGCCTGGTCTGCGGTGTTCTCCGTCCCACTGGCTGCGTTCGCCGGCTTGCTCCTGGGCGGTCGGGAGGCTTCCTTGCCGGACAGCCGCACCTCGAGCACAGCGAAGCGGGAGGTCATCATGCCTTTGCTGCCCTCACGCCAGCCGACTGCCTCAAACCGGATGTCGGCATCGATGAGCTGGGGCAGAGGCCGAGCCGGCTCATGGTAGCGGGGCAGCGTGGGCGGCCCCAGCCCGCCATAGGCAGGCTGATGCGGCTTGGCGCCAACCGGACGGGCGATCTCGTTGGGGTCGATGGCCATCACGTATGACCAGCCGCGTTCTTCCAGCGCCAGCCGGAAGGAGACGCTGCGTCCACAGCCGGCGTCGGCCACGATCACCGGCACTGTCGGCAACCAGGTGACCCTGGGGCAGGAACAGCTGTGCGCACTACGCCGCCGCACCGGCAGCGGCTCCCATGGCGACTGGTAACGAACCCCGACAGCTCACCCCGGAGCCGTTCCACCTCCCCGAGCTTCATACCCACCACCATGCCGGTGACCAGCCCAGATCGGGAGAGCTGACGAAGCACTACCAGGGCCCTTCCTCCGTCCCTCCTCGCTCCGGCTCGGCTCGCATCGCGCGCAGTCGGGCCAAGGAGTCCCGGGCGACCGAAGCCGTGAACGCCGGGCACAGCAGCGGCTCCAGCGGCAGCGGGTTCTTCAGACACGGCCCGTGCCGCTCGTAGACCCCGCGTCCGCCGGCGCTGCTCAAGTGAATCCCCACACAGACGGCGGCGGTCGCCCAACGGGGCAGGGCAGGGTGTTCGTCGTGGGTGCACACGGGGTCCGGGAGCGCGGCGAGCACCGCCTCGAATCCCTGCTCCAAGGCGTCGTACGCCTCGTCGGAGCTTTTGGCGGTCCCGGCCCACCAGGTCAGCGCCGCGGCCGTGATCACATGGCCCGCCCGGTCCTCCCCCTCGGCATACCTCAAAGCCCTTCCCACATCGGCGACTTCCTCGCCCACGTCCGTACCGGGCGGTGGGTAGCCCTCCAGGACGGCTGTGAGCGAGTCGAGGTCCCGCTGCGCGGTGAAAGGCAGCAACGGCGGGGCGTCCGGGGCCGACCCGGGCTCGAGTGCCTCCAGGACCATGGCCGCGAACCCGTCGACGGTACGCGGGCAGAGCCACTGCTCCTGCGGATAGTTCTCCCACCACTCAATGCTGTCGTCGGCCACCATCCGCAGCACGTCCGGGAGCGTGTCGACGAGGTCCTCCCACTGCTCGTCGAACGGGTGCCCCTCATGACCGCAGCTCTGCCCCGCGCGTTCCCGGCGCACGGCCCGCGCCGCATCGGCCACCACGCGCGGCACGTCCCCACCGGCCAGTTCGGTGTACGGCAGCATCAGCACCAGCCCGAACACCCGCTGATACGCGAGCTCTCCGCCGGGATCGTCCGCCAGTGCCCGTGCGCACTCCAGGACGACCTGGTCCTGGACGTCGTAGGGACCGTAGCGGTCCTCTCCGGTCTCGCTCCAGGCGCGGACCAGTTGTTCGTACGTCATCAGTCGTTCCTCAGCCGTTTCAGGGAATCGCGGGCCGTGGCCGCGACGAACGCCGGACACAGGGCGGTGTCGAGGGGCGGGGCCCAGGGCTCGGGCCACTGAGCGTACGCAGCGCGGCCGCGGGTGCTCGCCAGGTGCATGCCCACCCACAGGGCCTCGGTGGTGTCGCTCGGAAGGTCCGGGTGCGCGCCATGGGGGCAGGGCCCGTCGTCGAGGAGGCCGATCGCGCGCTCGAAGGCGTCCGCCAGCTCGTCGACGAGCTCCTGCGCGTCGGCGTCGTCCGCCTCGGCCTCGACGTACCACGCGACGGCGGTGGCCACGAAGACCCGGCCGGCCAGCTCGTCGTCCGCCGCCTCCTGCAACGCGGAGGCCGCGAGCGAGAGGTCCCAGGCCACGTCGAAAGTCCTCGCGAGCGGATAGCCCTCCATGATCGCAGTGAGCCCCTGCAGTTCGTACCGGTCCTCGAACGGCAGGAACGGCGGTACGTCGTCGGCCGAGCCGGGCCGCAGCGACTCCATCACCACACGAGCGTGCCCGGCGACGTTGCGCGGGCACAGCCATGCGTCGCGCGGCCTGAGGTCCGTCCAGGGCCTCCCGTCGTCGGCGAGCTCCCGCAGAACGTCCGCCATGTTTCCGAGCTCCCCCTCCAAGTCGCCATGAAAGGGGTGGCCCTGGTGCGTGCAGGGCGCGTCCCGCAGCGCCCGGTCGACGGCCTGCGCCGCGTCGAACGCCGCCCCGACGTCACCGTCCTCCGGTTTCCTCGTAGCCAGGTACGGAAGCGCGAGGACCAGCCCCAGCGTCCAGCTGTACGCGAGCGGCCCGCGCGGATCGGAGGCTAGTTCACGGGCGCACTCGACGACGAGCCGCTCGTACGTCCGCGGTTCGTGGTCGACGTACTCCCGCATCTCGTCCCAGGCGTCGACCAGTTCCAGTTCGCTCGCCCGCTCAGCGGAAGACCGATCCGTCATCGTCATCCTCCTCGTCCATCTCCTCGTACCGCTCGTCCATCGCGACGATCGGGTCCCGCGCCCAGTCGGCGAGCAGGCTCGCACAGGCCCATACGTCGATGGGGTACGCGCCTTCCGGCGCCCCGAACTCCGCCGGGGCGTAGAGGTGATCGAGGTGCGCCTTGAACTCCTCGCGCCGGTGCCCGGACTTCCGCAGATCCGCGCCCGGATGGCCGTCACCGTGCGGGCAGTCATGGTGGAGCGGCTCGGGATCGACACCCCGCAGCAGGGCGCGCACCTCGCGCCCCACGCCGTACGGCAGGTCGAAGACCGAGGCGGCCCACAGGGCGAGGTGAAGCAGAACGAGCCGCTCGTGCGGGTCGGTGGCCTCCGAGTGCCGGCGTGCCGCCCACAGGCCGGCGTTCTGGCCCGCGACATCGGAGTTGTCGAGGTCGTCGGCGTCGACGACCGTCTGCGTCAGCGCACCGATGTCGAGGTGCCCGTCGGGCCGTACGAACGCGGCGTCCAGGCCGCTGGTGTCGCGTACGCCGAACAATTCCTGGTGCGCGGAGCGCAGTTCACCGAGCGCCTCCTCGGCGAGGTCCCGCAGATAGTCCGGGCACACCCATACGTCGGCCGGCTCGTCCAGCCATCCGGCGAGCTCGGCCCGCCCGCCGGGGCTGCGCACATGGAAGCCGATCTCGGCCACCGACTCGTAGTACAGGTCGTCTTCGTCGGGGTGCTCGCCTTCCGCGTGCGCACAGCCACCCGCATCGCCGAGCAGCCCGAGCGCCCGCTCCAGACCCTCGATCATCGCGTCGAAGACCGGACGCAGGGTGATCCGGTGGACGGCGTACGGAACCGTCACATGCTGCGTGAGGATGTACCCCGCGAGCGCGCCCCGGGTGGGACGGTCGGACAGGTAGCCCGTGTTGGACTCGATGTCGGGAGCGGGATCGATGACGGGGTAGTCGTTGAGGATCTCCTTCAGATCCCGCACCGACTGCGCATGGTCCGACGGCACCGCCTCGGGTATCCCGGATGCCGAGAACGGCGCGATCACATCGGCCGTGACGCGTGCGATGCCCGCGACATTGACCGGGCACAACTCTCCCTCCAGACGGGGGTGTTCGGGGTGCTCTCCGATCAGGTAGTCGGCGGCGGCTCCCACCGATCCCCAGGAGTCCTCGGAGAGGTGCTCCAGCTCCTCCTCGTACGGATGCGCCTCGTGTCCGCAGTCCGTCGGGTCCAGCGCCGACGCGGCGGCCACGAGCGCGGCGACGGCGGCGCGCGCCGTCTCGGGCCGCGGCCGCCAGGCGAGATAGCGGACCATCTCCGCAAGCCCCGCCACCCACACATGCGCCGACTCACCGCCGGGATCGGCGGCAAGTCGGCGCACACAGTCGAGCACGAGCGGCTCGGCCTCGGCCGGATCGGTGCGGGCACCGACCCGGGACCACTGCGCGTACAACTCGGCCGTCCGGGCATCAGGTATGACGATCATGCCCGGTAGGACGTATGGCGAGGCTCCTGAGGTTCCTGGGGCCCGTGACTAGGTCGACTCTTGTGGTCATGTCGCTGACGAGATGAAGATGGCGGCTAGTAGTGCTTCGTCAGGTTCTGGGGCTGGTTCTGTTGCGGGGCAGGGTGCGGCCGCAGGTGGTGCAGGTGCCGGTCCAGCACCTCAGCAGGGCCTGGAGGGTGACGAGGGTGACGCGGTGGTGCCAGCCCCGCCAGGAGCGGCCCTCGAAGTGGTCCAGGCCCAGACCGTGCTGGAGCTCGCGATGGTCGTGCTGGATACGCCAGCGCTTCTTCGCCCACCGCGCCAGGTCGGCGATCGGGGTGGTGGCAGGCATGTTGGTCATCCAGTAGTCGGTCGGTTCGTCTGCTTCTTCGGGCTGCTCGACCAGAAGGGTCCGCGGGGGCAGTACACCGTCCCACCGGCTGCGTCACCGTGCCCGGTCCTGAGCGGTCCGGCAGGTTTACTTGCCCAGCGAAATGCGATGTCATCTTGCCTTTACTGCCTTGCCGCCAGGCGACCTCTTCGAACGGGGTGCGAAATGTCGATGAACGCGGGCAGGGGACGGGCGGTCTCGCGGTAGCGGGGCCGTGTGGGCGGCCCCGGCCCGCCATAGACGGGCTGATAAGGCTCGGCACTGGCAGGCCGTGTTATCTCCTTGGGGTCAACGGCCATGACGTAGGACCAGCCCCGTTCTTCCGGCGCGAGCCGGAAGGAGACGCTGTGGCCGTAGCCGGCATCGTCTACGTGTTGCGCAAGGGTGTGGCCTGGAGCGATGTGCCCACACAGGTCGTGGGCTGTTCAGGGGTGACCGCCTGGCGCCAGCTCCGGGACCAGGTCCGCCACGGCGACTGCCAGCCGGTCTCGAGGAACGCTGCGGCGAGTTCCGCGACGCGTGGAAGTACGGCATTGGCCAGCTGTCCAAGTTCACCGACGCGATCCGCGGTGGTTTGCAGCAGACCGCGCAGAACTACGCCGAAGCCGCGCGCCGTATCGGGGAGGCGTTCGGCACTGGTGGCGGGACCGTCGGCGGCTCAAGGGCATCCAGCGGGTCCGCCGCGTCCGGCGGCACGAGCGCGGAGACCGATGCGCGCGCGGGCAGAGCCGCAGCATGGCCGACGACTTCGGCTGACTGACGGCATAAGTTCTCCGGCCGGGATGGTCCCGGACCGCATGCGTCTCCGCCCTTGCTGTCCCTCTTGCCTCAGCCGGCCTACCTTGGAGTGAGCCTTTTCAGCGAGGCCACTGATCGGGTGACGCCGCCGGGGTGCGCAACGCACGAGGCTCCCGTGCCGTTGGGGGAGGTGTTCGAAGTCTCAACCCTCAAGCACAGGAGCCGCGTTGGTTTCCTATCCTGCCGCACTCGACCTGCCTCACGCCCTGGTCGAGTGGGTCACCATGCTCATCGTCACCCGCGAGGGTGACCGCCGCTGCAAACTCCCGCCGCACCAGCGTGCGCTCGTCGGCCTGGTGTACCTGCGCCAGCACGACACCCTCGCCCAGATCGCCGTCGGCTTCGGCATCTCGGTGGGCACCGCCCACGCCTACACCACATGCGATGGGTTGTCCGCGTACGAGTCCTCCCGTACCCGGGCATGGGACGGTTGGGTCACGTCACTCTTCGCACGTCGCAGCCTCGCGTCGCGATCTCTCGGAGCCTTGACCGACCGCCGACCCCGGACCATACGGAACCCTCCTACTAGCTGCGGATGGCCTCTTCGAGCCAGCGGCGCCACGAGGTGTTCCGGCGGTCGCCGGGGTGCGCAAGGGTGATGTCGCCGAAGATCGCGGCCCCGGCCACCCGTATCCGCGGAGCCCGGCCCTGCGGCGCGGTGTGGGCGCGGGTCAGATCGCGTACGTCACCCAGGACGCTGCCGCAGGCCAGTTCGACCTGCACTCCTTCGGGCACGATCAGCCGTACGTCCCCGAACACCGCCCGTGCCGTCACGGTCAGCTCGCCGCTGGACGGCGCCGTCATCCCGCACAGATCCAGGGTCAGATCCCCGAGTACCGCGTAAGCGACGAGGGTGTCGGAGCCATGCGCCGCCGGGCCGCGGCAGGTGGCATCCCCGACCATGGCGACGAACTTCCGCTTCCCCGTCGCTGTTCCCGCACCGCCTCCTGCCCCGGCAGCCGCATCCGTACCCGCACTCGTCTCGCCGGCGGCGGGCAGATCCCGACCGAGTACGGCGAGCTGCTCGCGGGTCCGGGCCAGGTATGCCGCCTCGCAGCGGTCGGCCAGTTCCTCCAGCGTCAGCTGACCCTCGCCGGTGGCGACCCTCAGCCGTTCCACCAGGGCCTCCCGCTCGGCGTCCGAGGCCAGTACCGATGCCGCGGTGCCCGGAGCGGGTACGGGCGCCACGGCCGCATCCTTGAACAGACCGGGGCGTTCGGGGTCCACGTGCATGACGCTGCCTTCCGTAAACGGGCGAAACGGCCAGCTCCCATCCCAACAGGTCGCGGCCACAAGCACATCGGAGTGCGGGACGACCGGGATCACGCGCACTACATCGAAGGATGTAGTCGTAGGGCTCCGTGTGGTGCGGGGTCGGCGGTCGGTCAAGGCTCCGACAGGTCGCGACGCGAGGCTGCGACGTGCGAAGAGTGACGTGACCCAACCGTTCCATGCCCGGGTACGGGAGGACTCGTACGCGCACAACCCATCGCATTGCCGCAGGCCAGGGCCCCTTACCGGAGTCCTGCTAAGGCCCCTACAGTCAGCTCAGTTGCGGGGGTGTCCAGTCGGCATGGCGCAGGATGGCTCCGACGGTCGCGCGGGACGGGGCCAGCCGGAGCGCCGTGTTGCGCAGGGCGATGGCCAGCGGGTGGGTCAGTTGCTGACCCATGCGGCCGGCCTGGCGGGCGGCGCGGGCGACGGACTGGCTACGCGGGCGGCGCTCGGTGTCGTAGCGGATCAGCGCCACCTCGACGGTGGGTTCGGTCGCGAGTGAGGCGGCGAGTGTGACCGCGTCCTCCAATGCCTGGCAGGCGCCTTGGCCGAGGTTCGGGGTCATGGCGTGGGCCGCGTCGCCGAGGAGGGCGATGCGGCCCACGGCGTAGGTGGACAGGGGGGTGGCCAGCTCGTTGATGTCGTGATGCAGGACGGCCTCGGGCCGGGTCGCGTCCAGTAGCGCGGGGATCGGGTCGTGCCAGTCATCGAACCGGCGGCGCATCTCGGCAAGAGGGTCCGGGTAGCGCACGTCGGCGGATGAGTTGAGGACGGCGTGCCACTCGGCGCGGCCGTCGGTGAACGCGATGTGGCCGAACTCGGCGCCCTGCCCCCAGGTCAGTTCGAACTCGGTCCGCAGATCGACCGGGCGCTCGGTGATAGCGCGCAGTACGGTTGACCCGCTGTAGGAGGGGCCGGGGTGGTCGGGGAAGAGCTGGGTGCGCAGCCGGCTGTTGATGCCGTCGGCGGCCACGACCAGGTCCGCGTCGAGAACGGTGTCCCCGATGGGTATCCGCACCCGAGCGGGGTCGGAGCGGTCGACGGACGCCACCTCGGCCGCGATCACCGGGGACTCGGGCGGCAGAGCCTCGCAGAGCAGCTGGTGGAGCGCGGCGCGCGGGATGCCGACGATCGAAGTGCCCAGCTCGCGCTCCAGCGCGGCTCCGTCGGCCACCTTGTCGAGGTCACGTGCAACGGTCATTCCGTTCCCACGCCGTCAGCAGGCACCTCGGCAGAATCCACGGAGACTCTGGCCTGCCCCGGCAGCTGTCCCTCGACGTCCTCGACGCTACGCTCTCGGTCACCCTCGCCTTCGACGCCCTGATTCCGTTCGGCTTCGTCTTGGCCGCGTTTCAGCCGGTCGACCCCGCTTGAGCAACCAGAGCAGCTGCGGCCAGAAGACGTTGATCAGGATCGTGACTACGGAGTGCGGGGCCGGCTCCGTGACGTTCTCGCTCTGGTCCGGTTCGGCGCCCTCCGTCGTGGCGGCCGGGAAGTCGGGCTGGGCCGGGGCGTTGACCCGGAAGCCGGCTGCCGGCGTCGGCGCGGATCGTCGTGCGACTGACGGCGCACGCGGCCGTGGCCTCCCTCTGGGTGAGCGTCGGACGCGACGTCATGGCTCGCATCCTCCCTGCACGACCGTGCGGCACCAGGCCGGCCCACGCTGTTCATCCGCCACCGGTCAGCGACTCACGCCGCGCCGCCCTCGGGGAACTGAACCTCTTCCAGGCTGTCGCTGGAAAGACACCTCGAGTGGATCACTTCACACGTGAAGGTCAGGCCCTGCCATCTGGATCAACGAGACCTCGGAGGGCGGCACCTCTGGCTCCGACGGCGCCACGCGTTCGCAACTGGCCGCATCGCCGCGTTCCAGTGCCAACACGTATGTCAGCGCCTGCTTCAGATCCAGTGTCGGTGCCTGCTGACGCAGTGCGCGCAGGGCAGTCAGGCGTCCCTCGTCGGCGAGAACCTGCGCCACATGTGCACTGAGCGAGGCTTTCGCGTCGGACGGCGTATGTCCTTTGAATCGCCGGCGGTACTCGTCCTGCCAGTTGCCCATCTTGAAGGTCACGATGGGAATCATGTAGACGCTGCCATCCTCGGCGTCCACCAGGATCGGTCCGCCACCGACGATGAGATGCCGTGAATCTCCCGTCTCGAGCCAGGCCCGGGCCTGCGTTGACACAAGCCATCCAAACTCGTGCCGCGCCACGCCGGAAACCACCTCGGCCGGCACGGCGTCCTGCGAGAGCGGACGGTCCTGATGTTCACGAAGCAGTGCTTGCTCGACCAGTTCGACAGCACGCTCTTTCGAAATCACGCACCCATCATGCGGGCCGCTCTGCGATCAGCCAATCGGTATTCATGCCACGGCGGAGCCGTTCACCTAGCGGGAAGGCAACGCTGTCGTCATAGAACACCTCTGCTGAAGGCAGTGGTGGAGTTGGCCGAGCATACGGTTGAACAGGTGCCGGAGGGCTTGGGCATGCCAGTCTCCTGTCTCGCGTCGTCGTCGGTAGTGGGCGTTCGCCCTGGGTGAGAGGGGGTGAGGGTGGCGAAGGCCCACAGGTGTCCGGCGTGATTGAGCCGGTTGCTCTTCAGCGAACCTTCGTCCGACGTACTTGCGTTTGCCTGAGGCCCGGGTGACCGGGCCGCGCCGGCGTATGCCTTCAGGCCGCCAGCAGTGGCGAAGCGGCTGCGGTCGTCACCCATCTCTGCCAAGAGGCGGGCCCCGACACCGGCGCCGACGCCGATGCCGGGAAAGCCGAGCATGATCGGCGCGTCGGGGTGGATGCGGAAGGTCCGTTCCACGGCCTTGGCGAGCTCGTCGACGGCCTTGCAGACAGCGTTCAGCTGGTCAGCAGGGCCTTGGCCTGGATCCCCATGGCTTCCTCGACCGCGGGCAGCTGGCGGGCTGCGGACTGGCGGAACAGCGTGTGGAGCCGTTCGGCATCCTCAGTGATGCCGCGCTTGCGGCCCGCATTGGCCATCATCAGCCGGAGTTTCCACGTCGGCAGTTGGGCCGCCAGGGCGGGGGTTGGGGCGGCGCCGAGGATCTTGCGGGCGTCCGGGCGGGTCAGTCCGCCGGCTTTGTCCCGCCAGGCTTCGACTGCGGCCGGGTAGTACTCGCGCAGGAGCGAGCGGAGCTGGTTGGCGATCTGCTGCCGGTTCCAGACGGCGTCCCTGTGGGCGCGCTTGCCCTCTTCTCCTTGCTTTGCTCGCTGTTGCCGCCCAGCGACGTGCGGGACCCGCGGAGCACCCGGCGGGTCTCGGGGCTGCCGCCGTCGGCGATCGGGCCGCGCACAGTCAGTGGCTGCGGGTATCCGCACCGTGTTGCACGCCAGCCCGGTACGGCAAGCCCTGATCGTGAGGCCCTCCGCAGGCGGAGGGCCTCACAGGGGACTCGTGGGGTTTAGAAGCGGCTGACCATCCCCGGGATGCCCCGAGGCGTCGGGAGCGGCAGCGGGTTGGGGTCGCTGCGTTCGTCTGCGGCCGGAGCGGCCTGGCAGGTCACGTCCTTCGACGGCAGCTTGCCAGTGGTCAGGTAGGCAGTGGCCGTCTTGTCGGCGCACGACTTGGTGCCGTAGATGCCGTGTCCGACACCTCCGGAGACCGTCACCATCTTCGACCCCTTCAGGCACGGCGCAGGCCCTGGCCGCTGCTCAGCGGCGTCTGGGAATCCCACTCGTTCTGCAGGATCAGCGCGCCGACCTTGTTGTCGATCGTAGTAGCGGGCCCGCTGCCCTTCTTCTTCCAGAAGGCGCACGGCTTGATGTGGGAGGCGAAGTCGCCGTACAACGGGTACTTGGCCTTGTCCCGGATCGCGTCCTTGCGGTACTGCTCGGGATCGCGCGTCCAGGTGCGGGTGTCGGCGCACACGACGGACCAGAAGCCGGCGTCGCCGTTGTCCGAGGGCACGGTCCGGCCGAACGACGGCGGAAGGGGCGCGGGCGTCCTGAGCTCCCGGCCGGCGGAGGGGGGTGCTCCTGTGGCGGCCTTCTTCAACTCGGCGACCGACTCGGCGGCGTCGCGCACGCTGAAGAACATGGACCGGCTGCCGTAGCGGATGTCGTGACCGGTCAGAAGTGTGCCGTCGAGGTCGATCGGCTCGCGGTCGGCTTGGGCGACCAGGTCGTAGAAGGTCTTGCGGACGGCTTGCGGGGTCTTGCCCAGCTTGTATGTGGCATGCCGCGCGGCGGTCCACTCGGTCCACCTGGTGAAGGCGGGCTCGGTGCCCTCCGCCCAGACCTGGATCATGCCGCGCCATACCCGGGCCGGGTCGACGGCGCTGTCCAGCACGAAGCGGTCGGAGCGCTTCGGGAACATCTGCGTGTACACGGCGCCGAGGTAGGTGCCGTACGAGTACCCGAGGTAGGAGATCTTCTTCTCGCCGAGCACGACACGGATCACGTCCATGTCCCGGGCGGTGTTGCGGGTGGTGATGTGGGGCAACTTGCCACCCTGCTTGGCGTCGCACTTCTCAGCGACGTTCCGGGCCCACTTCACGTCCTTGGTGAACGTCTCGGCCTTGTACGGCCGTTCCCAGTTCCGCTCCTCGGACGTCAGGCCGCAGCCGACGGGGGAGCTCTGGCAGATGCCTCGCGGGTCGAAGCCGATGAAATCGTACTTGGCCTTCACGGCCTTCGGCAGCTCGCCTGCCAGGTACTGCGGCATGTCGACGCCCGGCCCGCCCGGGCCACCCGGGTTGAGCAGAAGCACACCGCGCCGTTCCTTCTTGGTGCTCGTCTTCATCCTCGATATCGCGAGGTCGAGCTTCTTGCCGCCCGGGCTGCTGTAGTCGAGCGGCACCTTGATCGTGGCGCACTGGAAGGCGGCAGGCATCGCCGTGTCGCAGCGGTGCCAGGCCGGCTTCTGCTGGAGGTACGGGCGAAGGGGATTCTCCGCGGCGGATGCCGTGGCTGGGGTCAGCGCGGGAACCAGCGTGGTGACGGTGCCGACCGCCAGGAAGAGGGCTATTCGACTGTTTCGCACGTGGATTGCCAGAGCACTTGAGCGCCTCGCTGCGATGGCATGGCACCCTGGCAGCGCCGGGGCTCGCTGCTCATCTCATCTCGTCGCGGATCGCGTTGCGGTGTTCCTCGTAGACGAGCCGCGCATCGTCGCTCGGCAGCGCCTCGGTGGCGAGGCCGCAGGCACACGTCACGACGGTGAGGCCGCACGGAGTGCGCAGTGTGTACCCCTCGGGGCTGGTCCAGGCGCCACCGGCCGGGTTCTCGTAGCGGAGGTTGTGGCGGTACTGGAACGTGCGGGTATGGCTCGGGGTACAGCCGGTGCCGGTCTGGTCAACGCTGAAGCGGTGCTTGCTCATGGCTCCAGTGTGGCCGCCCGCGAGCGATCGCCCGGGATGTTCTCGTTGTGCCAGGTTGTGTCCATTTGCGGCGTATGGCTGGCTCCTCGTCGGGAGTGGTCCCTCACGGTGTGGCGTACACCGGCCCCCATCGAAGGCTGCGGAGGCCACCTTGGAGGGCTTGGCGGGCGTGTCCTGCTCCGGGGGTAGCGGGACGACGCCGATGTCCTCCAGCTGATGCCCTGACGCCTGACCTGCTTCCTGCCTGCCCGCCGGGCGGCCGCTGAGAGCGTCCTGTCGGGCGCGAGCGTGAAGATGCGTGTCGTGCCAGCCATCCGCATGCAGCAACGCGTTGCGGCGAACGCCCTCCTGCACGAAACCAGCCCTGGTGCCACGTGGCACGATGCCTGGGTGCTCGCCGAATGCCCAAGCTCAAGGCGGTGGAACCCGGCCTCGACCAGCACCCAGTCAGTGACCGCCGCAACGGCGCGGGAACAGACACCAGCACCGCGGGCCCACGGCGCGGTCCAGTACGAGATCTCGGCCTGACCGCCCATCAGGATCACTGGTTGCAGAGAGACACGGCCAAGGGCCACGACGGTCAGTGTTCGGCGCGGGGGTTGCCCTTTCGGTTGTGGGCGGCGCGGGCTTTGGCGCGGTTGCCGCAGAGCTCCATGGAGCACCAAGTGCGGCGCCGGTTGCGGGAGTGGTCGTAGTAGGCCCATCGGCAGCTCGGCTCACGGCACGCCTTGAAGCGGGGCCACGTTCCGTCGGCCACGGCGTTCGCTACGGCGATCAAGAGTGTGGCCATCGCGGCGTCGATGGGGTCACTGGTGGCGGGAGACAGTCGCGGCGGCTGCCGGCTCACGTCGAGTGTCAGTGGGATTTGTGCGGTGAGTGCGGCCAGGTCGGCTTGGGCGGCTGGGTTGAGGCCGTCGGGCCTGGGGCTGGCGACCGTTTCGGCGTTGTTGGCGGCGATCAGTGCCCGAAGGCCTTCGCGCACGGATGCCGCGCGGGCGTGTTGGGCGTCGGTCACGGCTGTCTGCGCGGGGGTCAGCCCACGGTCGTGGAGCCAGTGGGAGAGCTGCTGCGGTGCCGCGATCAGATCGCCGTCGGCGCGGCGGGTGTTGACGAACTCTTCGATCCAGCGCAGCGGCCCGGGGGCGGTGCCTGCGGAGTCGTTGTCCGGGCGCGGCCCGGTGACCGGCTTCGACGTCATGACGCGATTGTAACCATCTATTGACACTCACTGGTTACATAACTAGCGTTTCGCTTACATTGGTTAGGTCGAAGGGGTGGGCATGAGCATCAGCATTGGCGGCGCCTGCATCGACACCACCGACCTGGCGGGGGCCTCCGCCTTCTGGCAGGCGGTGACCGGGTACGACGTCGCATCGTCCGACGACGCCACCATCTATCTGCAGGACTCGGCCAAGAGTGCGGTGGGGCTGTCCCTGCAACTGGTGCCCGAGCCGCGCGTGGGCAAGAACCGGCTGCATCTGGACCTGTCAACCGACGACCTTGCCGGCCAGGTCGACCGGATCAGCGAGCTCGGCGCGACCGTGGTGCGGCGATTCGACGAGGACGGCTGGCTGGTGCTGGCCGACACCGACGGCAACCAGTTCTGCGTGGTCGCCGCATAACCGCCGCACCGACGAGAAACAGGGAGAAATCAGCGATGGCCTCAGTGATCAGAGAAGTCTCCATCGATGCTCCGGCGGGACGCTGCTGGGACCTGCTCGGCGATTTCGCCGCTGGCCCACAGCGCTTCGCGCCCGGCTACGTCACCGGCAGTCGTCTCACCGAGCCTGGCGAGCGACTTGTCACCTTCGCCACCGGCGACGTGGTGCGAGAACGCCTCATCGCTATCGATAACCAAGCCCGCCGCATCGTCTGGGCCTGGACCGGCGACAACGTCCAGCCCGTTCACAACAACTCCTCTATACAGGTCTTCGCGCACGGCCCTGATCGCAGCCGACTGGTATGGATACACGATGTGCTGCCGGATGAACTCGTCGCCGGCCTCACCTCCGCGATCGACGGCGGCCTCCCGATCATCAAACAAACCCTGGAGGCACACGCCAGCCAGCCGCTTGGCCAGGTCGTGGCGTGACCAGCGCCGGCCAAGCAGGAGCCGGCGCCGCTCGGACACTGCTGGTGAAGCCGTCAGTGCCTGTGCCTTTGGAAGGCAGGCCGAGGTCGATGTCAGCGACAGCCTGATGACTGCGGCGCTCACCGCGTCGGGGTACCGGCGGACAGTTCGAGGGTGTAGCGGCCGCCGCCGTGGCGCAGAGCGTTGGTGACGAGATCGGGGAGACGACCAGGACGAGGGTGTCCGTCACGTCGGCTCCGAGTGCTGGGCTGAGGCTGTTGGTGAGTGTGCGGGCGATTTCGCGGGCCCGGTGGATGTCCGCTCGTGCAGCTTGCACACAGGGACGGCAGACTCCTGACTTCTCCAACTGAAGGAAACCTGCCGTGGCGGTAGTAGACATTGCTGTTTGGTCGGGTAGGGTTTCGCTCGTAGCCAGGACAGCAAGTGAGGCGCGGCAGGGATGAACTGCCGCGTACGCAGGTTCAAGTGAGTTGTGGCACGGCAGCGGAATCTGGGGGCCGGATGCGCCAGGGTCCTCGGGTTGGCTGCCGGGCCGGACGGCCCACAGGGGCGGATTGTGGCACGGCAGTGGAGGGGCAGGGCCGGACGCATGCAGGGGTCCTGTCGCTGATTGCCGGGCCGGCGCCCAAAGGGGCCGCAAGCAGTCCCGCAGTTCAGCAGTACGACAGATTGTCAGCAAGGAAAGAAGGAGGTAGACGCCATCAGGATCGCCCGGGCGAGGAAGAGTCCGCTCGGGTACCGAAGGCCCCGGAAGGTAGGTGGTCCCCGGTCACGCATCCGCGATCCCCGCGTTCCCGTCCATTCCCCTGGCGGAGATGCGGAAACAGAAACCCGGCACAGAAGTAGCCGGTAGATGGTGTTGCTTTCAGGGACCCTGGTGCCATGCGGCACCAGGGTCCCTTCAGACTTCATCTTCTTTGCTTTGATCGTTGCCGATGGCGTCCCGCTGATGCGCAAGGCGTTCCAGCCGCATCAGAACGGGAAGGCCGGCGTCCCGCTCGCCGACGCCGGAGCCGAAGGCGGCGAACAGGAGGCCGCGTCCGCGCTGTTCGCCGGCGCCATGGGCGCGTACAAGAATCCCGGCAGCCACCGCACCGTCGACTTCGACGATCCCCTCGAGGCGGCCGAGGTCATTCAGTTCGCCGACTTGCTGCTGCGGCAGGTCGAGCGTGCCAAGCGTCGTCAGGACGCCGTGACGACGTAGCCGCCGGTATGAAGCCGGGTGGGTCCGTTCATGCTCCACTGTTGCAGGCCAGGCTGGCTACGGGCGCGGTTGCTGGGGGTCACCTGAGGGACAGGAGGAACTTTAGGCCCGCCCAGGTCCCGAAGCCTTTTCCTTGATACTCGGGAACGGGGCGCGTGGTCTCCTCTTCGGTGTGCACCAGCTGCCCTGTGCTGACTCGGAAGTGGGTCTCCGTGTGCCGAGTGTTCAGCTTCACGAGCCAGGAGCCGTCCTGCATGCGGAACACGCAGCGCTGGGGCCGGTCCCCCTCCGGTATGAACATCAGGTCTGGGACATGGCTCTCGGCCAGCCGGGTTCCTGCGGCTTCCGCATCCGAACTACCGCCCTCCACATGCTCCGTGAGCGCCAACTCCCATTGCTGCCAGCGGTGGCAGTCCTCCCAGCGGTCGAAATCTATTCGGCTCTCTTCAACCAACACGTACCAGGCACCCGTCATGCTGCAGATGGTAGAGCTTGGCGTCTGCCCTCAGATCGACCCGCAACTCGCCGGCCAGCACTGGCCGCTCCCGCCCGCTCCCGCCCGCCCTCATTGTCCGCTGCTGCGACGACGTCACCGTCTTCGAACGGCCCTGCCGCCTTCTGCCCGTCTATCGGCAGACGTTCTCCGTGCGCTTGAGAAGTGGCACCCACCTGCCTCATCCGTGGATAACGTCGAGGACATGACGAGCTCCCAACACGACGCCGCCGCTGGCCCACTCCCTCGAACTGCGCTCGGCAGCCGCCCGGCTCGCCCTTCTGGAAGGCCTCGCGGCCACCGCTGCGCCAGCCGAGATCCTCTACAACATGGCCAGCGCCATCGATTCCCTGCGCCACCCGGTCTCCGTCCTCGGACGGCGAGCGACTGAAGGGCACGGAGACGCCAACCTTGAGATGGCCGCTTGTGATGCCGCCCTGGCCGACGCCGCAGTTAAGGTCCGCTCGGTCCTTCGGCATTTCTCATAACCGCCCGGTGGAGTACACCTCCTGGCGTGAGGTGGGCCATCGGTCAACGGCTGACTGTTTCTACGGAGCCGGTGATGATGAGCACGGTCAGGGCCACCACGAGGTCGAAGAGCTGCAGCCGGAAATCGGTGACTGCGTCACGCGTCTGCAGGGCTGGGTTCTGGCCAATGGGCGGATGCAACCACGTAGGTCTGGACCTCCCGCGTCCCGTGCCAGTTGGAGGGAACCAGCCAACCCACCCCACCGCTCCCTCCGGTGGTGGGGGTCGGAGGCACGAGCTCTGAACCTGACCTCCTATTCGGTGCGCAGGGCCGTGGCGGTTCGGGCCCTGGCGGCCCAGCCGGCGGGCAGGAGCGCACCAAGGGTGGCGATGAGCAGGCCGCCGAGTGCGAGCGGGAGCAGTTCGGCCCCGTGGTAGACGGCGATGACGGAACTGGGGAGGCGGAGCCCCACGCTGTCGCCCATCGCGGGGATGACCCAGCCGTGCAGGGCTACGCCGAGCGGCACGCCCAGAGCGCCGGCGACCAGTCCGGTCACGACGACCGAGGTGAGGACCATCGCGATGGTCTGCCGGGGAGTCATGCCGAGCGCCTTGTGGACGCCGATCTCCCGGACGCGCTCGCGGGTGTCGAGCAGCACGCCGTTGAGCACGCCGAGCGCGGCGACGGCGACGAGCATCAGCGTGAGGGTCGCGGACAGCGCGTTGAGTGTGACGACCATGTCGCTGCCGGAGTCGAGCCCGCCGACCCGAGCGGTGACCCCCAGCGGTGCCAGGTCCTCGTTCAGCGCGTCGACGTAATCGGAGACGTCGGTGCCTGACGTGACCGCGATGTGATGACTCGTTTCCGTCAGGTCGGGATGCGCGGCCGTGAGGGTCGAGGCGTCGGTGAAGACCTGCATGCCGTCCTTGCGGGGGTCGAGGACCTCGCCGACGATCCGGACCGTGACCGGCTCGGCCAGGCCGTTCAGTGTGACGGTGCCGCCGATGTGGGTGCCGGTGGCGGCCAGGAAGGGGGTCGGGACCACGGCCTCGCCGGGCTTGTCGATCCAGCGGCCCGAGACCATCGTGTAGCCGCCCCAGGAGGCGTCGCCGGTGAAGGCGATCACGTCGATGGTGCCGGTCAGGCCGGACACGGCCGCCCGTACCGTCGCGGCGCTGTAGTACTTCCCGGTTCCGGCGCTGACCTCGATGGCCGCGGCGACTGCAGCGGGATCGGCCTTGGGCTGCCGCTCGGGGCCAGGGCCTTGGGGGCCGAAGCCCGGCAAGGGCGCGGGCGCGACGACATCGGCGGCGTTGTGGGCCCTGGCCTTCATCACCTCGCCGAGCGAGGCGCCTATCCCCACGGTGAACGTGACGGCGATGGCGCCGAACAGGACTGCCGTGCCCATGGCCAGCGCGCGGGCGGGCCGCGCGAAGGGCCGGACCAGGCCCAGGGCGACCGGCTGCGGCAACGGCAGCCGTCCGGCCAGGCGGGCCGCCCACCGGCCGCGCCCCGCCGAAGCGGTACGCCCGACGGCGAGCGCGTCGACCGTACGCAGCCGGCCGGCCCGCAAGGCACTCGCCCACGCGGTCGCCGCCACCAGGCCGAGCACCCCGGCGATCACCGCCAGGTCGACCCAGGGGGCGATGGCCAGGGACGAGGTGCCGTAGACCTCCTGGGTCTCGGCCAGTACGGGAACGGCGAGCAAGTGGCCGGCGAGGACACCGAGGGCCGTGCCGACGGCGGCCGGGATCAGCGCCTGGCCGACGTAGGCACGTACGACCTGGGCCGGGGTGAAGCCGATGGCCTTGAGGATGCCGATGCGGCGCGTTCCCGCGCCGACGGCCGACGCGACGACGTTGCCGACGATGAGCACCGACATGACCAGGCCGAGGGCTCCGAACGCGACGAGGAACGGGACATAGAGGGCGGTGTCGCGCTCGGTGGTCTTCTTGACGGTGAGCCAGGACTGTTCGCCGACGGCCGCTCCCGGCGGCAGGGCTTCCGTCACGGCCTTGCGGCCCGCGGTGATCTGCGCGGCGGTGTCGGCGTCGGTGAAGCGGTAGAGCATCTGGTGGCCGCCGCTGCCGGGCGCGGTGAGCGCCGTCATCTGGGACGGGACCACCCAAGCGTCGGCGGTCTGCGTGACTGAGCGGGCCACACCGACCACCGTCAGCGTCGCGTTGCCGGGCAGATCGGGGAAGGCGATCTTCATGCCCATGGTCGGGAAGAGCGCGGATCCGGCGGACAGCACGACTTCGCCGGGGTGCGTGGGCCACCGCCCGTCGAGCAGCGTCACCTCGTCCACGCCTCGACCGGGATCGCCCCGACCGACCACGGTCATCGGCCACCCGGGGTTGGCCCCGTCCGACCGCGGGGTGACCGTCGCCGTACGGAACGGCCCGGCTGCGATGCTCACCCGTTCGGCGTCCTTGGACTTCGACAGCTGCGCGGCACTCACTTCGCCCGCGTCGAACTGGACGGACAGATGCGCGCCGTGCTGCTTGGCGAAGGCGTCGTCGAAGGGCGCGCCGGAAACCACGAGCAGCGATCCGCCGAGGACGGAGGCGGCCACCGCCATCATCGTGGCGAGCCCGATCACCAGCGTCTGCACCCGGCGTCGTCTCACCCCCGAGCGCACCACCTTACCGAGCGCGCTCATCGGACGATCTCCGAGGCGACGGCCTGCGACCCGGCGTCGTCGGTGATCCGGCCGTCGGCGATCCGGACCGTACGGTTCGTGCAGGACCGGGCCAAAGCCAGGTCGTGGGTGACCACGACGATGGTCTGGCCCTCGGCATTGAGGCCGGTGAGCAGCCTGCTGACGTCCTGTCCGGCGGCCGTGTCCAGGGCCCCGGTCGGCTCGTCGGCCAAGAGCAGCGGCGGCCGGTTCATCAACGCCCGGGCCACCGCGACGCGCTGCCGCTCGCCGCCGGACAGCCGCCCCGGGTAGGCGCGGGCGTGCCGGTCGATGCCGAGGGTTTCCAGGAGTTCCGCCGCCCGGCGATCTGCCTCGCCACGTGCCATGCCCGCGAGTCGTGCGGGCAGGACGACATTGTCGGTGACGGTCAGATCGTCGAGCAGGTTGAAGAACTGGAAGACCATGCCGACCTTCGACCGCCGGTAGAGCGCCGATCCGGCCTCGCCCAGGCGGTCCACCCGCACTCCGTCCACGGTGACGGTCCCCGCATCGGGCCGATCGAGACCCGCGATCAGATTGAGCAGTGTGGACTTGCCGCTGCCGGAAGGGCCGAGGATTGCGACGGCCTCGCCGGGCTGCACGGTCAGCGACGCGTCGTGCAGGGCGGGCGGGCCGTCGTCGTAGCGGCGGCTTACCTCGCGTAGTTCGATCACCGGCGTGGTCATGAAAGGGCTCCTTCGATGCGGGCATCAGACTCCTTGGACGCTAGGAGCGCGCCCGGCCGCTGCGCGTCACCCGCCCAAACCCTTTGCCGTACCGCATCGGGATGAGCTGACGGAACGTCATCCTTGCGATGTAGGCGCCCGATGTATGCGAGGCGCCGGGAACGACCACTGAGGCGGACTCCGAGGGTTCAGGCGGCGGCGACAATGAACCGGTGATGAACGTACGTACGACGCTGGAGCGGCTGCGGGTCCCGGCCCGCGAGGCGGTCCGCGACGCCAGACTCCCGACCGGTCCACCGCTGCGGCTAAGCCGTCGGGCCTGGCAGTTCGACGTACTGGTGGCGCTGGCGCTCGGCATCACCACCGTCTACTACGGCATCGACAACGCGAACAACATCGTGGTGCGTGAGATCGCACCCGGCGTGGAGCACGTCGTGCCGCGCCCGTCCGGCCCCGGCGGCATGGCCTCCATGGTGACCCTCGCGGTCATCGCCTCGGGTGCCCTGGCGCTGCGCCGCCGCTACCCGCTCGCCGTGTTGTGCATCGTGACGGCCGCGGTACTGGCGACACCGCAGAGCGTTCTACGGCTGACGTTCTACGCGTTCGTGATCGCCGTCTACAGCGCCGCCGTGTACAGCCCTTACCGGGTGGCGACCCTGGCGGCGCTGCCGGTATCGGTCCTGCTGGTCGGCACCTCGGGGAACTCGGTGACACCGATCGTCCCCAACCAGTACATCGCCCTGCTGATCCTGGTCCCGATGGCAGGAGCCGCCCTCGGGCTGCGCACCTGGAAACTCCGGACCGACGAAGGCCGCACCCGGCTGTCCGATCTGGAACGCGAACAGGCCGAGGCGCTGCGCCGGGCCATCGAGCACGAGCGGGCCAGGATCGCCCGCGAACTGCACGACGTCGTCACGCACAACGTCAGCGTAATGATCATCCAGGCGGGCGCCGCCCGCAAGATCATGAAGACCTCCCCCGAGCAGGCCGGCGAGGCGCTGCTCGCCGTCGAGGCGGGCGGGCGGGCGGCCATGACCGAACTGCGCCACGTCATGGGACTGCTCACCATGGCCGACGAGGGCGAGGGGACGGACGGAGGTACAGACCTGGCCGATACGGCGGCGGAGCTGGCCCCGCAGCCCGGCCTGGACCAGCTGGAAACGCTGGTCGGACGGGTCCGGGGCACCGGACTGCCCGTCGGCCTGACCGTGACCGGCCCACCGTGTCCCCTGCCGCCCGGCGTCGAACTCGCCGCCTACCGCGTGGTCCAGGAAGCCCTGACCAACACGGTGAAGCACGCGTCCGGCGCCACCGCCGCCGTGACCGTCGAATACGCCCCGGACCGGCTCCGGGTGGAAGTCACCGACACCGGTGGACACGCGGGCGCGGGCGCGGCCGCCGGAAACGGCCGGGGCCTGATCGGCCTGCGCGAGCGCCTCGCCGTCTACGACGGAAGCCTGAACATCGGCCGACGCCTGACCGGCGGGTACCGTGTGGAAGCGCTGATCCCCTTGGAGACACCGTGACCGAGCCGCTGCGTGTGCTCCTCGCCGACGACCAGACCCTGGTCCGTACCGGATTCCGCTTGATCCTCGGCGCCGACGGCATTGACGTCGTCGCCGAGGCGACCAACGGAGCCGAAGCGGTCGAAGCGGTCCGCCGCACACGTCCCGACGTGGTCCTGATGGACGTCCGGATGCCCGAGATGGACGGCCTTGAGGCCACCCGCCGCATCCTCACCGGCGCCCCCGGCGAACCCCGTGTCATCATCCTGACCACCTTCGACCTCGACCGGTACGTCTACGCGGCGCTGTCCGCCGGGGCCAGCGGCTTCCTCCTCAAGGACGTCACCCCCGAGTACCTGGCCGCGGCCGTCCGCACGGTCCGTACCGGCGACGCTCTCCTGGCGCCGGCCATCACCCGCCGCCTCGTGCAGCGGTTCGCCCAGCGTGGCAGCGACACCGTCGCTCTCCACCGCGACCTCGCCTCGCTCACCCCGCGCGAACTGGAGGTCCTCGGCCTGCTGGCCCGAGGACTGAGCAACGCCGAACTCGCCACCCGCCTCCACCTGGCCGAGGCGACCGTCAAGACGCACGTCGCCCGCATCCTCGCCAAGCTCGGACTCCGTGACCGTGTCCAGGCCGTCATTGTCGCCTACGAGACAGGGCTGGTCAGCGCCGGCGCACGCGAGGCAGCCCAGCAGTCCACCGAGCAGACGTAGACCGAAGCCGAGACTTGGGATCAGCAGCCGGAACCTGCGCCTGTCCCGGTAGTTAAGTGCGGGGAACCTTCTGTCCCGAGCGGACGACGACCCGGCTGGTGAAGCCCGTCGGCAGTTGGATGCCGTTGGTGTACGCGGCCTGGAGCGCACCGAACGGGCCGGGGCCGAGCTGGGCGGGGGCGGCGTGGGCCGCACCGAGCCACAGGCTGCCGCCGAAGGCGGTCGCGGAGGCGCTGATGATCGCTTCGCGTAGGAAGGTACGGCGTTCCACGATGAACTCCTCTGAGGTGTCAGGGGCCGCCGCAAGCGGTTGCTGATCATCATGGCCATCGACAATTCTCATGCCTGGTACGGCTGGCCGGCTGCCGCCGAGACAGGACACCTCGCCCCTTGGTGGCACACACCTTCACAAGACACAGAGCGCCGCTGTCGGGGCAGCGGTGGTGAGCGGCCAGGCGACCTCCGAGCAGTTCATGCGTAACCCGACACCGAGCTCACTTTCAACAAGCTGAACTTGACAGGGAAGAGCTGGCGTTCCCGCCGGGCGTCTCGATGTTCGCCACGGCCCGGCCCTGAACGCCCGGATGTTCGGCGTCGCGGCCGCCGCTCCCACCCTCGGGGGCGGCCACGACCGCGACCGCCGCGTTCAACATCGGCAACACCTGCGGCCACTTGCTCGGCGGCGACGTCATCAACGCGGGCCTGGGCTACGCGGCGAGAGCCTGGGTCGGCGCCGCCCTCGCCGCAGCCACCCTCTCGCTCCGCCTCTACCGCGCACGTGAGCGCACAGGCGAAGACGCCGACCCCGGACCGCAGCCCGGCCCAGACGGAGTAGCCAGGGCTCGGCTGGGGGTCCAAGCGCGCCCGGAGGTTCAAGCCCCAGGCGCTCCCGGCTCGCGCAGCCCAGGTCAGGACCGCCGCCAGTACGGCCAGGGCCGCGCCGAGCCACATCACCGCCGCCACGCCCCAGCCGTCCCCCGCGGGCCACCGAACAGAGCGGCCAGCGCGATCGCCGCATTGAAGACCGACGCGAACAGTTCCGAGCCCCTCGAGGTCCTCCGGCGCCGCCGTCATCACGCACGTCTGGCTCGTCACCGACACACCCCGCGCCTCGCACGTGAGGTCTGGGACTACGAGCGCTAGCCGGGCACCGCGTCTGGGAAGGAGCGCGCGGCACCAACGGCCGTACGTACCCGTATGGGCAGCGCTACCGATACACCCGCTCGGAGCTTCCCGCGGCTGCACGTAGTTCTGGCGGGCAAGGCGGCTTCCTCGCCGGATCGTGCCGGTCGTAGCCCAGATGGTCGGTCATCTCGCCCTCGAGAGCGGACTCCAGAAGCCGCTTCGTCAGCTGCTGCAGCAGCCCGCCCTCACCGGTCAGCTGCAGGCCATCCGCCTGTGCCCGGGCCACGAGCTCGTTCAGGAACCGGTCATCGACAGCCGCCGTCGCGGCCCCCGCCTTGGACGGCTTGGCTATGTTCTCACTGGTCACAGGTGCAATCTCCAAGATCGGAGTTACACCGTTCCTTTTACAGTCCCGATACGAGTGCGGATCTGTCAGCTGATCGCGCCCCCGATCGCTGCAGCGACGTCCGGGTGGGCGAGATACTCCTCGATGTTGTGTGCCCGGTCTCGCGCGTTCGCGACGGCCAGATCGGTCAGCTTGCCCCAAGCGTTTTCCAGCGGGCAACCGATGGCGACCGCGTCGGTCGGGCACCAGGCATTGACCCAATGGCGCACCTTCTCGGGACGTTTGGGTCCAGGGACGAGCAGTCGGCTGTAGACCGTGTCCATCCCCAGCGGGCTGCCGGCGGTGACGAGCAGGGAGACGTCCATCCCGTCCGGGAGCCGGTTGGCGATGAGGTCCATGCCGACGACGGTGCCGAGGCTGTGGGTGACCAGTACGAGTTCACCGTCGGGCGGCAAGGTTTCGACCACGCAGTCCAGGACGTCCTTACGGACCTTCGGATCGCTGAGGTACATGTCGACGTCCCGGAAAATGGTGGCGATGGCCAACGCGTCCACGTCGGTCTTGGCCGCCAGCCAGCTGAGCGCCCGCTGCACGGCTCCTACCAGCGTGCTCCCGAGCCCCTCAGTGGCCACCTGGCCGTCCTGCGGCATGCCAGCCCTCACCGCTGCCTCCACGATCAGCTGCTCGTACGCTCCTGTGGTGGACTCGGCGGCGAATGCCTCTGCGGCCGACGCGGCTGTCACTTCTTCGAACGAGCCGGGGATGGCTTCACGGTGTCCGACGGCCTCGTTGAGCCGGTCGCCGTAGTACGGGAACCAGACGTCCGCCGGGTCGATGGAAGCGATCCCCGCGCGGGTGAGTCCATGGTTCAGTCCCCCGGTCCAGCCGCGGCGGAGCACCTCGGGGTCCAACCCCTGCTGGCGGCGACCGTGCAGGAAGACCAGGCGCCGCTTGCCGAAGGCGTTGCTCGCGACGCGCAGCCCCTTCCGGGCCACGGCCTCACGCATGGAGCTGACGACTGCGGGCGGTGCCTCCTCCGGGCCGGGGATGATGTCTTGTTGGAGGCCGGAATCCGGGCCCATTTCGGCCAGCAGCGCACGCCGCGCGGGGCCGAGGTCCAGCGCGGCGAGATGCTTGAGGATCGAGCTGGTGCGGGCGCCCTCGTTCAGGACGTAGTCGATGGCGTCATCACCGTCCGCACGCCGCCAGATCTGGCCGTCCTTGCGCAGCACGCGACCTTGAGCATCTGTCTTGGGCACACCGCTGTGGTGCAGTGCCACGACTTCCCACTGGTCGTTGAAGACTGGAGAACCCGAGTTGCCGGGCTCAGTGTCGGTTTTGTAGTGGAGAAAGTCGTCCAGCCGTACCTGGAGGGCGTTGTCTCGGAGGGCGATCTCCTTGAGGCGGCCGCTGGGGTGGCCGATGACGTTCACCGGTTCGCCGACGACCAGTTTGCCGAGCTGGATGCTGAGCCGGTTCCAGCCGAAGACATCGCCCGGGAGGCGGCCGTCGGCACCGGGGGTGACCGCTACCAGCGCGTAGTCGAGCCGCTCATCCGCCGAGAAGAAGGTGCCGGGGTCGAGTTCGAGCCGGATCGCGGCGTCGGGGGTGTTCTCGATGGTGACCTGGGCGTTGAACTCCAGGAAGCAGCGCTGGGCGAACGCCTCGTCGGGAAGTACATGGTGGTTGGTCATCAGCAACCGCGGTGACACCAGAAAGCCGGTGCCGTGTGGCAGCTCACGGCCGTTGTGACGGATCGAGATCCGGGCGATGGTGCTGGCCGCCCGGGCCCCCCGCGGCAGGAAGCTCCATGCCTGCAGGTCCTTGGAGATGCCGATGATGCGCTCGCGGGTGTCAGGCACGTCCAGGGCCTCGGCACGGATGCCCGCCACTGCAGCCGCGGGCGGCACCCCGCCCCGGTCGAGGAGTCGTTCGGCGCGGGCGGTGATCGCCTCAGGCGAGTCCGGAAACTTCACCCCCGCGTCCAGCTGCTCCTCGATGGCATGCCGCTGTGCACTCGTGTCGTGATACCTCTGCGCCGCCGCCGTAACCTGCCGTTCCAGCTCTTCGCGTGCTCTTTCCGTCGCCGGCATGTCATCCACCTGTTCTGGTCGTTGGCTGGCTTCCTTCCAGAAGGCAGACATGAGGGCCGTTGCGCAACAAGAGCGGGTACAACACAATTGCCAATCAGAAGATCGAACGGCCTATGACGTACCGAAATCGCGGGCCCATGCCAGGCCGGGGGGACTCCCGTGCCCAGTGCGGAGCAGTGGGCCGACGGGGTGAGCTCACAGAACGGGTCGGCGAGGTACGGCTGCAGCTCGGTGAGTGCAGCGCGGCCGCGACGGTGAGGGAAGGCCGCACGACAGACGACCTCGATCCCCGGCGCCTCGCCAGCCATGTGGCCGGGATGGACGCTTCACGGTCGGCCCGCAGATCCACTGGCCGACGGGTCTCGACGTCGACCAGTACGGTGCCGAACGACCTTTTGCGCGTCGCATACTCATCGACACCGACCACCTCGGGGCCGGAACGTCCCGGTCGGAAAGCGCGCCCGTTCCACTGACCATGCCGCCGGGTCAGCTCCGGGATCTGCTCGACAAAGGTCGGCCATTCGAACAAGGCGTTTGCCTCACGAATTCAGGGCACCGGGCGGAGGCGGTTCCCGTTGCCGCGATCCAGCGGCTGCGGGAGTTGTGGATGGGCTTGTCGGCACGGCTCAAAGAGAAGCGCGTCGGTGAGTACGACGTCCACTTTCGGGCGGAGCTTGGGTGTCGCGGACGCCGGCGAAGTCGACGGGGGTCCCCGGTCCAACCTGGCTTCCGCGGCCGACGACTCCATGTCGCGCGGTGGAAGCTTCGAGCACGGCCCTGTCGCCTGCCGCCGTCGGGCGTCTCGAGATCACCGTGGCCGACGCCGCCCATGCATTCGACGACGTGGACAGCGACACGATCGGACGCCTCAGCATCGCGTTCACGCCACAGGCCTGACCGGATCACCCCCGACGGCTCGAAGGCCTCATCCCGTGGACGTGAGCGGCTCCGATGAATGCTGAACTACTCGTAGCGGCAATACAGTCGCACAATACCCTCATTCGGACCATACTGGACTGTGAGCTTCCAATGTCGGCACGCTCGCGCCTCGAGCCGAGCAGCCCATCCATTGTCAGAGCGGTCGGGGGGACTGTTTCGAATGTGATGCGAAAGGATGCGCCATGGAACTCGAATCTCTCCCGGATGACGTCGTCGCGGCGATCGAAGTGCGGGATCGTTGGAGGCGCGCATCGGCCAGCGGTGGCCTGGAGTTCCTCGTCACCGACATCGCGCGGTGGACACCCGGTTCGACCGTGCGGGTCGCGTTTCTCGACGGGGACGAACAGCTGCACGCGGACATCGCAGGAGCGACGGCGCAGATCACCGACGCCTGCAACCTGAAACTCGACTTCGGCCACGATGAGGCGACCGGAACATTCCGGCGATGGACCACGGCCGATACCGCCTTCGCCGCCGATATCCGAGTCAGCTTCGACATGCAAGGCTACTTCTCCCTGGTCGGCACCGACAGCACGGATCGCACCATCGGTGTGGGAGGCGGCCCGGTCGGGGGCAATTCCGGCCAGCGCAGCCTGAACCTCGGGCGCTACGCGGTGAACAGGCCCGCCCAGTGGGAGGGCACCGTGCGTCACGAGTTCCTGCACGCACTGGCATTCCACCACTCCCACCAGAACATGCGCGGCACCTGCGAGGGCCAGTTCCGTTGGGATGACGAAGCCGGGTACGTTCCCACACAAGATGCGGACGGCGTCTTCGTGGCGGACGCTCAAGGTCGGCGCCCCGGCATTTACACGTACCTCGCGGGTGAGCCGAACCGATGGCCGCGCGCGAAGGTGGATCACAACCTTCGCACCGAGGATGACCCGGATGTCGTCGCCGGGCCTTTCGACCCACGATCCGTGATGCTGTACCGGTTCCCGTCGTTCTTCTACAAGTCCACCCCGAGCAGTTGCGCGCCGACCGGCAATGGGCAGAACCTGTCGGACGGCGACAGGCGCGGGCTCAACCTGCTGTACCCGCACACCGCGGATGAGGTGGCGGACCTTCAGTCCAGGGCCGACACGGTCCTGCGGTCGATCGGGGCCGGCGCCGAGGGGCTTCCCAGTTCGGACGGCGGCAACCTGGTCGAGGCGTACCGCAGCCGGGTCGGGGCGCTGGTCGCCGCACAGGCCGCGGGCGCCGACTGAGCCGAGCAGGGGAAGCCATGTCTGCCGGCACCACCTGCGAGCGGCTCCTCAGCGGGTCGCCGAACGGAGGACTCGAGCGAGCCGCCGGGCGGGGGCGCCGAGACCACCGGCCCCGAACGCCTGATCACGCAGCTGTCCGGCGAGATCGGGTGGCTTGAGGCGCGTATCGGCAAGCGAGCCGATCCGGCGGCGCTGGAGCGGCTGATGCGCGGCGCCGAACACGCGCTGCAGGAGGTCGTCGACCACGGCGCCGATGCTCGGCTCGACGCCGCGGTGGCGAGCAATGTGCGCACGCTGGTGGCCAGGTTGCCGATGGCCGGGGTGCGGACGGTGACGAAAGCCGAGTGGTACGCGAGGCGCTCCCCGCGGCTGCGCGTGGGGGCGCCGGGCTCGGGCGGGGCGGGAGGTGGGCTGGTGGCGAACTGGTGGCAGCCTTGCCAGGTGGTCACCCGCCAGGACGCTTCCCCCGCGTCCGCGACAGCACCCGCTGCAAGTCCACCGTCCAGCAGTTCGACGGCGCCGTCGCGCTGCTTACCGTCACGGGCGAAATCGATTTCAGCACTGCCCCGGACCTGCGCGACCGCGCCCTGGAAGTGAGCCGGCAGGGCAGCCGGCATCTGATCCTGGACCTGGCGCCCGTCGGCTTCTGCGGCTCGTCAGGCCTCAACGCACTGATCGGCATCCTGCGCTGCACCAAGGAAACAGGCGGGTCTCTTGTCCTCGCCGCGGTGCCCGACCGGCTGATCCGGCTCTTGGACCTGACCGGCGTCAGCCAGCTGATGCCCGCTCATGCGGACGCCGCCGTGGTCATGAGCGCACACTGTGCGACCCACGGCCCGGCGGCGGGTTCGTCGTCGGGTCGGCACCTTCGAGCCGCTGCCGACCCGGAGGGAGTTCCGGATGTACCGGAGGCTTGCGGCGTGCTGTGAGCGGGCCCCCGGTGGTGCTGCCCCGCCAGGTCCGGCCGGACAGTCAGGGAAACATGCCCGCGTGGAGCTTGGCGATCGTGCGGGTGAGGTGGCGGGAGACCTGCATCTGGGAGACGCCGAGGTCGGCGCCGATCTGGGACTGGGTCAGCTCCTGCCCGAAGCGCATCTCGAGGAGGCGGCGCTCCCGGGCGTCGAGCTGGTTCAGGAGGGGAGCCAGTGTGTGCAGGTTTTCCACCGTTTCGATGGCGGGGTCCGGCTCGCCCAGCACGTCGGTCGACGGTACGCGCCGAGTCGCCCTGGCCGTTGTCACCACCGTCGGTGGGTGTTTCCAGGAGCCCGCCATGTAGCCGTTGGAGGCGACGATGCCCTCGATGATCTCGTCCTCGCTCAAGTCCAGGTGCTCGGCGAGTTCCTTGACGGTCGGCTCGCGGCCGAGGTCCAGCGCCAGACGCTCTTTGACCTTGGCGAGCTCGACGCGCAGTTCCTGAAGGCGCCGGGGAACGTGAACGGCCCACGTGGTGTCGCGGAAGAAGCGCTTGATCTCGCCGACGATGTACGGCAGGGCGAAGCTGGTGAACTCGACCTCGCGCGAGAGGTCGAACCGGTCGATGGCCTTGATCAGGCCGATGGTGCCGACCTGGATGATGTCTTCCATCTCGCCGCTGCCGCGGTTGCGGTTGCGGAACCGGCGCGCGGCGAAGTGGACCAGAGAAAGGTTCATCGCGACAAGGGTGTTGCGTGCGTACTGGTATTCGTGAGTGCCCTCTTCAAGGACCTGGAGCTGCCCGAAGAACAGCTTCGACAGTGCTCGAGCGTCCTTCGGGGCAACCTTCCCCGGGTCCTCGATCCAAGGCAGCTCCTCGACACCGGCCGGTGAGCCGACCGGAGATGGGGCTGCGGCCTCCATCTGATCGGTGTCGGCGGCCTGTGCGGAAGTCGCTCCCATGTTCCTGTCCTCCCTGTTGGAGCTTGTTCCCAGGAGGGTGCGTTCCCGACCTTTAGGTTGTATTCGTGTCATCAGGCAAGAGTCACCGGCTGTCGCCGACGATCTGGGCCACCGCCTCTTCCCAGGGGGCGCATCCGATGCCGTCGGTCCAGGCGGTGAGCCCCGAGCGGTCGACGCAGAGAATCCCGCACTGCTCGGCGTACTCGGCGGCGGGCTGGGTGAACTCGCCGGTGGTCACCACGGCCGCGACATGGGCCTCGTGGACCGCGAAGCACGTACCGCCGAAGCGCTGAACGTCCTGGGAGCCGACTTTGTTCATGGGACCGTAGCGCTTGCACTGGATTACGATGCGCCGTCCGTCGGGCGTGGTGGCCACGACATCGGCGCCGAGATCCCCGGCTCCGCCGACGACTTGGACGTCCCTGCAGCCGTCTCGCTCGCACAGTGCGGCGATGGCCTGCTCGAAGTCCGCCGGTTCCATGGCTGCGTAGTCCGTGGAGGTGAAAGTCTCGACGGTGGCGTCGGCCTCGACGGCCCGGTACGTGGCGTCGACTACGGCATCGGCGACGCGGGCCGCACCGTGGCGCCTGCGCACGCTCCGCAGCGCCGCCGCCGCGGCGACCGCTACGACGACTGTCGCCACGGCAACCGCCGGGCGGTTGCCGGCCGCTCGTAGGGCCAGCTTCAGAGTGAGGCCCGCACCGCAGAGAATGATGGCGACGAGTCCGAAGCACAGGACCGTCTGCCGGAGGCTGAAGGCCGCTTTCCGCTTCCCGCGTCCCAGCCTGCGCATGGATATGGTCATATGCGGAGTTCACCCCTGGATACGTCAGCGTCTAGATCATTCATGACTACCGTCTGCCCCGGCCCGCCCGATTAAACAGCCGGGCAATACGACCGGGCTCTGGAGACAAGGGACTTGGTGAGGGGATTGGGTGAGGGGTTTGGCGGGAGAACCGCAGCGGCATCCGCCATGGACCCCGTACCCTTAAAACCCGACGATCCGAGTTCGGCTAAGGACACTCATGGGCGTGGGCGTGATCAGCTCCGGACAGATGTGCGAGAGCGATTGCTGACGCCGTGATCGGCCGCAGCTGGCGTATCACCCGAGGGTCGGGCGCGTTCGCCCAGGCCCGTGATCTCGCGCGGGAAACGCTGGAGTCGTGGAGCTGGCCGCCCGAACCCATCGAAGTCGAGGTCGATCAGGTGCGTGCGATCCGGGCCGACGATGAAGTGTGCGTCACCCAGACCTTCGGCGAGAGCGCAACCGTGATCAGCGACGGCACGACACAATACGTCTTCTACATGGCCGAGTCCTTCAAGGCTCCCAACTGGGCCGCCGACGAGCTCGTCTTCCATCTCGACCTCCCCTTCGGCGACGTCGAGGCCGCCGAGAACCGCCTCCTCGGTCTCGGTGCCACCAAGCCCGCCCACCAACCCGGCGTCAAGCACTGGACCGTACTGCTCGACCCCTCCGGCCAGCCCTTCTGCATCAGCGCCGCCGGGCCCAAGGACTGGTACACCCGCAAGCCCGAGCGCCGCGCCCAGCGCGCTGGCGCTGGTCGCGCGGCGGGGGCTGCGTGGGGCCCGGCGGGGGTGTGGCGCGGCGGGAGCGGCGCGAGTTGAGGTGGTGGCGCTGGCGGCGGTGGTGCTTGCGTCGGCGCTGCTGACGGCGGTGCTGGTGCCGGTGCGCTGACGCGTGCCTGCGGGGCTGTTTTCCCCTACCCGCCCCTCCCCGGCCCCGGACGCCCTTGGGGGTGCCCCCGGACGAAGTCTGGGGGAGTGTCCTCAAAGCCGGACGGGCTACAAATTCAGCCCGTCCGGCTTTGCGGACGAGGTGCGCCAGGACGCCGCCTAGAAACCGCTCCTGAGCGCCTCAATCGCACCGGGGGCCTTTACCGCCTCCTCCGCCCCCTCGCCGCAGAACTCCGCCTCCAGGACCGCTCCACTGTCACCGGCCCAGTCCCCATTGAAGTTCAGCGCGAGGGAGTGGCTCGCATCCCGCGTCGTAACCGCCTCCGACGACGAGCCGTGTATGCCGCCGCTGTGGCCCCAGATCTCCTTGCCGCAGGACAGCTTCTGCTGGACCAGACCCAGCCCGTAGCGGATATGCGGCGCCCCATCTCCGACCGATACCGTGGTCGTCATCTCCTTCAGCTGCCGCTCAGGGAGCAGATCGCCCTTCATCAGCACCCGGTAGAAGCGCTGCAGATCAGCGGAGTTGGACACCATCTCGCCCGCCGCCCCGGCCATCGACGGGTTGAGTTCCGTGACGTCGTGGATCTTCGCCTTCGGGTCCCTGGACAGCTTCGAGTACGCCCGTCCGCCGGGCTTCGGCATTGTCGCGCGGGTGCCGGGGAGCGAGGTGGCGCGCAGCGCCAGAGGGCTCACGATGCGGCGCTCGATCTCGTGCGCGTACGAACGGCCCGTCACCTTCCCGATGACCATTCCGGCGAGGACGTAGTTGGTGTTGGAGTAGTGCCAGCCCTTGCCGGGCGCGAAGTCCGGCTTGTGGCTCATGGCGATCGACACCAACTGCTCCGGCGTCCACGTGTCGTAGCGGTGCTTGAAGAAACCGGGGCCGAAAACCTTTTCTCCCAGGCCGGGGTCCTCCGTGTAGCTGTAGACACCGCTCGTGTGGTTGAGGAGCTGTCGCAGCGTGATCCGGCGGCCGTCGTGACCGTTGCCGCGCACCACGCCAGGCAGCCACTTGTCGACACTGTCGTCCAGGCTCAGCCTGCCCTCGGCCTCCAACTGGAGGACCACGGTGGCGACGAAGGTCTTGGTGATGGAGCCGACGCGGTAACGGTCCTGGCCGTGCCGCTCGCGTCCGGTCCTGCGGTCCGCGACACCGGCGGTTCCGGTCCAGGGGCCGTTGCCGTCCCGCACCTGGGTCACCACCCCCGGCACCCCGTCCTTCACCGCGGCCTCGATCGCCTCCTGGGTCCTGTCGTGCGTGGTCGGTGCGCTGCTCGCCGCGGCGGCCGGCGCGAAGGCGGTGGTGGCGACAGCTGCGGCCACCACCGCCGCGGTGAGTCCGGTCAGTCCGGTGCGGAGCTTGCGTACGGGCAGTGCTGACATCCGATTTCTCCTGTCTCCGACTGCGGTCGGCGGACAGGACTCCGTACGGACAGAGGCAGTTGCTCGCGGCCGTGGCGGTTGAGCGAGATCCGGCCGATTTCACTCCGGTCGCGCGGGGCTATGACGCTGAGCGGTCAACCACTAGGCGGAGGCCGGGAGTTCAGGCCGGGCAGTCCGTCACGGTCCCTGTCGGTCGCGAAGCGCTCCCGCGATGCTCCTGTGCGCCTCCCGGGCGAGGCGAGGATCGCGTCCCACTCGTCCGTCGGCGTAGGGGCCGGTCCGCCGGGGGCCGGGTTGAGGAAGTCGGGCGCGTAGCCAGTGTGCGGGATCAGCTCGCAGAGCCATCCCCGGCCCTCGCCGCTATCGATGACGGACCCACCGCTGCGGGGCTTGGCGCCATCGAAACCGATGTCAGCTACAACGCGGTCACCCAGGTGCTCAGCTTCGACCTGCCGCTTGCCATCCGCGAGGCTTCAGGACTGCCGGCGGTCAGTGACGGGCAGGACGCGCCTTTGACTGTTGCGTCAGGCTTTGTGAGGGCTACGTAGGTCGAGGCTGACGACGGATGCACCGGCGCGTCGTGAGTGGGCATGAGCACGGCCTACAGGGCCGGCCCCATGCGGCATCGAGGTCGACAACTGCCATGAGACTGCCGAGGAGATCGGGGACAAGCCGGAGAAGTACGCGCGCTTCTTCAAGCGGACGATGAAGGACACCGACGGCAAGGAGCGCCCCATGTGGCGCACCCGCTGGACGGTCCCTGCCGGCCGGCCCGGCGACGTGCCGCACCCGCCCGTGCTGCTGGTGTTCAACCACATTGGCGACCGCAACCCCAACCGCACCATCCCGCGCCTGATCGAACTCACCCGCCACTTGTGGCAGGGAGAGCGGCAGCGCGGTGGCCACCACCTCTACGACGACAAGACCCCGATCATCGCGACCGGACTGCGCGACCGCCGCGAGCACGACAGGCACGATGACCGTCCGGTCACGGGCGGCCGTCTGCTGTGTCGTACTGCTGCGCCGTGTAGCCGCCGACAAGCGCGTCGGCGCCGCTCACCGCGTGCACTTTCTCGCGCAGCCGTTCAGTCGTGTCCTTCGCGGCGTCACTGTCGGCGGCCGCCTCGAGGGTGGCGTCGATGCGCAACCGGCCGTCCACGACGAGCGGTTCGCCGTCGTCCGGCCGACCGGACGACGAAACGGCAGCGACCGACGCGACACCCTCGGTGCTCCTCGCGGCGGCCGTCACCTCTGCGGCCCGCTCCGAGTCCGCGATGATCACTGCCGGGTTCCCGAGCCCGCCTGGAAGTGCTTGCCGAGGCTTTCCTGAGCGGTGATCGACGGGGCGTCGTTGACGAAGACCCACGCCGCGGCCCGCGGTCGACCAGTGCGGCGGACGACCGCCGGGTGATGCACCTGCACTACGCCGAGGCGGCCAAGAAGGTGCCCGGGACTACTTCGCCCCCTCGCCCGCGGCACCGACGCCGCACGTGGCCGTTTCACACCCGACGAGCGGACGGTGGTCGTCCGTTTCCTCGCCGAGACGAACCGGTAGCTCTCTCTCCTGCGCCGGTAGGGCACCGCGCGAATCGGCCTCTCCGAGGTGCCGAACTGGTCGCGGAGCCGGCCAACTTGAGGCCCAGCCGCCGGGACCCTCGCCTCGCGTCCCGCGCACTGCAAGGGATTCCCCTCTTACTCCGCGGCCGGGCTGTCTGACATCTTGCGTCAACCCCCTACACGTTTCGTCCCCGGCGGCCCCATCGGCGTGCCGGGACTCGGAGGACGCATTGAGACGTCACATATTCAGCCGGCTCCAGGCCCCCGCGGTCGCCGCCGTAGCCCTGGGAGCCACGCTGGCCCTCGCGGCCCCCGCCGCGGCCGTAGCCGCGGAGCCTCAGGCCGCCGCCGCTTGGGCCGCCGGTACACGCGCCCATCTCGTGATCACTGCCCCCGGGGACACCAGCGCCGTACGGACGGCCGTTGCCAGCAACGGCGGCTCGGTCTTCGCCTCGTACGACGAGATCGGCGTGATCGTCGCGCACTCGGCCTCGGGCGGCTTCGCCTCGGCCATGAGGGGCGTCGCAGGAGTGCAGCAGGTCGGCGCGACGCGCACCTCGGACGTTCCTGCCGACGCGTACAACCCCGCGCTGCCGGCCAACCCGACCCAGTCGTCCACCACGCTCACGGAGAGCCTGAACCGCTGGGACATGACCCAGATCAAGGCGGACCAGGCCTGGGCCGTGACGACCGGCTCGGCGTCGGTCAAGGTCGGCGTACTCGACACGGGCGTGGACGACCAGCATCAGGACATCGCCCCCAACTTCAACGCCGCCGACTCCGTCTCGTGCGCCTACGGCAAGGCGGACACCCGCGCTGGAGCCTGGCGTGATGTCGGCACGCACGGCACGCACGTCGCCGGCACGATCGCGGCCGCCAAGAACAGCAAGGGGGTCGTCGGGGTGGCGCCGGGGGTCAAGGTCTCCTCGGTCCGCATCGCCGAGCCGGGCAGCAGCCTGTTCTTCGCGGAGAACACGATCTGCGGCTTCATGTGGGCCGGTGACCACGGATTCAAGGTCACCAACAACAGCTACTACACCGACCCGTGGCAGTTCAACTGCCCGGACAACGCCGACCAGGCGGCCATCATCGAGGGTGTCAAGCGCGCCCAGGAGTACGCGGAGCGGAAGGGTTCGCTCCAGGTCGCCGCGGCCGGCAACTCCAACCTCGACCTGGCGAACAAGACGGTCGACACGGAGAGCCCGAACGACTCCACGCCTGTCACCCGGACGATCACGAACGCCTGCCTCGACATCCCGACCGAGCTGCCGGGCGTCGTGACCGTCGCCGCGATGGGCAAGGGCAATGTGAAGGCGTCGTACTCCAACTTCGGCAACGGTGTCATCGACATCGCCGCTCCGGGCGGTGACGGTACGTCAGGCGTCTACTCGACCCTGCCGGGCGGCAAGTACGGCAACATGAACGGTACGTCGATGGCCTCCCCGCACGTCGCGGGTGTCGCCGCGCTCCTGGCGAGCATCAACCCGACCGCCACCCCGGCCGACCTCCGCTCCAAGCTGGGTGTCCAGGCGACCGACACCGCCTGCCCGTCGGACAGCCGGTGCACGGGTACGGTCACCAAGAACGGCTTCTTCGGCGAGGGACAGACCGACGCGCTCCAGGCCGTCGGCAGCACGCCCCCCACCCCGGGCTCGTACTTCGAGAACACCGCGGACGTCACGATCGCGGACAACGCGACCGTCGACAGCCCCCTCACCGTCGCGGGGGTGACCGGCAACGCGCCGGCCACCCTCAAGGTGGGCGTGGACATCAAGCACACGTACCGCGGCGATCTGGTCGTCTCACTCGTCGCACCGGACGGGACGGTGTACCTCCTGGAGGACTTCGCCAACAGTGACGGCACGGACAACGTGGCCAAGACGTACACGGTGAACGCCTCCTCCGAAGCCGCCAACGGCACCTGGAAGCTCCGTGTCCGCGACATCGCGTCCCAGGACACCGGCAGGATCGACGCCTGGAATCTGACCTTCTGATTCCACCACCCACCCACCCACCCACCCACCCACACACCGCACCGTTGCGCGCCCCGCACGCCCG